>CAIPLM010000121.1 GCA_903865895.1 uncultured Rhodospirillales bacterium | reverse complement strand
GCGCCCGTCGAGGTAATCACCGCCGCCGCCGCCCCCAAGGCGCCGCCCCCTGCCCCCTCGCTCGGCACGCTCAAGGGCGCGCTGATCAACATGCCGTTCGGCGATCTCACCGTCGATTCCGGCAAGCTGGTGCGCTGGACCGTCGAGGACGGCGCCAAGGTCGCCAAGGGGGACATCGTCGCCGAGATCGAGACCGCCAAGGCGGTGGTGGAGATCGAGGCGCCGGCCGCCGGCATCGTCGCCCAGGTGGTGAAGACCGTGGGGCAGGACATTAAAATGGGCGCCACCATCGGCGTCGTGAAAGAGTGCTGAACATGGCCAAAGTGCTGTATCTCAACTACCCGAAATCGCCGGACGGGCTGGAACAGGCGACCTTCGGGGATTTTGCCGCCACCACCTCCTACGGCGTCGACCAGGACGCCCCGGAGGCCGAGAAGATCGCCGCCGACGGCATCATCTCGGGCTCGGCGAACCATGACGTCGGCGATGTGAACCAGTATCCCAACTGCAAGATCATCGTCCGCATGGGCGTCGGCTACGACAATCTCGACAGCGAGGCCTGGGGCGCCCGCGGCGTGCCGGTTTGCAACGTGCCGGATTACGGCACGTCGGAAGTGGCGGACCATGCGGTCTCGCTGATGCTCACGCTGGCGCGCGGCACCCACTACTACGCCACCAGGCTCGCCGCCGATCCCGTGGGCAATTGGGGCTGGGCGCCCGGCGCGCCCTTGATGCGCCGCCTGCGCGGGCAGACCTTCGGCATTATCGGCCTGGGCCGCATCGGCATGGCCGCCGCGCGGCGCGCCAAGGGCTTCGACATGGAGATCATGTTCTATGATCCGGAGCTGCCCAACGGGGTGGAACTCGGCGTCGGCTATCGCCGCGCCCGCAGCCTCAAGGAATTGATGGAGGCGTCCGACGCCATCAGCCTGCACGCGCCCTATACGGACTCAACGCGCAACATCATCAACGCGGAGAGCCTGTCCTGGGCGAAGGACAACCTCATCCTCGTCAACACCGCCCGCGGCCCGCTGGTCGATCTCGATGCGCTGCATGACGCGTTGAAATCGGGCCGCATCGCCGGCGCGGCGCTCGACGTGCTGCCCTCCGAGCCGCCAGTGCCGCTGCATCCGTTGTTCGCGGCGTTGCAGGCGGGGGAGCCGTGGATCAAGGATCGCCTGATTCTCACCCCGCACGCCGCCTTCTTCAGCCCGCCCGCCAATCTCGACATCCGCCGCAAGGCCGCCGAAGTGGTGCTGTACTATCTGCGGGACGGGCGGCTGACCAACTGCGTGAACGGGCATTTGCTGCGCCGGAACACCTAGGGAAAGTCGTAGCTGAGGCTGTAGCGGTCGGCGCGATGGCGGGCGATGGTGAGTTCCACCGGGGCGCCCGCCGCATCGCGCCATAGCATGCGGCTGACCAGCACCGGCCCGCCCTCCTCGATCTCCAGCGAGCGCGCCAGCGCGGCATCGGCGAGTTCGGCGGTGACGGTGATGCGCGCGCCGTGCAGGCGGATGCCGAGGCGGCGCTCTACTGAACGGAACACCACGACGTCGTCGAAATCCGTCCGGCTCAGCCGCGCACCAATCTCCGGCGGGAAATAGATGGTGATTTCGCTAAGCGGCGCGCCGTCGGAGAGCAGGCGGCCGCGCAGGCAGTGCAGCTCGGTGCCGGCATCGAGCCCGAAGATCGCCGCCGCCTCGGCAGAGCGGCGGGGGCCGAAGCTGCCGATGCGCAGTTCGGCGCCGGAGGTGGCGGCCACCACGTCCTCGATGCTGTTGAGCGGCCGGGCGGCGGGTTGGCTCGGCGCGCTGGCCACGACCACGGCCGCCTTGGCGGCGCGCTTGCGGATCATCCCCTCCTGCTCGAGCTCGCGCAGCGCGTGGCGGATGGTGATCAGGCTGACGCCGAAGCCTGCCGCCAGCGCCGCCTCGGTCGGTAAATCCGCGCCGACACCGATGCGCCCGGCGCCGATCGCCGCGCGCAGTTGCGCCGCCGCCTGGCGGTAGAGCGGGCCGCCGGCCCGGCTCAGGCGGCGCGGCGCGAAGGGACGGGTCGCGTTCATGCGCGCCGTTCATATGACGAATTGGCATCCTGTGTCATGTTGGCGGCAAAGGAAGGAGAAGTCGCATGCAATTCCCCATCACCGAGCACGTCACCCGCAGCGCCCGCCACACCACCACCTATCTCGCCTGCGGGCCGGAGAGCGGCACCCCGGTGATTTTCGTGCATGGCTGGCCGGAACTCGCAATCTCCTGGCGCCATCAGTTACCCGCGCTCGCAGCACTCGGCTTCCGCGCGATTGCGCCGGATATGCGCGGCTATGGCCGCTCCTCCGTCTACCCGCGCCACGAGGACTACGCGCTGCAACACAGCGTCGCCGACATGATCGAACTGCTCGACAGTCTCGGCCACGAACGCGCGGTCTGGGTGGGGCATGACTGGGGCAGCCCGGTGGTGTGGAGCATCGCCACGCATCACCCGGAGCGCTGCCAGGGGGTTGCCAATCTCTGCGTGCCCTACGTGCCCGGCGGGTTCGCGCCGGCGAATTTCCTGGCGCTGGTCGATCGCGAGACCTACCCGGAGGCTGAGTTCCCGCTGGGCCAGTGGGACTACATGGCCTTCTACGAGGAGAGCTTCCCCGCCGCCACTGCGGGGTTCGAGACCAATATCGCCAACACCGTCAACGTGTTGTTCCGCAAGGGCACGCCGGCGGGGCGCAAGAAGCCGGGCCGCACCGCGATGATCCGCCGTCAGGGCGGCTGGTTCGGCCCTGGCGCCGGCGCCCCCGCGGTGCCGCGCGATGTCGACGTGATCACCGAGGAAGACGCCTCGCACTACGTCGCCGCCCTCACCCGCAACGGGTTCTTCGGGCCGGATTCCTGGTACATGAACCATGCCCGCAATATCGCCTACGCCGCGCATGCCAAGCATGACGGCAAGATCGCCATGCCCGTGCTGTTCCTGCACGGCGCTTACGACACCACTTGCGAAACCATCGACTCCCGCCTTGCCGAGCCGATGCGCGGCGCCTGCGCCGATCTCAGCGAGATGGTGGTGAATAGCGGCCACTGGATGGCGCAGGAGGCGCCGGTGGCGGTGAACGCGGCGCTGGCGCAGTGGCTGGCGCGGAAGTTTCCGGCGCTTTGGGGGAATCAGTTAGGGTAAGGAAGGCAAGGGCTTCTTTTTGAAAAAAGAAGCAAAAACTTTTTATCCGTTGGCCTTGTAATCGACCCGGCGAGTACGAAGCCAACGGATAAAAATTCTGGGCACATATCTTCTTGAATAGTGTCGACTGTCTGTCACCGCTCACCGGCGGACTAAATGCGATACGACTGCTCGGCCGCCTCAGATGTGATGCATCTCAGCTGTGGCGGTCCACCGCCGTGCATTTCACCTTGAGGGTAGATGAGTTCCCAAAACCTTCCGTCAGTCGGATCACGATAGAGCGTGTCCCAACCGCTTTGGTCCCTTGCGACCTCTACGAGATATGATTGCGTCAAAGCTGTGATCCGATGACACACATTGTCGGCAACGACGCGCCCTCCCTCGAGATACCACTGCCCGGTCAAGTCGACCTCCGAAGGCAATAGTTGCATTACCGGCAATCGTTGCGTTGGTCGGAGTTAATCGTAACTGGCAATGAACGCGGCCACCGCCGCCAGACACGCCTCCGGCTCCTCCACATGCGGCAAATGGCTCGACTCCTCGAACACCGTCCAGCGCACGTTCGGAATCCGATCGGCGAAAGGCTGCACCACCGCGGGCGTCGCCTCGTCATGCCGGCCGGAGATCAGCAGCGTCGGCGCGGCGATTTGGTGCAGGCGGTCGATGATCGACCATTCCTTGATGGTGCCGATGCAGTGGAACTCCGAGGGGCCGTTCATGGTGTGGTAGACGGTCGGGTCCTCGGCCAGCAGGGCGAAGCTTGCGGCGACTTCCTCGGGGAAGGGGATGCGGCAGACGTGGCGCTCGTAGAACACCATCATCGCCGTTTCGTATTCGGGGTCTGAGGTCGTGCCGGCCGCCTCGTGGCGCAGCAGGGTGGCCTGCACGTCGGTCGGCAGCAGATCGCGCAGCTTGCCGGCCTCCTGGAGCCAGAGTTCCATCGAGGCCGGGGAGTTGGAAATCACCAGGGAGCGCAGGCCGGCGGGGCGCAGCACCGCGTGTTCGGAGGCCAGCATGCCGCCCCAACTCTGGCCGAGCAGGTGATAGCCGCCGGCAATGCCGAGATGGCGCAGCAGGTTGTCGAGTTCCTCGACGAACAGCGGCACCTGCCAGAAATCCGGTCCCTTCTCGCGCAAATGGGTGGAGCGGCCGCAGCCGACCTGATCGTAGTGGATGACCGCGCGGCCGGTCTGCGCGGCGAGTGCGGTATAGCGCAGCAAGTAGTTGTGCGGCACGCCCGGGCCGCCGTGGAGGCACACCAGCGGCGGCTTGCCGGAGGTTAGATCGCCGGTGATGCGATACCAGGTTTTCCACCCGCGAAAATCCGCCTCGCCTTCGCTGACAGCCATGATGCGCTTCCCTTCGACCCGTGCCACACTCAGCCCCATCAGGCGCGCCAAGGCGCCATAAGGGGGAGGCCGAGAATGGACGCATCGCTGGTGATCCGCAACGCAACCGTGGTCGATGGATCGGGCGGTGCGCCGCGTCAGGCCGATGTCGCCATTGCCGGTGACCGCATCGTCGCGGTGGGCCAGGTGAGCGGCCGCGGGGCCGAGGAGATCGACGCCAAGGGCCAGATCGTCACCCCCGGCTTCATTGACGTGCACACCCATTACGACGCCCAGGTGACCTGGGGCAGCCACATCACGCCGTCCTCGTGGAACGGCGTGACCACCGTGCTGATCGGCAATTGCGGCGTCGGTTTCGCGCCCTGCCTGCCGGAGCGGCGCAAGATGCTGGTGGAGTTGATGGAGGGGGTGGAGGACATTCCCGAGGTGGTGCTGACCGAGGGGTTGCCGTGGAACTGGCAGACTTTCCCGGAATTCCTCGATGCGCTAGCGGCGCGGAATTATGACGCGGACGTGGCCACCCAGGTGCCGCATGCGGCGCTGCGGGTGCATGTGATGGGGCAGCGCGGCGCCGATCGGGAGCCTGCGACGGCGGCGGATCGGGCGGAGATGGCGCGGCTGGCGGCGGAGGGCATTCGCGCCGGGGCGCTCGGCTTCTCCACCTCGCGCACGCTGGCGCACAAGACGCTCGATGGCCGGCACACGCCGACGTTGCGCGCCGAGGAGAGCGAACTGGCGGAGATCGCGGCGGCGCTCGGCGGTGGCTGGATGCAGGTGATTTCGGATTTCGAGGATGTGGATGGCGAATTCGCCATGCTGCGCCGCCTCGCCCAGGGCTCCGGCCGGCCGATGACGATCTCGCTGTTGCAGCGCGAGCAGCGGCCGGAGGCGTGGCGGCGCATTCTCGGACATATCGAGGCGGCCAATGCGGCGGGGCAGAAGATTACCGGGCAGGTGATGGCGCGCCCGGTCGGCGTGATGCTCGGCTTCGAGATTTCGCAGAACCCGTTCATCGGCTGCCCCTCCTGGCAGGAGATCGCCAAACTCCCCTTCCCTGCCAAGCTCGCCCGCCTGCGGGACCCCGCGTTCCGCGCGCGCATCCTCGCCGAGCACACCGACGACCCGACGCTGCGCCATCGCCTCACCACCTGGGAAAAGATCTTCCCGCTCGGTGACCGGCCGGATTACGAGCCCGGGCCCGAGGCCAGCATCGCCGCTATGGCCGCCCGCGCCGGGGTGGACCCGAGCGCGTTTGCCTATGACATGCTGCTGGAGAATGACGGCAAGACCATCCTCTACCGCCCGATCATCAACTACGCCGCCGGCGATCTTGGCGCGGTGCAGGAGATGATGCAGCACCCCAACACCATCATGGGGCTCGGCGATGGCGGCGCGCATGTCTCGATCATCTGCGACGCCTCGGCGCCGACCACGATGATCACCCATTGGACGCGTGACCGCAGCCGGGGCGAGCGGTTGCCGCTGGAATGGGTGATCCGCCGGCTTTCCCGCGACAATGCGCTGGCGCTCGGGCTCAGCGATCGCGGGCTGATTGCGCCGGGGATGAAGGCCGATCTCAACGTGATCGACTATGATCGCCTCACTGCGTTCGGCCCCGAGGTGCGCTATGATCTGCCGGCTGGCGGGCGGCGCCTGGTGCAGCGGACCGAGGGCTACGCGGCCACCATCCTCTCCGGCGCGATCGTCCAGCGCGATGGCGTGCCCACCGGCGCGCTGCCGGGCCGGCTGATCCGCGGAACATCATAATACCTTGCCCCGGGTTGCCACACTGCACGACGGGGCCTAGGCTTTTTCCGGGAGAGCAATCCGTTCCGTCCAAGGAGACAGCTATGAAAGTCGGCGAGGCTATTGCGGAAATCATGAAGCGCGAGGGGGTCGAACATCTGTTCGCCTACCCCGTCAACCACATGATTGAGCACGCGGCGGAAAAGGATATCCGCCCCATCATCGTGCGCCAGGAGCGCATCGGGCTGCACATGGCGGACGCGGTTTCGCGCCTGTCGTCGGGCAAGAAAATCGGCGCTTTTGCCATGCAGCACGGGCCGGGTGCGGAAAACGCCATTGGCGGTATCGCGCAGTGCTTCGGCGAATCGGTGCCCGTGCTGGTGCTGCCGATGGGCTATGCCCGCCGCCTCGCGCATATGGACCCGAACTTCAACTCCACCATCTCGCTGAAGTCGATCACCAAGTCGACCGAGCCGGTGATGCTGGCCTCCGAAGTCTCCAACATCATGCGCCGCGCCTTCACCCAGCTGCGCAATGGCCGCGGCGGCCCGGTGGTGGTGGAAATCCCCGGTGACATGTTCAACGAGGAAGTGCCGGAGCCCTTCGAATACACGCCGGTGCTCTCCACCCGCTATGGGCCGGACCCGGTGCACGTGAAGGAAGCCGCCGCCCTGCTGGTGGCCGCCAAGAACCTGGTGCTCTATGCCGGCCAGGGTATCCACTACGCCCAGGCCTGGCCGCAGCTGAAAGAGCTGGCAGAGCTGCTCGCCGCCCCGGTGGTGACCTCGCTCTCCGGCAAGTCCAGCTTCCCTGAGAACCACCCGCTCTCGCTCGGCTCCGGCGGCGTCGCGATGACGCGCATGGTGCCGCAGTACCTCGACAAGGCGGACGTGATCTTCGGCATCGGCTGCTCCTTCACCGAGAGCTCCTTCGCGGTGAAGATACCGACCGGCAAGACCATCATCCACGCCACGCTCGACCCGAAGCACCTCAACAAGGACGTGGTGACCCAGGTCGGCATGATCGGGGATGCCGGGCTGGTGCTCGATGCCGTGCTGGCCGAGGTGAAAAAGACCGTCACCGCCAACCGCGACGCGACCAAGATTGCGGCTGATATCGCCAAGATCCGCGCCGAATGGATGGCGAAGTGGATGCCGAAGCTGACCTCGAACGACGCGCCGCTCTCGCCCTACCGCGTGCTGTGGGACCTGCAGCACACCGTCGACGTCGAGAACACCATCATCACTCATGACGCGGGCTCGCCGCGCGATCAGCTCTCGCCGTTCTGGCAGTCGATCACGCCGCTCAGCTATATCGGCTGGGGCAAGACGACGCAGCTCGGTTACGGGCTCGGCCTCGCCATGGGCGCCAAGGTGGCGCAACCCGACAAGCTCTGCATCAACGTGTGGGGCGACGCGGCGATCGGCTTCACCGGCATGGACTTCGAGACGGCGGTGCGCGAGCGCATCCCCATCATGTCCATCCTGCTGAACAACTTCTCGATGGCGATCGAACTCAAGATCATGGCGCTCTCCACCGAGAAATACCGCACGACGGACATCTCCGGCGACTACGCCGCCATGGCCCGCGCCTTCGGCGGCTACGGTGAACGCGTGACCACGCCGGAGGAGATCATCCCGGCGATCAAGCGCGGCATCGAGCAGACCAAGAAGGGCGTGCCGGTGCTGCTGGAGTTCATCACGTCCAAGGAAACCGAGGTGTCGCGCCCGGGGACCTGATCGGGTCGCTGGCTGTTGGACGAAGGAAAGGCCGGGGCGGACGCTCCGGCCTTTTTTCGTGTGCGCGGTATCGGCAAATTGTAGACAATTGCCAAGTTGACGGCCGGCTGATGCGGTCCCTAAAGTCGGCTCAAGAGGCGCCCCAAGAAAGAAAAACGGGAGGTTCTGATGCAGACCACTCCGCCCCCCCATGCCAACACTCCAGCCGTGGACGGGCAGGTGCGGCGCCGGGCGCTCCTCCGCGGCGCTGCGATCGGCGCCGGTTCAGTGGTGCTCTTGGCGCGCCATGGCCGCGCCGCTGCCGACAAGCCCGAATACGGCGGCAAATTGCGCGTCGCCTACAACCTCGCGCCGGGCTCGCTCGACCCGACGCTCGCGGTCTCCGGCGGCGATACCTTCTACTGGAAGCAGGCTTACGATGTGCTGATCGACAATGATCAGCGCCTCACGCCGCGGCCCGATCGCTCGCTGGCCGAGAGTTGGGACCTTTCGGACTCCAGGGCCGTCACCCTCAAGCTGCGCAAGGGCGTCACCTTCCACGACGGAACGGCCTTCAATGCCGGCGCGGTGAAGGCCACCATCGATCGCATCCTCGACCCGGCCACGCGGTCTGCGGCGCGGGCCGAGATTTCGCCGGTGGAGCGGGTGGAGGCGGTGGAGGAGCATCTCGTACGGCTGCACCTGTCGCGGCCGTGGGGGCCGGCCACCACGATGCTCGGCGGCCGCGCTGGGGCAATCAATTCGCCGAGCGCGGTGAAGGCGCTCGGCGTGGATTATCGCTTCCGGCCGTCCGGCACCGGCCCTTTCAAGGTCGCCGAGTTCGTCAGCGGCAGCATGGTGCGGCTGGTGCGCAACGAGCATTACTGGGGGCGTGACGAGGCCGGCAATCCGCTGCCCTATCTGGACGAAATCGTGCTGAACATCGTGCCTGACCAGACGGTGCAGACCAACGCGCTGAAGGCCGGCGAGATGGATCTTGTCTTCCTGCCCTATCGCGATGCGCCGCAGTTCCAGGACAAGCCGGGCTACAACGTCAACGTGTTCGAGAATGCCGGCACCGTCTATGTGCTGCTTTACAACCGGAGCAAGCCGCCGCTCGACAACATCAACCTGCGGCTCGCCATCGCGCATGCGGTGAACCCGGCGGCGATCAACAAGGCGGCCTATTTCGGCCGCGCCAGCGTGGCGACGGGGGGCATGTGGCCGCCCTCCACCTGGGCCTATGACGGCACGGTGCCGCGCCCGAGCTATAATCCGGCCAAGGCGCGTGAATATCTCGCGCTTGGCGGCAGGCCCAATGGCTTCGAGGTGGATGCGGTCTCCTATCCCAGCGAGGCGAACACGCCATCGGCTGAAATCGTCCGGGCGCAGTTGGCCGCCGTCGGCATCAAAATGAACCTCAGGATGTACGACGTCACCACCGCATCCGAGAAGTTCTACTATGGCGGGGAGGCGCCGCTCTATCTCAGCGGCTGGGGGCATGTGCCGGAGCCGTCATCAAGCAACATGCTTTACCGCAGCAACGGCTATTACAATGCGAGCAAGCTGCCCGATGCTCGGCTCGATGCCTTGCTCGATGCCGGCGAAAGCACGGTCGACATCGCCCAGCGCAAGGCGATTTACCGCAAGGTCGATGAAATCGTGCTGGGGGAGGCGATGGCGACGCCGCTGATCTATGGCACCGCCTATGCAGCGGCGCCCAAGCGGGTGCGGGGGTTGGAGAGCGTCTTCACCTATGACATCCGCATGTATCTGCATCGCCTGTGGCTGGAGAAAACCTGAGGCCGCAGCACGCGCGGCTGACTTGACGCCCGTGCCAGCCCGCGCCCAAGCTTCCCAACAATCCATCAGGAGGAAATCGCCATGGCACGCAGCACGTCCATGAATCGGCGCACGGTTCTCAAGGGTGCGACGCTCGGCGCCGGATCGACGGTGCTGCTGGCCCGGCACGGGCGCGCCGCCGCCGATAAGCCGCAATATGGCGGCACGTTGCGAGCAGCGTACCAGCTCGCGCCTGGCGCGCTTGATCCGGTGGTCGGCCGCTCCGGCGGGGATGCCTATTACTGGCGGCAGTTCACCGATCCGCTGGTCGATGCCGACCCCGCGCTCAACCCGCGCGCCGCGACGTCGCTGGCCGAATCCTGGGACGTGTCGGACCCCAAGAGCGTGACGCTGAAGCTGCGCAAGGGCGTGGTGTTCCATGACGGCACGCCGTTCGATGCCGCGGCGGTGAAGTTCAACATTGAACGCCTGCTCGACCCCGCCACCAAGGCGACGCCGCGGGCCGCTTTCGGGCCGGTGGAGAGTGTGGAGGCGCTCGATGAGCATCTCGTGCGCTTCCGCCTCAAGCGGCCCTGGGGCTCGGTGCTCGGCACGCTGGCCGATCGCGGCGGCGCGATGAATTCGCCGGCCGCGGTGAAGGCGCTGGGCGCGGATTACGCGTTCAAGCCGGTGTCCACCGGGCCGTTCAAGATCGCCGAGTATGTCAGCGGCAGCAAGGTGCGCTTCGTGCGCAATGAGAAATACTGGGGGCGGGATGAGGCGGGCAATCCGCTGCCCTATCTCGACGAGATCGTGATGAACATCGTGCCGAGCGAGACGGTGCAGGTCTCGGCGCTGAAGGCCGGCGAGTTGGACCTGGTTTATCTGCCCTATCGCGAGGTCAGTAATTTCCTCGGCAGCAGCGCCTATAACATCCAGTCCTTCGAGGGCGGAGCCATTGCCTGCACCCTCTCGTTCAACTGGGCAAAGCCGCCGATGGACAATGTCAACCTCCGGCTCGCGCTGGCCACCGCGATCAATGCCGAGGGGATCAACAAGGCGGCGTTTTTCGGCCGCGCGATCGTCGCCAAGGGCGGCATGTGGCCGACCGGCGCCTGGGCCTATGACCCGACGGTGCCGCGGCCATCCTACAGCATCACCAAGGCCAAGGAGTATCTCGCGGCCGGCGGCAAGCCGGGCGGGTTTGAGATGGACGCGCTGTTCTGGCCGTCCGAGACCAACACGGCGTTTGCCGAGATCATCCGCGCCCAGTGCGCCGCAGTGGGCATCAAGCTCAACCTCAAGAGCGCCGAAGTCACGGTCGCAACCGAGAAATTCTATTACGGCGGCGAGGCGCCGATGTTCATCACCTCCTGGAGCCGCTACCCGGAGCCGGACTGGAATGCCTCGCTGATCTACCGTTCCGACGGCTACTACAACGCGGGGAAGGTGAAGAACGAGAAGCTCGATGCCCTGGTGGACGAGGGCGCGGCGACGGTGGACATCCCGCGCCGTAAGCAGATCTATCGTCAGGTCGATGAGATTGTGCTCGGTCAGGCGCTGATGGTGCCGATGATCTACGGCGTGACCTATGCGGCGGCGCAGAAGACGGTGATGGGCGTGGAGAACGTGTTCGGCTGGGATGCCAAGATGTATCTGCACCGGATGTGGCTGAAGAAGGGCTGATCACGGCCGATGCAGCGCTACATTCTCCGCCGGCTTGCCCAGCTGGTGCCGACGCTGCTGCTGATCACCATGATGGTGTTCGCGCTGATGCACGCCATCCCCGGCGACCCCGCGCGGATGATGGTGGGCGCGGGGGATTCGCTCGATGAGGCGCAGCTTGCCGTGGTGCGGCGGGAGTACAACCTCGATCGGCCGGTGCCGGTGCAATACGCGATTTGGCTGGGCCGGGCGCTGACCGGGGATCTCGGCCGTTCCAGCGCGAATCAGCGCCGGGTTGGCGAGGAATTGCTGTTGCGCGCCTCGGTTACCTTTGAGCTCGGCCTGTTCGCCTGGCTGATCGCCGCTGCCATCGCCATCCCCGCCGGGGTGATCGCCGCGGTGCATCGCGGGCGGATGCCGGATCTGGTGGCGACGCTGGTGGCGGTCGGGGCGGTGGCGATGCCGGGCTTCTGGGTCGGCATCATGCTGATCCTGCTGTTCGGCGTGCGCCTCGGCTGGCTGCCGACGCAGGGTTATGTGCCGCTCGGCAGCAATTTCGGCGAGGGGTTGCGCCATATGGTGCTGCCGGCGGTGGCGCTCGGCATCACCAGCGCCGCTTTGATGATGCGGCAGATGCGCTCGGCGCTGCTCGAAGTGTTGTCGCTCGACTATATCCGCACCGCGCGGGCGAAGGGGCTGGCGAAATGGTCGGTGGTGATCGGCCATGCGCTGCGCAACGCGATGTTGCCGGTGGTGACGGTGATGGGGCTGGAGGTCGGCCGGATTTTCGCCGGCGCGGTGGTAATCGAGACGCTGTTCGGCGTGCCTGGCATGGGGCGGCTGATGGTGCAGGCGGTGTTTCAGCATGATTTCACGGTGGTGCAAGGCTGCGTGCTGGTGATGGCAAGCGCGGTGCTGGCGGCGAATTTCGTGACCGACATCATGTACACCGTGCTGGACCCGCGGATCCGCTATGGCGGTTGACGTGGCGTGAAGATGATCCGCCTTCCCGGCCCGGACAGCGTTGCCGGACGACTGCTGCGCACGCCACGCGCCATGTTCGGCTTCCTGGTGATCCTGCTGGTGGCGTTCAGCGCGGGGTTTGCCGAGCATCTGATCCCCTATGACACCGAGGAGATGGATTTCGATGCCCTGCTCGGCGGCATCTCGGCCGCGCATCCCTTCGGCACCGATCAGCTTGGCCGCGACATGCTCTCCCGCCTCATCCTCGGCGCAAGGGTGGCGATGGAGGTGAGTATCGGGGCGGTCGGGCTGGGGGTGGCGATGGGGGTGCCGATCGGCCTCGCTGCCGCGATCATCGGCGGGTGGTTCGATGACATCACGATGCGGGTGATGGATGCGGTGGTGGTGTTCCCGAGCCTGCTGGTGGCGGTGGCGCTGGCGGCCGCACTCGGCAATTCGCTGGGGACGGTGATCCTGGCGATCGGGCTGGCCAATGTGCCGTGGCTGGCACGGATCGTGCGCGGCCAGGCGCTCGGCCTGCGCGAGCTTGATTTCGTCGCCGCCGCCGAGGTGGCCGGCACGACGACGCTGCGCATCATGACGCGGCATATCCTGCCGAATTGCCTCGCCCCGGTCATCGTGCAGACCACGCTGGGGATGGGCTACGCGGTGCTGACCGAGGCGGCGCTCGGCTTCATCGGCGTCGGCATCCAGCCGCCGACGCCGACCTGGGGCAACATGCTGCAGGCCGCCTTCCCGATGCTGGAACAACACCCGCTGCTCTCGGTGGTGCCGGGGGTGGCGATTTTCGTGCTGGTGCTCGCCTTCAACCTGCTCGGCGACGCGTTGCGGGATATTTTGGACCCGCGGTTGCGGGGGGTGGTGCGGTAGGGGGGGGCCTGTCGCATCGCGAGGCATCATGCGCCGGGACGACTCGCAGGATGGCCCTCGCCTTCGGCAGCTTCGGCGACCGCGTGACCACGCCGGAGGAGATCATCCCGGCGATCAGGCGCGGTATCGAGCAGACCAAGAAGGGCGTGCCGGTGCTGCTGGAGTTCGTCACGTCTAAGGAAACCGAGGTGTCTCGCCCGGGGACCTGATTGGGTTGCTGGCTGTAGGACGAAGGGAGGGCCGGGGCGGAAGCTCCGGCCTTTCAGCTTTTCAGGAAGGGTGTTCTTTTTGTGAACAAAAAGAACCAAAAAAACTTCACTCGAGCGCCGCGCTCGTTGGCACGGAGTACACTGCAATTACAAATTGGATTGGCGCAAGAGAACAACTCGACGCGGATCATGCAAACGCAGTTTCGGCCGACGCATAAAGGTATCAGGTTATTGGACGCCTTGACCTCGTCACCAATGCTTCGAGCCTATAAAATTACCCCGGAAAATCAATAAATACCGAAAATTTTTCGGGGAATTTTTAATATAATGACGCCGCAATAATGCGTGCCTGCTTAACTCACAGAAAGCGTCGCTGAACGTCGAGCGCGAATGAATGGGGGAAAGCAATGGCCGAATTTGACGAAGTGACCGGCGGGCTCAAAGTGGGCGCGGCCGTTCTCGGTGACATCGACAATCTTGGCGCGCTGGCTCGGCTTCCCGGGAAGTGGACCGGAACGGGGCGAGGTTGGAACATGATTGCCCTCCCGGTAGACGCAGCAAACGCCGATGGGGAGCGATTCAAATTTCGTCTCCTACTCAATCAATTCGACGAAACGCTCGAATTCACTACTCATGTGCTCGGTGTCCCGAACCGCGGTAACCCTGATGATCAAACGATAAACGGACTGAAGTACACCCAGGACGTGGTGCAGCAGATAGCCATCGATTCTATGGGATCAACGATCTCTCCGACTGGCTCAGCAGGAATTCATCATGAGCCCGGCTTCTTCCTGCGGCTTCTAAACCAGTTCCACAACGACGCTCAAGGGCGAGCTATGGACATCGCTCGCCTCGGCACGATCCCTCATGGCGATGCGGTCGCAGCCATCGGTAGCGCATTTGATGTTCCGGGGCCGACCGACATTTCTCTGGCTACAGGGGCAATCGGCGACTTTTCGGCATTGCCGCTCGGTGCCGGCCCACGCGATTTGTCGAACCCCTATCTGGCACCGTATAAGATGTTTCACGATGCCCCATTTAAGGGCACGGTAACGGCCCCCGGATTCCCTGGCTTCGATCCCACCGATCCGCTGGCATTGCTCGGCCTTGGCAGCGGCACCCCCTTCAAGAGCATGACCGTCATAATCCTAGATACCGCGAACAGCGGTGGAATCACGAATCTGCCGTTTGTCGTAGAGCAGGCAAACGCCACCTCGATGCGATTCGTTATGTGGATAGAGGAATTGGAGGGGAGCACTCCAGAGGCGCCGAAGTTCCAACTGCAATACGCTCAGCGTGTCATGCTGGAGTTCTTCCCGGCCTTCGGTAACCCCTCGTCGCTAATCCAGTGGCCGCACATATCTATCAACACGTTGCAGCTCACAACCTAAGGACGTCGAAAGCAGGCAGGGGCAAATGAAATGGAACTCAATTCTCTCCAGATAGTCGCGTTGCTGGTCTTCAACATCGTAACACTCTTAATGCTTATCAAATTCGGTGCGAGTATTGATATTTCCGATATGCTGCGCGAGAAATCATTGCCAGCAGATCCTGCAGTTCCAGCAGTTCCAGCAGCTCCAGGACCTGGTGCCGATGTCGGTGGAGTGGACCCTAGAAATACAAGCTTTAGCCGGGTTTCCGGGTTCATAGGCTCGATCGTAATGTCGACCTTCTTCTGGGGAATTGCGAACGTCCTTCTCGCTCGGTCGTTCGGAAGTCAGAGTGATATCAGCGCAATAAAGGACATAGTCACAAATCTTGGAAGCTATTTCGCATATGGCTCGGCGTTGTTTGCGCCATACGCATTCAACCAGATCAAGTCGATGGTCAAATAGCCCCGACAGAAACGTAGTAGACTCCGATCAATTACCACAGGATGCGTAGGGGCAGCGCGACGCATCCTGTGGATATCAGATCAGGCTGAAAGCCCGTTGGCCCTTATGCTGCCACTCCCTGTGCGACTGGCCAACCGAGACGCTCCACGGTTCGCTGAAGCATCCTATGAGGTCGGCGGTTGCGCGGCGCCTACACGCCGTTTTTAGCGAATATTTTGCATATTGGCTAACTTCTTCTCCACACCACTTTCCCGGTGATATGAAGTCGCGCCGAACGCCGCACCACATGTTCCGGATTTTCCGGTGACTTCGGAGATGTTTGTCGCGAGGACACAGGCGTTCACGCCCGCAAAGATCGCCTCTGACGGTGTATATCCTAGCGTGACTCCACGCGAGGATGAATACGCTGTTGTACATGTATCTCAAATTTGTCAGTCATCAACGCGCCCGTTCTGGCCATCCCGGCGCGGCCCCGCTACATTGCTGGCGGAACGAACGAGGTGGTGGTGCGGGCGATCCTTTTTGTCGTGGTGGGGGTGTTGGCTGCTGAGCCTTGCGCGCGGGCGCAGGGCGTGCCGGCCGTCAGTCCGTTTATCGGTGAGATCGCCGGGTTGGCGGTTTATGTGCGGGCGGCGCCGGTGTGTGGGGTGCGGAGTGGGCGGTGGTCGCGGGATTTGTTTGACGCGATTGTGGGGATCATCGAGCAGACGCGGGATGGCAATGCGGCGCATGTGCCCTCGCACGCCGATATTGTGGTGGCGATGGGGCGGGTGGCGGAGGCGCATCGGAGTGGGGAGGCGCTGGTGCGGCTCAAGGCGGGGTCGAGCTGTCAGAACTTGCGGGGGTCGGAGGGGTTGATCCGGGCGGATGCGCTGGTGCGGCGGCATCGGGATCAGCGGGTGGTCGCTGGCGGTCCGGAGGTGGCGCTTTAGGGGCGGGGCGGCATTCATCGGAAGCGATTATTTTTGACTCTTTTCCTTGACAAGGCCTAACTCATGAATTAGATATATGGGTATGAATGTGAGTGAAACCACCGCTGCGCCTTCCGGTATTCCGCCGGGCCTCCCCGCCGAACTGGCGGCGGCGGTGCTGTGGTTTGTGACCAGGCTGCGCGAGATGGTGATGTGGCGGCTGAGGGGGCATCGGCATGAAGCGCATGGCTTCGCCTTGAGCCACTACCTCGGCCGCAGTGTTGCGCGGTTTGGGCGGGTGATGGCGCGGTTGGCGTCCGGTCAGGGGTTTCGGGTGCGGGCGTCACGCGCGGGGGCGGTGCGGCCGGCGCGCGGGGTGCCGCGGCTGCGGTTGCCGATGGCGCGCGGCTGGGTGGCGGGGCTTGGGGTGGATGTGCGGATGACGGCGGCGATTATTGGGTTTCACCTCAATCGGACGGAGGTGGCGCCGATGATTGCCGCGTGCCCGCAGGCGCAGCGGGTGTTGCGGCCGATGTGCTGGTTGTTGGGGATTGATGCGCCTTGTGTGGCGCGGGTGGTGCGGAGGCGGCGGGGTGGGTCTCAGGCTGGGGCGCCACCCTCACCCCACCCTCGGTCTGCTTCGCAGCCCGAGCCCGCGAACGCGGGAGAGGGAGAAGTGTCCTCGCCCCGGCCTCGGTCTGCTTTGCAGCCGAAGCCCGCGAACGCGGGAGAGGGGGAGGAGGCTGCGGGGGTGAGAGCCGAGGCTGGGGCGCTACCCTCACCCCACTCTTGGTCTGCTTCGCAGCCCAAGCCCGCGAGGGCGGGAGAGGGGGAAGGTTTTGCGCCCTCCTCCAAAGCCTCCCCTCCCCGGCGTCTGACGCGGGCGGAGCGGAAGGACGCGTTGTGGTACTCGAACTCCGAGGGGCGGCCGTATACGTGGCAGTTTTTGAAGCGGGGGAACCGGTGATGGGAGGGGTGCGTGGATATTGTTTCGATATAGAAATTTATGAGCTATCCTTGCCATTCCGGGGGCTCGACGGCGCCGGTTTGGGCGGTGATGCTTGTGTAGGCTTCGGGGCGGCGGTGTTTGTCGAAGGCGAAGATGGTGGTGCGGCCGAGGCGGCAGGCTTCGAGGTCGCAGTCGGCGACGATCACCTCGTCGTCCCAGCTGGTGGCCTGGGCGAGGATTTCGCCTTGGGGGTTGACGATGATGGAGTGGCCGAAGAGCTCGTTGCCGTCCTCGGTGCCGGCTTTGGCGACGGCGACGGCGAAGGTGGCGTTTTGGTAGGCGCCGGCTTGCACGCTCAAATGGGAGTGGAAGACGCGGAGGTGATGGGCCTCGAAGCCGGCGGCGGCCTGGTTGAGGGAGGGGGTGTTGTAGCCGACCATCACGAGTTCGACGCTTTGCAGGCCGAGCACGCGCCAGGCCTCGGGCCAGCGGCGGTCATTGCAGATCATCATGCCCATGTTGACGCCGTCGAGCCCGCCCATGGGCGCGCGGATGACGGGGAAGCCGAGATCCCCGACTTCGAAATAGCGTTTTTCGAGGTGCTGGACGGCGCGCCTCGGGTCAAACTCGGCATGCCCGGGCAGATGGATTTTGCGGTATTTCAGCATGATCTGGCCGGCGGGGTTGACCAGGATGGCGGTGTTGAAGTGGCGGCCCTCCGGCGTGCGCTCGGCGTAGCCGAGGTGGAAGCCGACATTGAGGCGCTTGGCGGCGGCGAAGAGGGGTGCGGTTTCATTGGAGGGCATGGCGCTCTCGAACCAGCGGTCGGCCTCGGCGCGATCCGCATTGAAATGGCGGGGGAAGAAGGTGGTCAGCGCGAGTTCGGGGAAGACCACGAGCTCGGCGCCGCGGGCGTGGGCGCGCTCCATGAGGCGGACCATGCGGGCGACCGCGACGTCCCGCCCTTCCGCCTTTTGGATGGGGCCTAGCTGTGCGGCGGCGACGGTCAAAATCCGTGACATGTGACATCCATCATGGCCTCGCCATGGGCGAAGGCGTCGTTGTGGGCGATGAGGGCGAAGCCTTCGGGCAGGGCGGCGGCGACCAGGGTCCAGTCGCCCATGTCGGGGCCGGATTGCTCGGCGAGCAGGCGGAAGGGGTTGATGCCGGCCAGGGTGTCGCCGGGGATATGGCGGGCGATGACGCGGTGGCCGTCGAGTTTTACGGGGAATGGCGCCCAGGCGGGGCCGGGGGGCGTGGCGTCGAGTGCCGCGCGGATGTCCGGGCGGATGCAGTCGATATGGATGTGGAGCTGGCTTTGGGAGCGGCCGTTGCGGGAGTTGACGGCCAGCGCGTAGGCGGCGCGCGGGAGGGGGTGGCCGAGTTTGGTGGCGACGAGGGCCCGGTTGTCCCAGGCGACTTCGAAGCTGCGATCGGACAGGACCGCGGGGTCTTCGATGCCGGTGACCTTGGCGGTGGGGATGGCGAGGTAGTGGTAGGGCTTGTCGGCGGCGTTGTCTTTGAGGATGGCGACGCCGCGGGGGAGGTCGACGGTGGTGCAGGGCTTGGGTTCGAGCCCGGCACGGGCGGCGGGGGTGCATTTGCCGTCGACGAGTTTCCACAGCGCATCCGGGTCCGCGGCGCAGGCGGATTGGATGGCGAGCAGGGAGAGGGCGAAGGCGGCGAGGGTGCGGCGCATCATGGGTCGGCGGTCCAGGTTTCGGCCCAGAGCGGGGGGTATGCGGTAATGCCCGTCGGCACGTAGCCCTTCAGCCATTTCGGCAGCGCGAGGCCGACCTGCGGGAAGAACAGCGGCAGGGCCGGGAGGTCATTGGCGTAGGCGCGCTGCATGGCGGCCCAGGCGGCGCGGCGGGCGGGTTCGTCGAGGTTGTTTTCGGCGATCTTGATGCCGTCGTCGATGGCAGCGCTTTTCCAGCCCATGAAGTTGGAGCCGGAATAGTTGTTGGCTTCGGTGGGGATGGAGGCGGAGTGGTAGAGCTGGCGCGGCGGGAAGCTGAGGCCGAGCACCCAGGAGTAGAGCGCCACGCCCTCGAAGCGGCGCTTCTTCATGGTCTCGCCGAACAGGGTGCGGAAGGGTTCGTTCTTGATGGCGGCCTCGATGCAGACGGCTTTCCACTGGTTCTGGATCACCTGCTGCACGAGCTCGCCGAGGCGGATGCCCGACGAGGTGTTGAAGGTGATGCTGAAGCGGGTGCCGGCGGCGTTGCGGCAGATGCCGTCGGCGCCCGGGGTCCAGCCGGCTTCGGCGAGGAGGGCGCGGGCGGCGGCGACGTCGTAGGGAACGGCCGGGAGGTCCTTGGTGAACATCGGGTCACCGGGGGGGACCCAGGCGGTGGCGAGGTCGGCGCGGCCGCCGTAGAGGCGATCGATGATGGCTTTGCGGTCGATCGCCATCAGCAGGGCGCGACGGACGCGGATGTCGGCGAGGATGGGGTTGTCGAGCTGAACGTCGAGGTGGTTGTAGCTGAGGGTGGAGCGGAAGACGTAGTTGAAGCGGTCGGGGTTCTGGGCTTGAAGGGCGATCACCTGGTCGATGGTGAGGCCGGAGAATTCGGGGGCGAAATCGACGTCACCGGAGAGGAGGTTGGCCTGGAGGGCGGCGGTGTTCTGGATGGCGCGGATCACCACGCGGTTGAAGGCGGGGGCCTGGCCGCGCCAGGCGGGGTTGCGCTCGAGGACGACGGTGGCGCCGGACTGGTAGTCGGCGATGCGGTAGGGGCCGTTGAACAGGCCCTTGGTGGTGGGGGCGCGGTTATAGGTGGTTTGGCGGAGGTAGCCGGCCGCGTCGCCCTCGCGTTCGCGCACCTTGGCCTCGATATGGGCGGGGAGGAGGCTGCCGATGCGATCGTAGAGGGACCACACCTCGTCGAGATGCATCACCGCGGTGTGGGCGTCGATCACCTCGACGCGCTCGACGCGGCCCCAGTCGCGCGGGTTGGGGAAGCCAGAGGCTGGATCGCCGCCGATTTTGGCGGTGAAGGCGAGGTCGGCGGTGGTGAGGGGGGTGCCGTCGTCCCAGAAGATGTCGTCGCGGAGTGTGAGGCGGATGGCCATGCCGGGGGTGCCGTTGGCGCGGGTTTCGAGCTTCACGCGGCCATTGGCGAGGGTGGGCAGTTCGGTGCAGAGCATGCAGGTGTTCCGCCACTCCGCGTTGAAGGCGGTGACGGGGCGGATGGCGAAGGCGAGGATGTAGCCCTTGATCACCTCGGGGTCGAAATAGGGGTGCAGGCCGGAGGGGAAGGCCGAGACGCCGAGGGTGAGGGTCTCGCGTGCGGCGCTCGCGGGGGCGATGGCGGCGAGGAGGGCGAAGAGGGCTGCGGCGAGGCGTTTCAGCATGACGGCTCCTCAGTCGGGTGGGGTGGCGCCGGTCTGGCTGGTGATCGGGCCATACCAGTGCGGGCGGCGGTGCTGGGCGAAGTTGAACATCTTCTCCTTGCCCTGGGCGCAGGCGTCGAGATCGGCATCGGCGAGGATCAGTTCGTCGCCGAGGGTTTTGGCGCTGGCGACGATGACGCCGTTGGGATCGACGATGCAGGATCCGCCGATGAGGCCGGAGCCGTCCTCGTCGCCGGCCTTGGCGACCGCGACGGCCCAGGTGGCGTTCATGTAGGCGTTGGATTGGGCGGCGAGTTGGGAATGGAAGGTGCGCAGCCCGGCATCTTCGGTGGTGCCGCCATTGGGGTCGTAGGCCGCGGAGTTGTAGCCGACGCAGACGAGTTCGGCGCCGCGGAGCGCGAGCACGCGCCAGGCCTCGGGCCAGCGGCGATCATTGCAGATCAGCATCCCCAGCACGCCGTTGGCGAGCGATGGGGCGCGGAAGGTGGGGAAGCCGAGATCGCCGTATTCGAAATAGCGCTTTTCGAGCTGCTGGAACCGCGCGCCCTCCCGGGGCTCGACGCTGCCGGGGAGATGCACCTTGCGGTATTTCCCGATCACCGCCCCATCGGGGCCGACCAGCAGCGAGGTGTTGAAGCGCTGCCCTTCCGGCGTGAGTTCCGCGTAGCCGATGTAGAAGCCGACGCCAAGTTCGCGGGCGCGATCGAACAGCACCTGGGTCTGCGGCCCGGGCACGCTGCGCTCGAAATAGGTGTCGAGCTCCTGGGTGGTGTCGAAGAACCAGCGCGGGAAGAAGGTGGTGAAGCACAGCTCGGGGAACACCACGAGCTGCGCCCCCTGCCCCGCCGCCTGTTCCAGCAGCGCGATCAGGCGCTCCATCGTGTGGGCGCGCGTATCCGCACGCTGGATCGGGCCGAGCTGGGCGCCGGCGACGCGGATGATCCGCGGCATTTACGCGCTCTGCCGCTTGACGAAGCTGCCGGTGCCGGGCGTGGCCAGCACGTTGGTGCCGTTCCAGATGGTCTGCCCACGCAGCACCGTCTCCACCACGCGGCCCCGCATCCGGCGGCCGTGATAGGGGGACCAGCGCAATTCCGGGCGATCCTGGATGGTGGCTTCGTCGAAGGCGTAGTCGGCCCGCTCCATCACCAGCAGATCGGCGTCCGAGCCGAGGCGGATGGTGCCCTTCTTCGGGTAGATGCCGTGCAGCTTCGCCGAGCGCTCGGCGCAATAGGTCGCCATCAGCGTGGGCGAAAGGCCGCGCTCGTCGAGCAGGGTGAACATCAGCGGCGCGTAGCTTTGCAGCCCGGTGAGCCCCGCCCCGTTGGCGAAGATGTCGGGCGAGCCTTTGCGATCCGCCGGCCAGGGGGCGTGATCGGTCGAAACATAGGCGATCTTGCCGGCAATCAGCGCCTCCCACATCCGCTCCACCTCCTCCTTGGTGCGGAAGGGCGGGTTGCATTTGCCGCGGCCGCCGAGGCGGATGATGTCCTCCTCGGTCATGCAGAGATACTGGATGCAGGCCTCGCCGGTCGCCTGCGCCCCCATGGCGCGGAAGGCCTCGGCGATTTGGAAACCGCGGGCCACCGAGGAATGCGCGATGTGCACATGGGCGCCAGTCTCAAGCCCGATCTCGAAAATCTCGAGATCCGCCATCGTCTCGGCGAGCGGCGGACGGGTGCGGCAATGCCAGATCGCCGAGGTGTTGCCGGCGGCCTTGGCCTCGGCGGTGAGGCGCTCGACCAGCTCCTGGTCCTCGTTGTGGACGGCCACCGGCAGCCCGGTCTTGGCGATCTCCTTGAACGCCGCGACCATGGTGGGATGGTCGATGCGGGGGAAGCGCACGGCGTCATACTCGTAGGTGGAGAGCTTGAAGGCCGAGATGCCCGCCGCCGCCAGATCGGCAATCGCCTCAACGCCGCCAGTCTTCTTGATGGTGCCGTAGAGCGCGACATCGACATGGGCGGTGCGTTCCACCCAGCCGATCTTCTCCATCAGCACCTCAGCCGAGGTGACGGCCTGCGGCACGTCGTAGGGCATATCGACGCAGGTGGTGACCCCGCCGGCCGCCGCCGAGCGGGTCGCGCCCTCGATGCCGGGCCAGCCGATCGCGGAGGCCGTGTGCATATGGCCATCGACCAGGCCGGGCATGATGTAGCGGCCCGAATGGTCCTGCGTGTCGCGCGCGGGCGGCGGCGCGCCCTGGCCGATGGCGGCGATGGTCTCGCCGCGGATGGCGACATAGCCGCCCCGAATGATCTCCTGGGAGGTCACAACGTCGCCGATGAAGACGCGATCGAACGGATCAGACACTTTGACATATATCCTGTGCAGCAGGCCGCGCTTGCCGTCATGCTCCCGCGACCTTAGGAAGTCATCGTTTTAACGCTAGACGGCAACCGGCGCCGCGCCAATCCCGCGCGCATGACCACCGAGGAGATTCGCATGCAGCTGCACGACGTGAAGGTATACCCTTCCAAAGTCCACCTTCCCCGCGCTGACCAGCTGGCGTGGAAGATCGCCGGCGTCGCCGCCGACAAGGTCGCGGTGCCGAAGGACACCACGGAGATGATCATCAACCGGATCATCGACAACGCCTCGGTCGCCATCGCCGCCATCAACCGCCGCCCGGTGGTCTCGGCGCGTGACATGGCGCGCGGCCACGCGAAGAAGGGCGCCGCCACCGTGTTCGGCATGCCCTCCGCCAAGACCGCCAGCCCCGAATGGGCCGCCTGGGCCAACGGCACCGCCGTGCGTGAGCTTGACATGCACGACACCTTCCTCGCCGCCGACTACTCCCACCCCGGCGACAACATCCCGCCGATCCTCGCCGTGGCGCAGTGCATGGAGAAGTCCGGCAAGGACCTCATCCGCGGCATCGCCACCGGCTACGAGATCCATATCGATCTCGTGCGCGCGATCTGCCTGCATGAGCACAAGATCGACCATATCGCCCATCTCTGCCCCGCCCAGGCCGCCGGCATCGGCACCCTGCTCGGCCTCAAGCAGGAGGTGATCTACCAGGCGGTGCAGCAGGCCGTGCATGTCAGCTTCACCACCCGCCAGTCCCGCAAGGGCGAGATTTCGAGCTGGAAGGCCTATGCCCCCGCCCATGCCGGCAAGCTCGCCGTCGAGGCGGTGGACCGCGTGATGCGCGGCGAAGGCGCGCCCTCCCCGATCTATGAGGGCGAGGACAGCGTGATGGCCTGGATGCTCTCCGCCCGCACCGCCCGCGACAAGGGCCTGCCGGAAGCCGTCTACCACGTGCCGCTGCCCGATGCCGGCGAGGCCAAGCGCGCCATCCTCGACAGCTACACCAAGGAGCACAGCGCCGAATACCAGAGCCAAGCGCTGATCGATCTCGCCTTCAAGATGCGCGAGAAGATCGCCGACACCTCGCAGATCGAGAAGATCATCCTGCACACCAGCCATCACACCCACTACGTGATCGGCACCGGCGCCAATGATCCGCAGAAGATGGACCCCAAGGCGAGCCGTGAAACGCTCGACCACTCCATCATGTATATCTTCACCGTCGCGCTCCAGGACGGCACCTGGCACCACGTGGACAGCTACGCCCCCAAGCGCGCCAGCCGCCCCGATACGGTGGAGCTGTGGCACAAGATGGAGACCCGCGAGGACGCCGAGTGGACCCGCCGCTACCACTCGCGCGACCCCAACGAGCTCGCCTTCGGCGGGCGGGTGGAAATCCTGATGAAGGACGGCAGCAAGCTCGTCGACGAGCTCGCCGTCGCCAACGCCCACCCGAACGGCGCCAAGCCCTTCGCGCGCGCCGATTACATCAAGAAGTTCACCACGCTGACCGACGGCATCATCACCGCCCGCGAGTCCGCCCGCTTCCTCGAAGCGGTGCAGGACCTGCCGAAGCTGCCGGCCGGCGAGCTCTACCGCCTGAACGTCGCGCTCCCTGCCAGCAAGCTGCTGGTCGGCAAGCCCGGCATTTTCTGAGCATCAAGGCACCCGGCATCTCCGTGATGCCGGGCGCCCGATGACTAAGCCTGTCGCACCAAGGAGGCATCAATGAGCGAAACCGCCCCATCCAATTTCAAGCCCAAGAAATCCGTTGCCCTCTCCGGCATCACCGCGGGCAACACCGCGCTGTGCACCGTCGGCCGCTCGGGCAATGACCTGCACTACCGCGGCTACGACATTCTCGACATCGCCGATGTCTGCGAGTTCGAGGAGATCGCCCATCTGCTGGTCCATGGCAGCTTCCCCAACCGTGCCCAGCTCGCCGCCTACAAGGGCAAGTTGAAGGCGCTGCGCGGCATTCCCGCGGCCGTGAAGACGGTGCTGGAGAGCATTCCCGCTGCCGCCCACCCGATGGATGTGATGCGCACCGGCGTTTCCATGCTCGGCTGCGTGCTGCCCGAAAAGGAAGACCACAGCGCCGCCGGCGCGCGCGACATCGCCGACCGGCTGATGGCCTCGCTCGGCTCCATGCTGCTCTACTGGCATCACTGGTCGCAGAACGGCAAGCGCATCGAGGTCGAAACGGATGACGATTCGATCGGCGCCCATTTCCTCCACCTCCTGCACGGCACGGCGCCAGGCGCGAGCTGGGTGCGGGCGATGCACACCTCGCTGATCCTCTACGCGGAACACGAGTTCAATGCTTCGACTTTCGCCTGCCGGGTGGTCGCCGGCACCGGCGCCGACATGCATTCCGCCATTGGCGGCGGCATCGGTGCGCTGCGCGGGCCGAAGCATGGTGGCGCCAATGAGGTGTCGTTCGACATCCAGAAGCGCTACGCCAACCCCGACGAAGCGGAGGCCGATATCCGCGCTCGTGTCGCCGCCAAGGAGGTGGTGATCGGCTTCGGCCATCCCGTCTACACCATCGCCGATCCGCGTAACGAAATCATCAAGGGTGTTGCACTGCGGCTTTCGAAAGAGGTCGGTGACACCAGGATGTATGCCATCGCCGAGCGCATCGAGGCGGTGATGGCCGAGACCAAGAAGATGTTCGCCAACCTCGACTGGTACAGCGCCGTCTCCTACCACATGATGGGCGTGCCGACCGCGATGTTCACTCCGCTCTTCGTCATCGCGCGCACCGCCGGCTGGAGCGCGCATGTGATGGAGCAGCGCGTGGACGGCAAGATCATCCGCCCGACCGCGAACTATGTCGGCCCGGAGAACCAGGTGTTCGTCAACCTCGCTGACCGCGCCTAGTTTTTTCCAAAATCGCGTGCTGATCGACTGCGCCGTGGCGAAAGCTGCGGCGCAGTTTTTTTGTTGCTATCGTTCCCTACCGAATACTTTGCATTGACATCAGACGGCAACACACTCGATAGCGGAAATGCGTGTGATCGCTTGCGTGACGAGTCGCATCCTCATCGCAATCGGCCGCAGGTACCGGAAAGGTATCGGTTCATGGGCCTCGCGCTCAATCGGTCGCCGTGATGGGCAGCCGGCCGCGGATCGCTTCCTTTCGCCGAAACGTTTGCCCGGCCAGAACTGTGCCGCGCATGACGGAACGTCTGTGGTTCCTGGCTCATGTCTCGTGCGTTCCGGAACCCGCAAACCACGGCATGAAGGAGATCCATTCGCCATGACTGACGAACGTCCGATCAAGCACCGCGCCCAGGCCCTCGCGGTGAAGGCACCCGCGAAAAAGACCGAAGCCAAGAAGGCCGAAGCCAAACCTGCCGCGAAGAAAGCGCCGGCCAAGAAAGCCGCGGCGGCTCCGGCAGCAGCCGCGCCCGCCAAGAAGGCCGCGGCACCGAAGAAGCCCGCCGCCAAGGCCGCCCCCGCAAAGGCCGAGGCTGCGAAGCCTGCCGCGGCAAAACCTGCGGCGAAGAAAGCGGCCCCCAAAGCAGCGGCGCCCGCCGCGGCTCCGGCTGCTCCGGCGAAAGCCGCACCCAAAAAGGCCGCTCCCAAGGCTGCCGCCCCGAAGGCAGCAGCGCCGAAAGCCGCCGCGAAGCCTGCTGCAAAACCTGCGGCGAAACCGGCCGCCAAGCCCGCCGCAAAGGCCGCACCCGCCAAAGCTGCGGCTGCGAAGCCCGCCGCCAAGGCCGCTGCCCCCAAGGCCGCAACTCCGAAGGCCGCAGCTCCGAAGGCCGCAGCCAAACCGGCCGCCAAGCCCGCCGCGAAAAAGGCGAAATCTGCCTGATCCAGCAGGCATACGAAACGGAAAGGGCGCCGTTATGGCGCCCTTTCTGTGTCAGCCGCCGAACGTGCCCAGCAAATCGGCCACCGCCGCACCGCTGAGCAGCCGCGGGTTCGCTCCTCGCAGCAGCAGGAACAGCTTGGCAGCCTCCTCCAATTCCTCCGCGGCGTAGACTGCATCGGTCAACGTCTTGCCGCTCACCACCGGCCCATGATTGGCCAGCAGCAGCGCCCGCGCGGCCTTCGCCGCCGCATGGATCGCCGGCTCCATCGCCGCATCGCCCGGCCGGTAATACGGCACCACCGGCATGGCCCGCCCCACTCGCATGACGAAATAGGGCGTCAGCGGCGGGATCGGGTTGCCCGGATCGACGTCCTGCAAGCAGGAGACCGCCGTCGCCATGGTGGAATGCAGATGCACCACCGCGCCGCACTCCGGCCGCGCCTGATACATCGCCCG
>CAIPLM010000120.1 GCA_903865895.1 uncultured Rhodospirillales bacterium | reverse complement strand
TGACCGTTTGCTGTGCGCTCTCCCCGGAGGGCTCGGAGCAAACGGATAGAAGTTTTTTGGTTCTTTTTTTCAAAAAAAGAACCGCTTCCTTATCTTCTACGCGCTCGTATCCACCGGCGCGATCTCCCGCGGCAACCCGTTGCGGTAGCTGTAATTGCTCCCGGCCGCATCGCCGTGTGGCACCGTGCAGCCGGCATAGCTGCCGTCCTCGAAATGGAAATGCGCCCGGTGATCCTCCACGCTCCCCCACACCGTTCCGATCTGGTGATAGTGATACTGCACCGCCCGGCGGCGCGTATTGGAGGTATTGGGCGCGGTGTAGTGGTGGATCAGCCCGTGGAACACCAGCGCATCGCCGGGCTGCATCTCGATTGCCACCCGCTCGTCCTTCCGCAGCTTCTCCGGCACGATCTGGCACAGGTTGAAGTCATTCTCATGCACATGCGGCACCCCGCCGCCGAGATGGCTGCCGGGCACCAGCTCCATGCAGCCGTTCATCTGTGATGCCTCATCGAGCGCGATCCACACGCCGACCACGAGCCCTGGGTCCTTGATGCGGAAATAGGAGGCGTCCTGGTGCCACGGCTTTTCGCTGCCGATCCTCGGCGGCTTCACCAGCGCCATCTCCTGGAACAGCACGCGCCCCTGTCCGAGCAGCTGGTCGAGCACCCCATGCAGGCGCCGGCTGAAGGCGGCGGCTTTCAGCGCGTCCGATGCCTCGCAGAAATCCATGTATTTACGGATGGCGAACTCCCGCTCCTCCGGCGTCATCCGCTCCACATCGATGCCGGTCTCATACATCAACTTGGTATCGCCGGCGGGAATGCGGCCCAGCGCGAGGTCGGTCAGCGCATCTTTGCACGCCTCGATATGGGCGGGGCCGAGCAGATTGCGGACCACAACATAGCCGTCGCGGCGATACTGCCCGATCTCGGCGGCGGTGAGCAAAGCGAGGTCCTGGCTGGGGGCGATGTCCATTGCGGTTCCTCCAAAGCGATTTTCCGCACCATGGCGCAAATTCAACTTCGCGTAAAACGCTTGGCATTGAGCCGCTTCTGTCACTAACCTCGCCTCCCAACCCGAGGCGCCCGCATGAGCAGCTCCCTCCCTCCGGCCCGCGGCAATGCGCCGCATGATCGCCGCCCCATCGTGCTCACCTCCCACCCCAACCAGGGCGGCGGCCAACTCGCGCTCAAGTGGGGAGCACCCGACCCCGACACCCGCGGCCCCATTGTCGCCACCCTCAACAACCCCGGCGGCCGCAACGCCATCGGCACCCATTCCGGCGCCTACTCCCTCTACCGGGCGCTGGCCGTCGCCGCCGGCCAGCTCGACGCGCTGCACCGGCCGGACCTCACCAACACCGCCCCCGCGGCCGAGATCGGCCCTTTCCCGCAATGGGGCGACCCCGACAAGATCGTCTCGCTCGATCCCTTCGGCCACATGGTCGGCCAGATCTTCCCCGAGGCCCTCGCCGCCGGATGGGACGTCCGCCCCACCATCGCGATCACCAAAGCCCGCATCAACATGCCGGAAATCCGCGACGCCATCGCCGCCTTCCGCCTCACCCCCGATGGCGACATCCTCACCCAAGCCGGTGACGCCCGGGTCACCAAGGTCGCCATCGAGCCGGTCTGGCACCTCCCAGGCGTCGCCCGCCGCTTCGGCATCTCCACCACCGCACTGCGCCGCGGCCTGTTCGAACAGACCGGCGGCATGTTCCCCGAACTCGTCACCCGCCCCGACCTCGACATCTTCCTCCCCCCCATCGGCGGCATGACCGTCTACCTCTTCGGCGACACCACCCGCCTCGGCAAACCAGCCACCAAAATCGCCTGCCGCGTGCATGACGAATGCAACGGCTCCGACGTCTTCGGCTCCGACATCTGCACCTGCCGCCCCTACCTCGCCCACGGCATCGAAGTCTGCATCGAAACCGCGCAGGCCGGCGGCGTCGGCGTCATCGTCTACAACCGCAAGGAAGGCCGCGCCCTCGGCGAGGTCACCAAATTCCTCGTCTACAACGCCCGCAAACGCCAGGAAGGCGGCGACAGCGCCGCCACCTACTTCACCCGCACCGAATGCGTGGCAGGCGTCACCGACATGCGCTTCCAGGAACTCATGCCCGACGTGCTGCACTGGCTCGGCATCACCCGCATCGATCGCCTCGTCAGCATGAGCAACATGAAATACGCCCCCATCGTCGATAGCGGCATCGAGGTCGTCGAACGCGTCCCCATCCCCGACGAGCTCATCCCGGCCGACGCCTCCGTCGAGATGGACGCGAAGAAGGCGGCCGGTTACTTCACCACCGAGGTGCCCGGCGAGGATGAACTCCGCCAGGCCAAGGGACGAGGGCTGGAAGAATGAACGACAAAACCATCGTGCTCGATCACCCGCTGATCCAGCACAAGCTGACCCTGCTGCGCGACAAGGACACCAGCACCACCGGCTTCCGCCGCCTCGCCCGCGAACTCTCCCTCCTGATGGCCTACGAAGTCACCCGCGGCCTCCCGCTCGAAACCATCCGCATCGAAACGCCGCTGGAGGCGATGGACGCCCCCCAACTCTCCGGCAAGAAACTCTGCTTCGTCTCCATCCTGCGCGCCGGCAACGGCCTGCTCGACGGCATGCTGGAAATGGTCCCCGGCGCCCGCGTCGGCCATATCGGCCTCTACCGCGACCCCCACACCCTCTCCCCCGTCGAATACTACATCAAACTCCCCGACGACATCGGTGACCGCCTGGTCATCGTGGTGGACCCCATGCTCGCCACCGGCCACTCCGCCGCCGCCGCCGTCGCCCGCCTCAAACAAGCCGGCGCCACCCAGATCCGCTTCGCCTGCCTCATCTCCGTCCCCGAAGGCCTCAAAGCCTTCCACGACGAACACCCGGACGTGGATGTCTACACCTGCGCGATCGACCGCCAACTCGACGACCACGGCTACATCCGCCCCGGCCTCGGCGACGCCGGCGACCGCCTCTACGGCACCAAGTAAGCCAACCCAAGGAAGCGTCTTCTTTCTTTGAAAAGAAGGAAGCAAAGAAACTTTCACCCGTTCACTGCCCCCTCTCCCGCCCTCACGAGCATGGCAGCAAAGCTGACCAGGACCGGAGTGAAGTCCCCACCGCCGCCCCCTTCTCCCTCTCCCGCGTTCGCGGGAGAGGGTCGGGGTGAGGGTGGTTCAACCCGAAGATTTTTGCTATTTCATACGATATCGGAACAATAAAGACACACCAACCCACCTCAATCCCGCGGCAACCGCCTAGGCAACAACCTCATCGGCCGCCCCTCCAAATTCGGATACCAAAGCGCCGCCTCCCTCTCCTTCCGCGTAACCCGCTTCACCCGCTCCCTCACCGGCCGCGCCCTGCGCACCCGCTTCGGCAACTTCGGAATCGATGCCGGCGCAATCCCCAACATATGGCACAACGGCCGCAACATCCGCGCCGCCTGCGGATACAGCGCAATAATCCCCGCCACATCCGGCCGCGCCAGCAAATTCTCCAACTGCCCCGCCACCCCGGCCGCCCGATACCCCGCCGCATCAACCACCCAGGCCCGCTGCATCGGCAACCGCACCCGCGCCCCATCCCGCACGGCATCCTTGCGCACCGCCCGCACCCGCTTCACCGGCGGCACCATCGTGCCCGCCTCATGCCGCGCCACCAACCGCTCGAACCGCCGCAATACCCGCCAGGCATAATCCGCAAACGGCCCCAACATCGCCGCCCGCCGATGCAACGGATTCCCGAACCCCAACACCCCACGCAGCCGCGTAATCACGTCGCGCAGCAGCGACGCAATCAGCACGACCGGCAAAGGGGTTGGATCGGCGAACATGAAAATCATAAATTCTTTCTAACCTGTCTGTTTTTGCCGGTCAAGAGAAAAATTGCGCTATCTCTAGAAAAATTTCTGGCCACCCGCCAACGCAACCCACCACCCCCGGATAAACCCTCTCCTCCCGCCCTCGCGGGAGGAGAGGGTTGGGTGAGGAGGGCGGCGCCACACGCGATACCCCGCACAGCGCCCCCACCCCCCATCACCTCCGCTTGAGCCCCAACGGCAAACTGCCATAAGCCACCGCATGCAGCCCATGCAGCGCCGAAATCCCGCCACCAGCCGGCCCCGCCCCCTTCGGCTCCGGCACCGGCACCGTGCTCGACGAAAACCCCGGCCTCATCTGCCTCATATCCTTGGCCGAAATCTTCTTCGGCTCAGACACAATCAGCAGCCCCTTGCCCTGCTGAATCCGCGGTAGATTACCCATGATGCCCTCCTTGGCATGTTGAAACGCCACGGATTATCCACCTAGGATTTTTCGCTGCAAACGAATTTCGGAGCCTCGTCAAAAAAATTCTCGCCTACCCCCGCGTCATCGCGAGGCACAACCGAAGCGATCCAGCCACGCCGCAAGGAGATTTCGGCAAACAACAAAAAAACCCCGGGCCATCGCTGACCCGGGGTAGCTTTTACAGTGGTTGAAAACCACTTTGCCGTGGCTTTCCTACCGATTTCCCGCAACCACTGGACCTCAAATCGATCTTGCCGTCAAGCGGAATGCGCATAAGATCGTAAAGATTACGCGGGAGCATCTGTCATGCGGGTTCTGGGGCTGGATGCCGGCATCGCCTCGGTGGGCTGGGCGCTGATCGATACGCCGGAGGAGGATGGCGAGGGGCGGATCATCGCCTGCGGTTCGCGCTGCTTCGATGCGCCGGAAACCGACAAGGAACGCACACCCACCAACCAAATCCGGCGGCAAAAGCGGGCCATGCGCCGGGTCGTCCGGCGGCGAGCGCAACGCATGTCCAAAATACGTCTTATCCTGCACCACCATGGCCTGATTGCCGCGCCCGCGCGGGACGCGCTGGCACTCAAACTCGACCCCTGGACACTCCGGGCAGACGGGTTGGAGCGAACGCTCACCGCCCCGGAACTGGCCGCCGCACTCGGCCATATCGCCGTGCATCGCGGCTTCAAATCCAACTCCAAGCGGGACCGCGCGGCAAACGCGGCGGATGACAGCTCCAAAATGTTGAGCGCCATCGCCGCGACGCAGGAGCGCTTGGCGCAGTACCGAACGATCGGCGAGCTGTTCGCACGCGACAAGACCTACGCCGAGCGAAAGCGCAACCGCACCGGCGACTATTCGCGCTCCATCCTGCGCGACGACCAGGCGGCCGAGGTCCGGCGGCTGTTCGCCGAGCAACGGCGGTTGGGCAATGGCATGGCCAGCGAGGCTTTGGAGGCGGAATTCAGCGAAGCCGCATTTTTCCAGCGGCCCTTGCAGGACTCTGATGCCCTGGTCGGCTTCTGCCCGTTCGAACGTGGCGAGCGGCGGGCCGCCCGGCGAGGCTATTCCAACGAGCTCTCCCGCCTCCTGCAACGCTTGAATGCCCTCACCCTGGTGTGGCGCGGTGGCGAGCGGCGCATCACCGAGGACGAAATCGCGCTGCTGAGCCGCGACTTCGGGGCAGTGAAGAAAATCACCTTCAAGTCAGTCCGCAAGGCGCTGGACCTCGACCCTTCCGTACGGTTCGACGGCATCAAGGAGGAGGACGAGAAGCACGACGTGGTAGCCCGCTCGGGCAATGCCGCCGAGGGCACCGCCACGCTCCGTGCCGCCCTTGGCACGGATTGGGCCGCACTGGCCGCACGCCCGGAGGTGCTGGACGCGATGGCCGCAGTGATCACCTTCCGCGATGACCTCGAGTCGATCCACGCCGGCCTCGCCGCCACCGGCGCGCCCGCGTCGGCGGTGGCCGCCGTCATGGCGGCGGTGGAGCGCGGCGCCTGCGCCGAGTTCAAGGGAGCGGGGCGTATTTCCGCCAAGGCGGCGCGGGCGATCATTCCCGGGTTGCGTCGCGGTCTGGTCTATTCCGACGCCTGCGCCGATGCGGGGTACGACCACGCGGCGCGCATGGCGGTCGGGGTGGCGGATATCAGGAACCCCGTGGCCCGCACGGCATTGGCGGAAATCATGCGCCAGGTGCGCGCCGTGGTAGAGGCGCACGGGCTGCCGGATCGCATGCACGTCGAACTCGCGCGGGACGTCGGCAAAAGCACCGAGGAACGCGACGAAATCACCCGGGGCATCGAGAAGAAAAACAAGGAACGCGACAAAACGCGGGCACGATTTGAAGAACTGCTCGGCCGCAAGCCGCGCGGCGATGACATGCTCCGCTTCGAACTCTGGGAGGAGCAGAACGGTCGCTGCCTCTATACGGACGCCGAGATTCCGGTCGGGCTGGTCTCGGCCTCCGAGAACGGCGCCCAGGTGGACCACATCCTGCCATGGAGCCGCTTCGGCGATGATTCCTTCGCCAACAAAACCCTGTGCCTCGCCAAGGCGAACCAGGAGAAGGCGGGGCGCACCCCCTATGAATGGCTCGGCGAGGGGCCGCGCTGGGAGCACCTCGTCGCCTGCGTGGAGGGCTGCAAGTCCATGAAAGGCCGCAAGAAACGCGGCTTCTATCTGCGCAAAAACGCGGCCGAGGTGGAGGAGACTTTCAGGAACCGCAACCTCGGCGATACCCGCTACGCCACCCGCGTGGCGCTCGATCTGCTGGCGCGTATGTATCCTGATGACGGCACCAAGCACGTGCTGGCGCGCCCGGGCGCACTGACGTCCAAGCTCAGGCGCGGCTGGGGTCTGCAAGGGCTGAAAAAAGGCGAGGACGGCAAGCGCATCGAGGATGACCGCCACCACGCGCTGGACGCCATCGTTCTCGCCGCCACCACCGAGAGCATGGTCAACCGGCTCACCCGCGCCTTCCAGGACGCCGAAAAGAAGGGCTCGGCCCGCGAATTTGCCGGCGAATTCGTCCCGCCGCCCTGGCCCGGCTTCCGGCTTGATGCCGAGGCGGCGGTGGAGGCCGTAGTGGTGGCGCGCCCGGAGCGCCGCAAAATTCCCGGCGAGGCGCATGCCGCCACCATCAAGCAGGTGCGTGAAGTGGATGGCGCGGCGGTGGTGTTCATCCGCAAGGACGTCGAGAAACTAACGGAAAAGGATATCGACCTCATTCCGGTCCCCGCGCCCTACGGCCGGATCGCCGACCCCGCAAAGCTGCGCGGCCTGATGATCGAGGCGATCCGCGCATGGTGGGCCGCCGGCAAGCCGAAGGACGCGCCGCCGCGGATGCCGAACGGGGATGTGATTCGGAAGGTTCGGGTGCAGACGAGCGACAAGGTGGCGGTGTCCGTGCGTGGGGGGACGGCGGATCGGGGAGACATGGCGCGGGTGGACGTGTTCAGGGAGACGGATGCGAAGGGGCGGGTGCGGTTCCATCTGGTGCCGATTTATCCGCATCAGATTGTGGGGATGGAGACGGCGCCGGGGCGTGCGGTGGTGGCGCATAAGCCGGAGGGGGAATGGCTGGATATTGGTCGACCGGAGTTCGAATGCCGCTTCAGCCTCTACCCGAACAGTCTGTTGGAGGTAACGAGGTCGGATGGAGAAGTGATTTCCGGGTATTTCAAGGGGCTCGATCGATCGACGGGAAACATCGCGGTTGCCGATGTCAGAAGCCAAACGACTGTCACGCGCGGCATTGGCTGTAAGACACTGCTCTCCTTCCGAAAACTTAACATTACACGTCTAGGCTCCGTTTCCGAGGTTCTCCAGGAGACCCGGACATGGCGTGGCGAGGCGTGCATGTAACCAACCCGGCGCGGCTGTCACTGGCCGACGGGCAGATGGTGGTGGATCAGGCGGACGGCGCTGTGCGCCTCCCACTGGAAGATATTGGCTGGGTGGTGGTGGATACCCCGCAAGCCACGCTCACGGCGGCGCTGCTCTCGGCCTGCATGGCGGCGGGGGTGGCGGTGGTGGCGACGGACGCACGGCATACGCCAAGCGGGGTAATGCTGCCCTTCCACGGGCATTACCGGCAAGGCGCTGTGGCGGCCATGCAGGCGGGTGTTTCGGCGCCGCTGCGCAAGCGGCTATGGCAGGCGGTGGTGAAACGGAAAATCGAGAACCAGGCGGCGGCCCTTGCCCAGTGCGACGGCGACGGGAAGGGGCTGCTTGCGATGGCCGCCCTGGTCGCCTCGGGTGACAGCGCCAATGTCGAGGCGCGCGCGGCGCGGGAGTACTGGGGCCGCCTATTCCCCAACTTCCGCCGGGAGGACGGCACGGACAAGCGCAATATGCTCTTGAACTACGGCTACGCCGTGGTGCGGGCGGCGGTGGCACGCGGGTTGGTGGCGGCCGGCCTGCTGCCGGCCTTCGGCATCGGCCACGCCAGCGCCTCCAACGCCTTCAACCTCGCGGATGACATGGTGGAACCGCTGCGCCCGCTGGTGGATGTGGCGGTGTGGCGCATGAGCGATGCCGGGCGGGCGCGGGAGGGCGAACCAAACATCGCGGAGCGCCGAGCCTTGGCGGCGCTTCCGCTGGATTCCGCGCGCATGGGGCGCGAAACCATGAGCATCCTCGCTGCCACCGAGGCGATGGCGGAAAGCTTGGTGCGTGCCATGGAGGGCAAACGCCCGGCAGCCCTGGTGCTGCCCACCTTTGCAGCGCCGTGAAAGCGGAGGAGGCACGCTTCGTGTGGGTGTTCGTGTTCTTCGATTTGCCGGTCGGCACCAAGTCGGAACGGCGCGCCGCCTCGAAATTCCGCCTGTTCCTCAAGGATGACGGCTTCCTGATGCTGCAATATTCGGTATATGCCCGTGTGTGCCGCGGCGATGATGGCGCCGAGGTCCATATCAAGCGGGTCGCCAGCGGGCTGCCAGCGAAAGGGAGTGTTCGCGCCTTGCAGGTAACGGACCGGCAATACGGGCGGATGCGGCTGATGCTCGGTACGGCGCCGAAAAACGAGCGTGCGGCCAGCCAGCAAATGGTTCTGCTGTGATTTCCGCCCCGGCAAAAGGGCGAAAATCACAACAAAAACAGCGTTTTAGGCGGAACGTAGCCTACCACAGGGAAATCGGTAGGGAAGCCACGGCCCAGACCACCAAGGACGCGCTCAACCGTCTAGCCTACCACAGGGAAATCGGTAGGGAAGCCACGGCCTGGTGCAACTGGCGCCGCAACGCGACATCCTGGACACGAGCGCCAGCCGTCATCGCCTCCGCCGCAACCATCCG
>CAIPLM010000119.1 GCA_903865895.1 uncultured Rhodospirillales bacterium | reverse complement strand
GGGGGCGCTGCCCCCTCGACCCCCGCCAGGGGCCGAGCCCCTGGACCTCATGCATTTGAAGGAATGCTGGGGAAAGAGAGAGGGGGCCAACTCGGTGGTAGCAACCACGGAGATGGCCCCCTCTCTCTTTCCCCAGCCTCTTAAGTGGATGGGGTCTGGGGGATCATCCCCCAGCGGGGTCCAGGGGCAGCGCCCCTGGCCTTCCTTCAATCCGCCGCCGCGCTGTGCAGCCCGTTCATGCGGGTGCGCACTGCGTCGCCGAAGGCTTCGAAGATGCGGCGGGAGATGATGTCGTGTTCCCAGTCGTATTCCGGGTGCCATTGCACGCCGATCACAAAGCCTGGCCCGCTGCCGCGCACGGCTTCCACCGTGCCATCGGGCGCCACGGCTTCGACGTGCAGGCCCGGGGCGAGACGTTCGACGCCCTGGTTGTGCAGGGAATTGACGGGGATATCGAGCGATCCGGCGAGGCGATGCAGCCAGCCGCCGGAGGTGACGCGGATGCCGTGGGCCTTGCCGATGGTGACCTTGCGGTTGGGCTGCATCACCGCGGTGTGGTCGAAGCGATCGGGCAGGTCCTGCAGGCGCTGGTGCAGGCTGCCGCCGAGGGCGACGTTGAGTTCCTGCATGCCGCGGCAGATTGCCAGCAGCGGCACGCCCTGGGCGACGGCGGCGCGGATCAGCCGCAGCGTCATGCCGTCCCGGGCGGGGTCTTCCGGGGTGCCCTCGGCATGCGGCGGGCCGTCATAGTTGGAGGGGTGCACGTTGGAGCGGCTGCCGGTGAGCATGATGCCGTCGATGCGCGACAGCAGCGTCTCGATATCGGCCAATTCGCCATTGGCCGGCATCAGCACCGGCACCCCGCCGATCACCCGGTCGGTGGCGCGCACATAGGTGTCGGAGGCGGCGTGATTGGCCATTCCGGAAATGCCGAACAGTTTCACGCAGCAGGAAATGCCGATCAGCGGCTTCATCGCATCTCGCCCTTCAGGATCGCCCGACTATCCACGCCGTTCGCGTCAAAATGAAGACAAACCTCGGCAGAACCGCAATGCGCTGCTCGCAATCGAGGCAACTGTGGCATGAAAGCCACAGTCAGGCGGTGGGGTAGGAGATCGCGAGGATCTCGATCTCCTCGATCCCCAGCGGCGTCTGCAGCCGCGCCGTCTCGCCCTCACGCCGGCGCAGCAAAGTGCGCGCGATGGGTGAATGGAGGCTGACCTCGCCGCGGGTGATATCCGCCTCGTCGATGCCGAGGATGGTGACCGTGCGCTCCTCGTCGCGCTCGTTCACGTAGGTGACGGTGGCGCCGAAGAACACCCGGTCCCGATTGGTCTGCCGCGCCGGATGCACCACCTCGGCGATCTCCAGCCGCTTGGTGAGGAACCGCATGCGGCGATCGATCTCGCGCAGGCGCTTCTTGCCGTAGAGATAGTCGCCGTTTTCCGAGCGATCGCCATTGCCGGCCGCCCAGGAGACGATCTCGACGATCTTCGGCCGCTCCACGCGGGCGAGTTGGTTCAACTCCGCCCGCAGCCGGTCATACCCGGCCTGGGTCATGTAGTTCGGCGTGCCCGGGGGAAGGCGCGGGCCGTCATGCTCGTCATCGTCATCCATCGCGCCAGCATAAGGCATGGCGGCCGGGCGCTCATAGCGTTTGACGAGCGAACCGCCCTTGGGAGAAACGGAACAAATGTTCGCATTCTTCGAGACGCTGCTGCGCCCCACCGACGTCCCTCCGGACCGGCCGCCGCCGGTGCTGGCGGGGCGGCGCGGGCTGCTGCGCTTTTACGCGCACTTCATCGGCCAAGTGCGCGGCTTGCTGGCGCTGCTCTTCGTCGCCGGGCTGCTGGTGGCGCTGCTCGATGTCACCATCCCCACCATGATCGGCCGCGTGGTGACGCTGGCCGGCACCGAGTCGCCCGCCGCGATCTTCTCTGGCCATTGGCACGAACTGGCGATGATGGCCGCGGTGATGCTGGTGCTGCGGCCAGCCGCGCTGTTCCTGCGCGCGCTCACCACCAACCAGGCGATCAACGCGGGGATGACCAACCTCATCCGCTGGCAGAGCCACTGGCACGTGGTGCGGCAAAGCTGGTCGTTCTTCCAGAACGATTTCGCCGGCCGCATCGCCAACCGGGTGATGCAGACCGGGCCAAGCTTGCGCGAAAGCGTGGTCAGCGCCACCAACGCCGTCTGGTATATCGTCGTCTACGGCACCTCCGCGGTGATCCTGCTGCTCGGCATCGAGTGGCGGCTGGCGATGCCGATGCTGGTGTGGTTCTGCGGCTACGGGCTGATGCTCCGGTATTTCGTGCCCCGCATGCGCGACCGCTCGCGCGCCATGAGCGAGGTGCGCTCCAAGCTCACCGGCCGCATCGTCGACAGCTACACCAACATCCTCACCGTCAAGCTGTTCGCCCGCGCGCGCGACGAGGACAGCTTCGTGCGCGAGACCATCGACGAGCACACGACAACCTTCCGCCGCCAACTGCGTATGACCACGCGCTACGTCGTCACCCTCAACCTGCTCAACGCCTGCCTCATCGTCGCCACCGCCGGCACCGCGCTGCTGCTGTGGCAATCCGGCGCCATCGCGGTCGGCACCGTGGCGATGGCGCTGCCTTTGGCCTGGCAAATCAGCAACATGGCGGGCTGGGTGGGCGATAACGTCACCACCATCTTCGAGAACGTAGGGGTGGTGCAGGAGGGCATGCGCTCCATCGCCGTCGCCCGGCAAATGCCGGACGCCCCCGAGGCCGCCGAACTCCAGGTGACCCAGGGCGGCATCCGCTTCGAGCATGTGAATTTCGGTTACGGCACCGAGCGCGGCGTGCTGCACGATCTCAGCCTCGACATCGCGCCCGGCGAACGCGTCGGCCTGGTCGGGCATTCCGGCGCCGGCAAGTCCACCCTGGTGAACCTGCTGCTCAACTTCCACCGCCCGGAAGAGGGACGCATCCTGATCGACGGGCAAGACATCGCCGACGTCACCCAGGAAAGCCTGCGCACCCAAATCGCCATGGTGACGCAGGATACCTCCCTGCTGCACCGCTCCATCCGCGACAATATCCGCTACGGCCGCCCCTGGGCCAGCGAAGCCGACGTCATCGCCGCCGCCACCCAGGCCGAAGCGCTCGACTTCATCGATCGCCTGGAAGACTGGGACGGCCGCCGCGGCCTCGATGCCCATGTCGGCGAACGCGGCGTCAAACTCTCCGGCGGCCAGCGCCAGCGCATCGCCATCGCCCGCGTCATCCTCAAAAACGCCCCCATCCTCGTGCTCGACGAAGCAACCTCCGCGCTCGATTCCGAAGTGGAAGCCGCCATCCAGTCCCAACTCGAATTCCTCATGCGCGGCCGCACCGTCATCGCCATCGCCCACCGGCTCTCCACCATCGCCAGCATGGACCGCCTCATCGTGCTGGAACACGGCCGCATCGTCGAACAAGGCAGCCACTCCGCCCTCCTTGCCCAAAACGGCCCCTACGCCCGCATGTGGTCCCGCCAATCCGGCGGCTTCCAGGCGGCGGCGCAGTAGGGGGGCGGAAGGGAAGGCGCCGGGGCTTTGCCCCGGACCCCACCAGGGAGCGCTGCTCCCTGGACCCTCGCCAAGGGCCGTGAGGCCCTTGGAACCCTCGACTTAAGAGAGGTTTGACTGAAGAGGGGGGCTAACTCCGTGGTTGCAACCATCGAGTTGGCCCCCCTCTTCAGTCAAACCTATTCTCTTAAACTGATGGAGGTCCAGGAACTCAGTTCCTGGCAGGGGTGCAGGGGACAGCGTCCCCTGCCGGGTCCAGGGCAGAGCCCTGGCCTTCCTCTTCCCAGCCCCTACAGCGCCGCCGCGATGGCGCGGAGGCGGGCGAGGATGCGCAGGCCGACGGCGCGGCTGCCGTGGGACATGAGGGCTTCGGCCTGGCCGCGGCGGGCGAGGGTGCTGCCGCGGCTGGGGTCGTCGAGGAGGGGGCGGAGGAGGCTGTGGGCGTGGGCGACGTCGGCGTCGGCCCAGGACTGGCCGCGCCAGAACGGATATTCGTCGCGGCGGAGTTTGACGAGTTCGTGGTCGACGAGAAGGGAGTTCTCTTGGGTCATGAAGTCGACATTGCCGGACCAGCCGGTGCCGAGGGCGATGCGGCCGAGCCCCATGGCTTCGCCGAGACCGCGGCCGAAGCCTTCGGCGCGGTGGAGGGATACGAAGACGTCGCAGGCGTTGAGCAGGCTTTTGACGCCGATGGTATCGAGCGGCGTGGAGATGACCTTGATCTGCGGGTCATCGGCGACGCCGGTCGCCCAGTCCTCGGCGGCCTGTTCGCCGTTTTTCACCTTGAGCACGAGTTGCACGTCCCGGAACGGGTCTTCGGCGCGGATGCGAGCGAAGAGATCGAGCACGGCTTCGGGGTTCTTGCGCGAGGCGTAGGAGGATAGATCGAAGAAGTGCAGCAGCACGAAGGCGGACTCGCGGATGCCGAAGTGCCGGCGCGGCAGCATGGGTCCGGGGGCGAATTCGATAGCCTGGCCGACGAGGTGGGATTTCACGCCGGCGGTGGCCAGGCTGTCGCCGATGAAGCGGGAGAGCGCCCAGACTTCGTTGAATTTCTGCAGGTTCACCGCCCAGGTCTTGGGGTAGGCGGGCAGTTCCCAGGCCGGCGCGATGATGTTGTAGCCATCGGCGAACACCCCGCCACGCGCCTCAAAGGCCTCGATGACGCGTTCCACCTCGTCGCCGTTGATGTGGAAGATGCGGATGCCGCCGGGCGGCGCGGTGATTTCGAGATCGCCGAGCAACTGGGTATGCGCCTGATCGGTGCGCTGGGCGTAGCGGAAGATGTCGAGCACCTGGTGGTGCAGATGCACGGCGTTGCAGGCGTGCACATGGCTGCGCATCTGCTCGCCCATGCCGATCGGCGCCCAGGGGTGGCCTATGATGGTGACGGGCACGTCTTCGAGCGGGATGCCGGCCATCACGACCACCGTTTCGCGGTGACGGCGTCGCGCAGCGCCTCGAGCCAGCGATGGCCGTAGCCGGCATCGGGCTCCAGATGGGCGCCCTCGGCCCACTCATTCCAGGCGTTGACGAACAGCAGCCGCTCGTCGCGCATGTGGAAAGCCCGGACTTCCTCGATCTTGGCCTCGGCATAGGCGCGGAACGCCTCGGGGCTCACATTGTCGAAGCTGGTGCCGCGCAGCGGCTGGCGGGCCGTATTGTCCCAGGAGGGGAAGATCGCGGGGTAGCGCGGATAGGCGACGCTGTCGCGCGCGACGAAGTTGGCGACGGTCTCCGGGTAGTCGTAGCGATATCCGGTCCAGCCGTCCTTGGTGATTTCGACGCTGTCCTCGGAGGGTACGGCGAGGCCGTGCGGCGGAAATTCGATCGCGGCATCGAAGCCGATATCGCTGGGGCGCAACGCCTTGTTCACCGCCTCCATGCTTTCGACATAGGCGAGATGCACGCCGGGGAATCCGGCATCGGCGAAGGCCTCGCGGCAATTGGCGGCGAAGCCGGCGGGGTCGGGCAGCAGCAGGGGTCGGTAGACCAGGAAGAGCGGCTTGCCGTCGACGCGGATGTAGCGGTCATCGCCCGCCTGCTCGACGGCATCGGCGATGATGCTGGCCAGCGTCGCGGCATCGTAGCTTTGTTCGAGCAGGATCAGCTTCTCGCCGCCGTCCCAATGCCGCGTCCAGTTCTCGTTGGCCCAGCAGATGCACCAGTTGAAGGGGATGTCGGGGTTGGCGCGAACGACTTCGATGGGCTTGGAGAGCACGCGGCGGGCGCCGAAGTTGTAGTAGTAGACGCAGAATCCCTCGATCCCGTAGCGCGCCGCGAGGGCGGCCTGGGCGCGCAGCGCGTCGGCGGCGCGCAGGTCGTAGAAGCCGAGATCGCCCGGCAGATGCGGCTGGTAATGGCCGAGGAAGCTCGGCTGCGCCTTGGCGACATTGGTCCATTCGGTGAAGCCCTTGCCCCACCAGAGGTCGTTCTCGGGCGTCGGGTGGAACTGCGGCAGATAGAAGGCGAGCACGCGTACCCGGTCGAGCCCACGGATGAGAGGCCCCCAGCGCTCGGCCAGTCTGTGCTGGTTGGCGACGATGGTGCGCATTTTGCGGGCGACGGATTCGCGATTGGTGGACACGCTGAGGTGATGCACCACCACCGCGGCGTGGATGTAGCGCACCCGGTAACCGGCATCGATCAGCCGCAGGCAGAGATCCACATCCTCGCAATAGGCGGGGCGGTAGGCCTCATCGAACAGGGTTGCGCCGACCAGGGCGCGGCGAACCATCAGCGCGGCGCCGGAACTATAGGCGATGTCGCGGTCATAGCAGTAGCCGGGCTCCGCTGGGTCGGCGAACAGGCCGACCATGCCGCTTTCGCCATTGGGGCGGATGAAGCAGCCGGCCTCCTGCAGGCGGCCATTGGGGTAGATGATTTTCGGGCCAACCGCGCCGAGCATGCTGTCGGCCTCGATGGCGCCGAGCATGGCGGCGAGCGCGCCCGGCATCATCTGCGCGTCGTTGTTGAGCAGCAGCACGTAGTTGCCGCGGCAATGGGCGAAGGCGGCGTTGCAGTTGCGGATGAAGCCTTGGTTGGTCTCCTGGCGGATGACGACGAGGTTCTCGACGGCGGCGAACAGCAGGGCGTCCGGGTCGGTCGAGCAGTCATCGGCGAGGATCACCTCGCAGGCGATATCCCCGGCGCTCTCCATCACCGAGCGCAGGCAATCCACCGTGACGTCGACCTCATTGTACATCGGCACCAGGATCGACAGAACCGGGGCCGAGACGGCGGGGAAGCGTAGGGCCGCGATGTCGGCGGCGGGGTCCGTCGAGCGGGTGATCGGCGGTGCGATAACGGTGGCGCGGTCCTGGCGTTCCTGGCGGGCGCGCTGGATGATGGAGGTGATGGCGCCGTGGGCGCGTTGGGCGTCGATCGCGGTGGCGGGCAATGCAGCACCCGGCCCGATCGTCCGGCGCATCGGCGTGCTGTCGGCAAACAGCGTATCGGCCGGCACCTGGCGGCCTTCATCGCGGCCATGGGTGAGGTAGTGCCACAGCGGCGGCACCCCGGCGATGGCGACGTCGGGGTAGCGGGAGCGGTAAAGGGCGCCGTTGAAGCGCGGGCTGGCGGCGCGGCCCTCGAGATCGCCGAGCACGATGAAGTGGCGCAGCGCCTCGTAGGGATCGGCGTGCACGTCGTCATAATGGGCGGCGTACCAGGCGTGATCCATCAGCGGGTTGGCGTTCAGCCCGGCTGGCAGCCCGGTGGTGAGGAAATGCAGCAGCATGCCGTTGGGCGGCGCGGCCTCGCCGAGGCGCTCGCGATATTCCTGAGGATCGAAATAGGGGCTGGGGGCGGCGAGGTCCCAGTCCAGCAGATCGAACAAGGCAACGGCCGCGGGCGGCGCGCCAAGCACCAGGGGGTCGGACTGCAAAATGAAGCGCAGGTCGATGAGCGGATGCGGCGCACGTAGCTCCGCGAGCCCGGTCTCGATGAAATGCAGCAGCGGGTCTTCATCGGCCTCGGCGATATCAGGGTTGGAGGCATGGTAAAACGCGCGGTCGAAATAAGGGGAAATGTTGGGGCGGTCAGCGGGTGGGCGCGAGAGGTAGCGGCCGATGGTCGTGAGATCGGCACGGTTGCCGCCAAGCGCAGCGCGAAACTGCTCGTCGGTGATGAAAGGCGAGCACAGCAGGCGATGTGCCCGCATGATCGCTGAAGGATCAAGGATTTGGCCAGACATCGCCCGTTCCGGACTAGCCTGCCCGCGCCGGCGCTGGGTGCCGGCGCGCCGCGAAGGCAGCGGGCTTCATCACCGTAGCGCATCATCCCGAAGCGCGGCGACCCAGCCTTCGATGGCCGGGCGAAGTTGCTGATTGGGAACGCGGGCCTCGGCCGCGCCGGAACGTATGTAATGCTCGGCGCCAGAGGCCACGTCGCCACGGCGCACGGCTTCGGCAACGTCGGCGTAGCTCGCAATATAATAGGCTTCGTCGACCTGCTGCGCATGGCCGACGCGGCCCTCGAAATATCCCTGCTCGATGAAGTGGGAGTGCAGATCGGCGATTTGGCCCTTGGCATGCGCCTCCGCAACGTCGGGGTTCTGTTCCAGATAGAACGCCTCCGAAAACGGTGCGCAGGCCGCGAGGCTCTGAAGAAGGTGGCGCAGGATCTTGGCATCAACCGCCACCTTGGACTTGCTGCCAAGGCGCTCGCGATTAATCCTCAGAGCCCGTAGGAACATACTGATGTGGGGAAGATACTCCATGCGGCGGCAATCAACCTCTTCACGAGCGCGTGTAAATAACACAACGATCCCTAATTGAAGCAGTGCGCCCGGCTCGGCAAGGGGTTTCCAGCGTCGGCTTGGGTCGAACGTGTAAACCTTCTGTCAGGTGTCACACTAGGGTGCAGGCCCCAACCCGATGCTATGACGTTCCGCCTCGGTCATGCCATTGCCGCTGCGGCCCCAACTCACGCCTTGGCGCTGAACCCGCGCCGGCGTGCCGGCGGCGATGCTATGGGACGGGATGAATCCCTTCACCAGGGATCGCGCGCCGACGATGCTGCCCATGCCGACCGACTGGCAGTTCAGCAGCAGCGCGTCCTGCCCGAGCCAGACGTGGCGCTCCAGCACCGTATGGCAAGCCGGCCGGTTGATCTGGGCGCCGGAGGAGAGGTTGTGGATGGCGTGCATGTCAAAATTGCGGATCCACACGTCGTTTGAAATCAAGGCGTCGTCGCCGATCACACAGCCGCGCGCGTCGCCGTCCATCTCGATCGACATCCCGACCGCGGTGGCGCCGATCCCCCAGAACAGGACCTGCCCATGGGAGCGGAGCAGCACATCGTGCAATTGCACGTACCCATCGGCAATATCGTTCATCACCACCAGACAATCCGACCCGAGCAGGCGGAACGTCGCGGTGCAGGCGCCACGCCAATCCGTATTGTCGAAGGCGATCACGTTATTGTGTCCGGGGGAGGTGATTCGGATATGTCCGAGCGGGCGGTCCGGGTCGGTCACGAGGACGATGGGATCGCCGCCGATGACCTCAATGCCGAGCCTGCGCAGATGCCGGTCGTCGGCGGGCAGGATAACATAAGCCCGTTCGTTGATATCATCCGGGCTCAGATTGGTGATTTCCGGCCGTAGCCAGCCTTCCAGGAGGGCCTCCGCGGCGGGCGAGAGTGATTGCAGCATGATTCCCCCTAACGGCCGCCCATTCTGCCGGTTCCGTGATCGTGCTCTATACGTCTTCCCGCGGTGTCGCGTCATGGTCGCATCGCACGGTTACGACGATGTGAACGGTCACGGTAGAATGAGGTGTTGTAAGGTGCTGGGGTGCCGTGGGAAGTGCTGCTGCATTGCCGTGGCTCGGTCGCACTGCCATTTTGCCGCCGCGCCAAATTTCGAGGACTGAGGTTGACATGCGAATACTGCTGACAGGCGGATGCGGCTTCATCGGCTCCGCCGTGATCCGCCATGCCATGCGGGCGAGCGATCATACCATCATCAACGTCGACAAGATGACCTACGCCGCCTCCGAGGATGCGCTGGAAGCCGCGCGCACCAGCCCGCGCCATACGCTGGTGAAGGCCGATATCGCCGATCACGCCGCCATGCGCGACGTCTTCGCGACGCATCAGCCCGATGTGGTGATGCATCTCGCCGCCGAGAGCCATGTCGATCGCTCGATCGACGGGCCGGGCGCCTTCATCCATACCAATATCGTCGGCACCTACACGCTGCTCGATGCCGCCAAGGAATACTGGTCTGCCCTGCCGGCAGATCGTAAGGCCGCCTTCCGCTTCCATCACATCTCCACCGATGAGGTGTTCGGCGCGCTACATGTCGGTGATCCACCCTTCACCGAGGAGACGCCGTACGATCCGCGCAGCCCGTATTCTGCCAGCAAGGCGGCGTCGGACCATCTCGTGCGGGCCTGGAACCACACGTATGGGCTGCCCACCCTGGTCTCCAACACGGTCAACAACTACGGGCTTTGGCAGTTCCCCGAGAAGCTGATCCCTTTGGTGACGCTGAACGCACTCGAGGGCAAACCTTTGCCGGTCTACGGCGACGGTTCCAACATGCGCGACTGGCTCTATGTGGACGACCATGCCGAGGCGCTGCTGAAGGTGGTAGAGCAGGGCCAGGTCGGCGCCACCTACGCCATCGGCGCCCGCCAGCCACGCACCAATCTCCAGGTTGTCAAGGCGATCTGCGCCGCGCTCGATGCCCGCATCCCCGACCCCGCCGGCCCGCGCGAGCGGCTGATCACCTTCGTCACCGACCGGCCCGGCCATGATTTCCGCTACGAGATCGACCCCTCACGCGCCGAGCAGGCGCTGGCCTGGACGGCGCCCAATGATTTCGAGACCGGGCTTGGCAAGACGATCGACTGGTACATCGCCAACCGCGCCTGGTGGGAGGGCATCCGTGCCGCCCGCTACTCCGGCCAGCGGCTCGGCACGACGAAGGCGGCATAAAACATGAAGGGTATTCTCCTCGCCGGCGGTTCCGGCACAAGGCTGCATCCGATGACCATCGCGAGCTCCAAGCAGCTCCTGCCGGTCTACGACAAGCCGATGGTCTACTATCCGCTGACCGTGCTGATGCTGGCCGGCATCCGCGACATCATGGTGATCTCGACGCCGACCGACCTGCCGCAGTTCAAGCGCCTGCTCGGCGACGGCTCGCGGCTGGGCTGCCGCATCAGCTATGCCGAGCAGCCGAGCCCGGATGGGCTGGCGCAGGCCTTCCATATCGCCGAGGAATGGATCAACGGCGAGCCTTGCGCCCTGGTACTCGGCGACAACCTGATTTTCGGCGACCACCTCTCCCGCGTCTTCCAGGCCGCCGCCAAGCGCCCCTCCGGCGCCACGGTCTTCGCCTATCACGTGCGCGACCCCGAGCGGTACGGCGTGGTGAGCATGGACGACACCGGCCGCGCCACCGAAATCGTCGAGAAGCCGGCCAACCCGAAATCCAACTGGGCGGTGATCGGGCTGTATTTCTACGATGCGCGGGTGACCGAGCTGGCCCGCCTTGTAAAGCCCTCCGCCCGCGGCGAGCTCGAGATCACCGATCTCAACCGCATGTACATGGAGATGGGCGAGCTCAACGTGGAGCGGCTCGGCCGCGGCTGCGCCTGGCTCGATGCCGGCACGCCTGACAGCCTGATCCAGGCCGGCACCTTCGTGCAGACCATCCAGTCTCGCCAGGGCATGCTGGTGGGCTGCCCGGAGGAGGTCGCCTTCCGCATGGGCTGGATCGATGCCGAGCAACTGCGCACCCAGGCCGCCGCCCTGGGCAAGACCGAGCTGGGCCGGCTGCTCACCATGCTCGCCAATGGCGAACACCAATAGGTTGATGTCATGAAGGTCGAACCGCTCGCCATCCCCGAGGTCCTGCTCGTCACCCCCCAGCGTTTCGGTGACAAGCGCGGCTTCTTCTCCGAGACATGGAACCAGGCCCGTTTCGCCGCCGCCGGCATTCCCGGGCCCTTCATCCAGGACAACCACTCGCTGTCCGAGAAGCGCGGCACGCTGCGCGGCCTGCACTGCCAGGTCGCGCCCTCCGTGCAAGGCAAGCTGGTCCGGGTGCTGAAGGGCGCGATCTGGGATGTCGCGGTTGATGCACGCCGCGGATCGCCCACTTATGGCCAGCACGTCGCCGCCGTGCTCTCGGCCGAGAACTGGTCGCAGCTCTGGGTCCCCGGCGGCTTCCTGCACGGCTTCGTCACCCTGGAGCCGGATACCGAGGTGCAGTACAAGGTGACCGGCGGATACTACGACACCAAGGCGGAGCGCGGCGTGATCTGGAATGACCCCGATCTCGCACTGCCCTGGCCGGTGGACCCCGCCGAGGTGCTGGTCTCCGATAAGG
>CAIPLM010000118.1 GCA_903865895.1 uncultured Rhodospirillales bacterium | reverse complement strand
CGGCTGGGACCAGGAGACGGTGACGCCGGACGGCAAGACGCTTCTCACCGCCAGTCCCAAGGCGATCGAGGCGGCCCAGTTCTACCAGAAGCTGATGCGCGACTGCGGCCCGCCCGGCTCGGTCGGCTTCAACTGGAACGAAGCGCAGACCACCTTCATGCAGGGCCGCGCCGCCATGTGGCTCGATGGCATCGGCTTCTCGGCGCCGCTGCTTGACCCCAACAAGTCCCGCGTGACCGACAAGGTCGGCTTCGCGCCGGTGCCGCGCGGACCGCACGCGCATAATACCGCGACCTTCATCGACGGAATCGGCATCCCCGCAGGCGCCAAGAACAAGAAGGCCGCCTGGTATTTCGTGCAGTACGAGGCCGGCAAGGAGGCGATGAAGGAGATCCTGCGCTCCGGCTCCGGCACGCCGCCGCGCGCCACCGCCTATGCGGACCCCGACGTGCGCAAGAACGGCAAATTCCCCGCCGACTGGTTCGAAACCACGCTGGAGAGCCTCAAGCTCGCCCGCTCGGGCCTGCCGGTGATCGTGCCGGTGACGGAGTTCCGTGACACCATTGGCGTCGGCCTCACCAACATCGTTGGTGGCGCGGATGTCGCGACCGAGCTGAAGAAGGCCACTGAGGCGTTCCAGCCGATCCTCGACAAAGCCAACGCCACCTAATCAGGCACTGAAAGCGCCGCCGTCCCGGGGGGCTCCCCTGGGCGGCGGCGTTTTTGTGTTCAGAAGTTCAGCGCGGTGGCCTGCATCACCAGCGGCAGGGTGCGCACCATCGCCAGCACCTCCTCCGGCACCTTCTCATCCACCGAGACCATGCAGATCGCATCGCCCCCCTGATCGGCGCGGCCGAGATGGAAGGTGGCGATGTTGATACCAGCACCGGCCAGCGTCGCGCCGAAGCGGCCGATGAAGCCGGGCTTGTCCTGGTTGGTGACGTAGAGCATGTGGCGCGCGAAATCCGCCTCCACGCGAATGCCCTTGATCTCCACGATGCGCGGCCGCGCACCGGCGAACAGCGTGCCGGAGAGGCTGCGCTCGCCCTGCTCGGTCGCCACCGTCAGGCGCACCAGGGTCTGGTATTCGCTGGGCCGGTCATGCACCACGGTCGCGACGTCGATGCCACGCTCGCGGGCGAGCACCGGGGCGTTGACCATATTGGCCCCCTCGCTCATCGGCCCCATCAGCCCGGCCAGCACCGCGGCATCGAGCGGGCGGTGGTTGAGCTTGGCGGCGAGGCCCTCATATTCGATCGTCACCCGCTTCAGCGTGCCGTCGCGGGACTGGGTGAGCTGCCCGGCCATGGAGCCGAGCAGGCGGCACAGCTCCATATAGGGCCGCAGCCGCGGCGCCTCCTCGGCGGTGACCGAGGGCATGTTGATGGCGTTGGAGACCGCGCCGGTGAGCAGGAAGTCGCTCATCTGCTCGGCCACCTGCAACGCCACATTCTCCTGCGCCTCGGCCGTCGCAGCACCGAGGTGGGGCGTGCACACCACATTGTCGAGCCCAAACAGCGGGCTGTCGGTCGCGGGCTCGGTCTCGAACACATCGAGCGCGGCGCCGGCGACCTGGCCGGATTTCAGCGCGTCCGCCAGCGCCGCCTCGTCCACCAGGCCGCCACGGGCGCAGTTGATGATGCGCACGCCCTTCTTTGTGCGCGCCAGCGCCTCGCGGGACAGGATGTTGCGGGTGGAATCGGTCAGCGGCGTGTGCAGCGTGATGAGGTCGGCGCGCGCGATGAGGTCATCGAGCTCCACCTTCTCCACCCCGAGATCGAGCGCCCGCTTCTCCGTGAGATACGGATCGAACGCGATCACCCGCATCTTCAGCCCCTGGGCACGATCGGCGACGATGGAGCCGATATTGCCGCAGCCAATCAGCCCCAGCGTCTTGCCGGTGAGCTCCACGCCCATGAAGCGGTTCTTCTCCCACTTGCCGGCCTTGGTGGAGGCCGAGGCCTCCGGGATCTGCCGGGCGAGGGCGAACATCATGGCAATCGCATGCTCGGCCGTGGTGATGGCGTTGCCGTAGGGCGTGTTCATCACCACCACGCCGCGCGCGGTGGCGGATTTCACATCAACATTGTCAACGCCGATGCCGGCGCGGCCGACCACCTTGAGGGTCTCGGCGACCTCCAGCAACTCGCGCGTCACCTTGGTCGAGGAGCGCACCGCGAGCCCGTCATACTCGGCGATGATGGCGCGCAGATCAGCCGGCGAGAGCCCGGTCTTGACGTCCACCTCGATGCCGCGATTGCGGAAAATCTCGACGGCGGCGGGGGAAAGCTTGTCGGAAATCAGTACCTTGGCCATGGATCAGCCCTCCGCCGTCACGCTTGCATAAGCCCAGTCGAGCCAGGGAAGCAGGGCGGCGACATCCGAGGGTTCCACGGTGGCGCCGGCCCAGATGCGCAGGCCCGGCGGCGCGTCGCGGTAGCCTCCGATATCGAAGGCGACACCCTGTTTCTCCAGCAGGGCCGCCATTTTCTTGGCGACATCCGCCTGCCGCTCAGCCGCGAGCGCGGTGAATTTCAGGCAGATCGAAGTGCAGGAGCGCTGCGCCGGCACCTCGGCCAGAAAGCCCGCCCAATCGCTGGCGGCAACCCAGGCGGCGACCGCGGCCAGCGAGGCCTCGGAGCGCGCGATCATGCCCTTGAGGCCGCCGACGCTCTCGGCCCAGCGCAGACCATCCACCGCATCCTCGGCGCAGAGCATCGAGGGGGTGTTGATGGTCTCGCCCTTGAAGATGCCCTCGATCAGCTTGCCGCCGGAGGTCAGGCGGAAGATCTTCGGCAGCGGCCACGCCGGCTTGTATGCCAGCAGCCGTTCCACCGCGCGCGGCGACAGCGCCAGCATGCCATGCGCCGCCTCACCGCCCAGCGCCTTCTGCCAGGACCAGGTGACGACATCGAGTTTGTCCCAGGGCAACTCCATCGCAAACGCCGCCGAGGTGGCGTCGCAGATCACCAGCCCCTCGCGATCGGCGGCGATGAAATCGGCGCTGTCATAGCGCACGCCGGAGGTGGTGCCGTTCCAGGCCAGCACCACGTCATGCGCCGGATCGACCTGCGTGAGATCGGGCAACTGGCCATAGGGCGCGGTCAGCACGCGGGCGTCGGCGAGCTTCAACTGCTTCACCACATCCGTCGCCCAGCCCTCGGAGAAACTCTCATGGGCGAGGATATCGACCGGGCGGGCGCCGAGCAGCGACCACAGGGCCATCTCCACCGCCCCGGTATCCGAGGCCGGCACGATGCCGAGGCGCCAATCGGCGGGCATGCCGAGGATGTCGCGCGAGCGGGTGATCACCTCGGCGAGGCGCGCTTTCGGCGCGGCGGCGCGGTGGGAACGGCCGAGCATGGCGCCGCTCAGCGCATCGAGCGTATAGCCCGGTCGCTTGGCACAGGGGCCGGATGAGAAGTTGGGATTGAGCGGACGCAGGTTCGGCGTCACGGCGCTGGTCATCAGATGGTTCCCCTTGCAGAGAAATGGCGCCCCGGTGGGGGGGCGTGGCCCGCCGCCCTGCTAACCGCTTTCCGTCGCCGGTGCAACATCGTGATGGCGAACGCGGGAAAGAAAGATTCACCACGGAGACGGTAAGACGGTGAGGGGTTTGAGGCGCGATCTCGCTCCTCGTCCCTCACTGTCTTACCGTCTCTGTGGTCACCCTTCCTTCAACCCTGCGCCAGTCTCAGCCTGGGCAGGCGATCGGGCATCATCATCAGCGAGCAGCGCCCAGCGCTCATGGTCCCGCCAATCGCCGGCGATTTTCAGGTAGCGCGGCGAGAAGCCTTCAAGGCGGAAGCCGAGGCGGCGCGCCAGGGCGATGGAGGGGGTGTTGGAAGGCTGGATATTGGCCTCCAGCCGGTGCAGCCCCATCGGCCCGAAAGCCTCCGCGATCACCAGCCGGAGCCCCGCGGTCATCACCCCCCTGCCCCCGCCCACCCAGGCGTAGTAGCCGAGATAGGCGCTGAGGAAGGGGCCGCGGACGATCTCGTTGAGGTTGATCACCCCGGCGAGCAGCGCGCCCTCCTCGATGATAAATGAGCGCCGCCGCCCACCGGCGATGCCGTCAAACCAGGTGCGAAACCCCGCGATGTCCTGGAACGGCTCCACCCAGGGCGTGTGCAGCGCGCGGCTGGCGATATTGGCCGCCACCATCGCCTTGCCGTCCTCCTTGCGCACGTCACGGATCGTCACGCTCATCCCAGCACCTTGCGCAAAACCGCAGCGGGATCGGCCATGAAGGCGCGGGTGACGCGGACATGGTCGAGCTCGCCCCATTCCACCGGCCGCAGCTGCCCTTCCTCCGCCAGCATGATCGCCGCGCCGGGGAGCGCCATCAGGATGGGCGAATGGGTGGCGATGACGAACTGGCAGCCCTGGCTGACCCGCTCGGCGAGCAGCGCCATCAGCGCCAGCACCCGGCTGGGCGAAAGCGGCGTCTCCGGTTCGTCGAGGAAATACAGCCCGTTGGGCACCAGGCGCCGCCGCAGCACGGCGAGGAAGGTTTCGCCGTGGGAGCGCCCATCGGGGTTCTCGCCATAGGCGGCCGCCAGCGCGCCGCGCTGACCGCTCACCGCCCCCACCGCGAGGCGCCGCCCATATTCGCCGCGCACGGAACCGGCCAATTCGGCCGCATCCCCGGCGAGCCCGGCCATGTCATCGGTGACGCGCTGGGTGAAGCCGAACACGTCCTCGGCGCGCACGAACAGGCGGGTGCGGGCATGGCGGCGGCGCACGAACAGGAAGCCGGCGGCAAACTCCCGCGCCGCCATCAGGGTCGGGTCATGGGCGATCTGATGCCGCCCGGCCGCCACCGCCGCCATCCCCGCGGCGATGCCTTCCAACAAAGTGGACTTGCCCGAGCCGTTCTCGCCGACCAGGAACGTCACCGGCGCGTCGAATGTCAGCTCGTCGAGCCCCGCGATCAGCGGCACTGACCAGGGAAACGCGCGGGGATCGCGTGTATGCTCCGGCCTGCGGCGAATCGCGGAGAGAAACAGCATGGACCATCATAGCATCAGCGGCGGCGGATTGACCGCCCGCATCCTGGCGGAGGGGGCGGAGCTGTGCTCCCTCGTGACCGAAGATGGCACCGAGCTGATCTGGCAGGCCCTGCCGGCCTGGCCGCGCCACGCGCCCATCCTGTTCCCCATCGTCGGTACGGTGAAGGACAACCACTATACGGTGGACGGGCAGAGCTACGCGCTGGAGCGGCACGGCTTCGCCAAGTCCCGCCGTTATAACTGGGCGTCGCACGGCGCCGATCACTGCCGCCTCACCATGCGCGATGACGCGGCGACGCTGGCGCAATACCCCTTCGCCTTCCGCTTCGACGTCGATTACCGGATCGGCGCCGAGGGGCTCGAGGTCACCTACACCATCACCAACACCGGCGATGGGGTGCTGCCGGCCAGCATGGGGGCGCACCCCGCCTTCAACTGGCCGATCAAGCCCGGCATCGCCAAGGAGGTGCACCGGCTGACCTTCTCGCACAGCGAGCCGGCGCCGATCCGCCGCGTCAGCCCGGACGGGCTGCTGCGCCCGGAGCGCCTGCCGACGCCGATCCACGGCCATGTGCTCGATCTCCATGAGGGCCTGTTCGCCGAGGACGCCATCATCCTCGACCAGCCCGCTTCCTCCTCCGTGCGCTACTCGGCCCCCGGCGCGCCGACGCTGATGTTCGCCTGGGAGAACTTCCCCCAGCTCGGCATATGGATGCGCCGGGGCGGTGATTTCCTCTGCCTGGAGCCGTGGCAGGGCATGTCGAGCCCGCATGATTTCGCCGGGGATTTCCGGCAGAAGCCGGGCCTGCTGCACATCCCGCCCGGCGAATCCCGCGCGGCGATGCATCGGATGTCGGTGCTCTGACGGTTGCCGCAGGGGCCAGATTCCTGCACGCTCGGCCTGACGTGAGGGAGTTCCGGCCATGGCGGCGCTGCGATCATTCGACCATGCGGGCGTGCGGCTGCTGCCGGGCCGCTACCAGGCGCAGGTGGCCCATGCCGCCACGCTCTATGGCGGGATCGACACCGACTCCCTGCTGAAAGGCTTCCGCCGCGCCGCCGGGCTGCCCGCCCCGGGCGAAGACCTCAAGGGCTGGGCGTCGGCGAGTTCCTCGGTGGTGTTCGGCCAGATCATGGGCGGGCTCGCGCGCCTCGGCCGCGCCACGGGTGATGCCGCGCTGATCGCCAAATCCCGCGCTTTGTTCGCCGGCTGGCGCGAAACCCTGCCCGCGGACGGCAACGCGAAAATGCGGCTTTATGACTGGGAGAAACTGCTCGGCGGGCTGCTCGACCTGCATGAATACGCGGGGGAGCCCGAGGCGCTGCCGACGCTGCGCCTCACCGCCGCCTGGGCCGCCCGCACCTTCGATCGCACCCGCGCCCCCGCCGACGGGCATGATTTCTGGGGCGCCGGGCCGGGCGATACCTCGGAGTGGTACACCCTCTCGGAGAACCTCTACCGCGCCTTCACGCTCACTGGCGACGCGTTCTACCGCGAGTTCGCCGCCGAATGGCACTACGAGGCCTTCTGGGGTCCGCTGGCGCAAAGCGCGTCCCCCCCGGTGATCCATCCCGCCCATGCCTATAGCCACGTCAACTCCCTGGCCTCCGCCGCCATGGCCTTCGGGGTGACGGGGGAGCGGCGCTTCCTCGATATCTGCATCAACGGGCATGACTTCATCCAGGCCACCCAGTGCTACGCCACCGGCGGCTTCGGCCCCGACGAGCGGCTGATGCCCGCCGATGGCAGCCTCGGCCGCGCGCTCGATCTCTGCACCTATCACGCCGAGGAGCCCTGCGGCGCCTGGGCCGGGTTCAAGCTGGCCGGCTACCTCATGCAATTCACCGGCGAGGCGCGCTTCGGCGATTGGATCGAGCGGCTGCTGATCAACACCATCGGCGGCGCCCTGCCGCCGCTGCCGGATGGCAAGGCCTATTACTACGGCAACTACGCGATCGCCGGCGGCACGCGGCAGCGCTACTGGCAGGAATGGCCGTGCTGCGCCGGCTCCTACCTGCAGGGCATGGCCGAGTATCACAACCTCATCTACTTCGCGGCCGAGGACGGGCTGAGCGTGAACCTCTACGTGCCCTCCGAGGTCACCTGGTCCCTGGGCGGCACCGAACTGCGCCTCACCCAGACCACCGATTTCCCGCATGAGGAGGCCACAAGGCTGCGCCTCGCCCTCCCCCGCCCCACCAGCTTCACCCTGCGGCTGCGGGTGCCGTCATGGGCGGAGGGGATGACGATCCGCGTGAACGGCCTCCCCGCCGCCGTGTCCTGCGTGCCCGGCCAATGGGCCAGCATCGACCGCGAATGGCAGGACGGCGATCTCGTGGAGGCTGACCTGCCGATGGCCTTGCGCGCCGTACCGGTCGATCGCCAGCACCCGCATCGCGCCGCTCTGGTCTGTGGCCCGGTGGTGCTGGCGCAGGACGAGGCATGCTGCCGCCGCCCCTTCTCCATCGCGCCGGAAACCACGCTCGAGTCCCGCCTGATCCGCGAGGGGCGCAGCCTGCGCTTCCGCATCACCAACACAATTCCGGAGCGCCACACCCGCTACCTCACGCCGCTCTACGAATTCCCGGAGAACTGGCCCTACTGGGTGTATTTCGACCTGCACGCCGCGCCGCTCTATTGATCGCCAATTACTCAGGCCGCTAGCACGGGCCTATGAAGCGGCAAATGCACCCTTCAGGGCATGAAGGCGATGCGGCAGCCCGCGGCTGCGCCCGTGCCGCGCGAAATGCGCCTGCCCCGATGCGAGCCGCCCTGAAGCGACCGCCTTCGCGACATCGGGATATTGGCCGAGGTAGTACGCCTCATCGAAGAGCGACGCACTTTCCACCGCAGGATCGGCGCGGCCAGTCACAAAGCCCTTAATCATCGCAGAGACCCTGTCCCACCCATCCGATGACAGATCGAAGGCATGCGATATGCCAGGAAGCAGCCGGACATGGACCGCGGGCGACAATGCGAAGCGCTCGGTGATGTCGGCCCCACCATAGATGTCCTCGGTGCCTTGCAGGAGCAATGTCGGCACAGCCAGCCGATTGAGATGCGCAAAGCGAGGCGGCTCCAGCACCCGGCGTGGTGCCTGGAAAGGGTAGGCGATGCAGACCACGGCCAGCAAGGGAAGTTGCATAGCGAGGAGGGTTGCCACGCGCGCGCCGGAAGACCTCCCGATCAGCACCGTCGTCTCCGGGACAATCGAGGAGCCCGCCAGGCACTCAAGCAGGCGGCGCTTGCGACGGGCGAGGCCCGCAGCCGGATCGCCCCCGAACCAGTTTTCCTGTGTGAGAATCCGGGGGACCAACCCGGAAAGACGGCGGGACAACGCATCCTCCACATGTTTGTCCCCGGGGTAACTCGCGCCACCCAGCATGTAGATGGCCTCTGGCGACCTCATCAAACTCACATCTCCTGCGTATGGACACCGCATCGCAACGCAGACCGATTTGTCCGACCCTTCGCCTTAGAAAATGCCACCGAGAGGGTCCATCAGCAAGGCAGCCGAACCCGTCAGCGGATGGAGTTGCCGGCCTCGAACATCACCGGGGCCGCAGTGGGATCGAAGCTCACCCCCGCCGGGTCCCGCCCTTCGGCGACGATCGTGTCCCCGGTCGTGGTGTAGGAGGCCGCTGACTGGCCTGCCGGAGGGACCGTCGAGAGTCTGGCGTAGGCAGGCCAGTCAGTGGCCATCGCGATGGCCGTGGGTAGGGTTGGGTTGCAACACGCAACTCTAACCTGAGGACCACCACGATGACCGATGACAAGATCGCCCTTCGCGCACTTCTGGAGAAGGGCTCTGACGCGACATTCTTGCGCGAAATGATCGGCTTTGCCGCCGAACGCCTGATGCAGCTCGAGACGAGCGAGTTGTGCGGGGCCAGCCACGGCGAGCGCAGCGAGACCCGGCGCAATCAGCGCAACGGCTATCGTGACCGCGACTGGGAGACCCGCGCCGGCACCGTCGAACTGCGGATCCCCAAACTGCGGCGCGGAAGTTACTTTCCGGCCTTCCTCGAACCCCGCCGGATGGCCGAGAAGGCGCTGACCGCTGTCATCCAGGAGGCCTACATCCAGGGCATTTCCACCCGCTCTGTGGACGACCTGGTCAAGGCGATGGGGATGGAGGGGATCAGCAAAAGCCAGGTCTCGCGCCTGTGCGGCGAGATCGACGAGCGGGTGCAGACCTTCCTGACCCGGCCGATCGAGGGCGAATGGCCCTATATCTGGCTCGACGCCACCTACGTCAAAGCCCGCCGCGACCATCACATCGTCTCGGTGGCGGTGATCGTCGCCGTCGGCGTCAACACTGACGGCCGCCGCGAAGTGCTTGGAATGACTGTGGGACACAGCGAGGCCGAGCCGTTTTGGGTGGACTTCCTGCGCGGCCTGGCCCGGCGCGGGCTGCGCGGCGTCAAGCTGGTCACCTCGGATGCCCATGAGGGGCTGAAGACGGCCATCACCAAGGTGCTGAGCGCCACCTGGCAACGCTGTCGCGTCCATTTCATGCGCAATGCCCTGGCCTATGCCGGCAAGACCCAGCGCCGCATCGTCTCCGCCTGGGTCGGCACCGCCTTCGCCCAGGACGACGCCGAGGCCGCCCGCAAGCAATGGCGTGAGGTCGCCGATCAAGCCCGGCCACGCGTGCCCAGGCTGGCGAACTT
>CAIPLM010000117.1 GCA_903865895.1 uncultured Rhodospirillales bacterium | reverse complement strand
GGGTCCGCTGCACGTGCGCACCGGGCCATTCCTCCTGAAAAACGCGAATCTTTGATGGCTCAGTCTCCGCCCCGGCCTTACCAATAGGTAGAGCCAGCATTACGGAAAGTTTATCAGACCAGAATCTGGACCGGTGCGGTCCGCTCTCTCGGTCGCCCGTCGGCGGTGTCAGTCGGCGGCCACCCGGTCGTCGTTCCCAGCCGAGGCGGCATGGAAGCGGGCGAGGGCGGCGACGGCGGTGCCAGCTTCCACTTCGGGCAGGCGGGCGAAGCCGAGCAGCAGTGTCTTCGGCACCCGGGCTGCCAGTTCGGAGGCGATTGGCAGGGAAAGCACGCTGGCAGGGATGCCGCAGTGCCGCGCCATTGTGGCCAGCCGCTCAGCGTCGGCGAAGGTGGCGGGCGGGCGCCACGCCAAAGTCAGGCCGGCGGCCGCGCCGATCACCTGCCCACCCGGGAAGGTCGCCTGGAGCGCCGAGGCCAGGGCCTCGCGCCGTGCACCGTAGATGCGGCGGATCCGCAGCAGATGCCGTGTATAGGCATCGCTCTCGATGAACTCATTGAGGACGCCGAGCCAGATACCACCCGCCTCACCCTGCCCCGTTGCCCGCGCCGCCTCCGCCCGCTCGGCGAGGGAGGGGGGGACGACCAGGTAACCGGTTGAGAGCCACGGCCGCAGAATTCCGCCGAAATCGCCGACATGGCAGACCCGCCCAGCCCGGTCCTCCGCCATCAAGGTGGGGCGGTGGTGGTGATCGTAGCGTAGGTCCCCCACGCGATCGATCTCGACGACGTGCGCGGCCATGGCAGTGGCCCAGGCAAGAACCTCCTGCCGCCGCTCTGGCGCCAGCGTCGCACCGAGCGGATAGTGCCAGCCCGGCATCACCTGGAGCAGCGCCGTTGGCGTGCGCGGCAGACGGGAGGTGACCAGGCCGTTTGCATCGATCGGCACCTGCACCAGCCGCGCCCCATGATCCAGCCAGATCTCGGCCGCCCGATCATCGCCCGGTGCTTCGACCGCGACCCGCTTGCCGTGGCCCAGCAGCATATGCGCGAGAATGTTGAGCGCCTGCTGGCGGCCAGGCACGATGATGATCTGCTCAGGCGCCACATCGATGCCGCGTGTGCCGCGCAGCCACTTCGCCAGCGTCCCCTGTAAGGCCTGCCGGGCTGTGGCACCCGGATTCTCCACCGGCCGGCCAAACTGGCCGATCGCGTCGCGCATCAAGGCGCGCCAGCGGGATGCCGGAAACAGGGCGGGGTCGGGATCGTCGATCCGCGACTCCGCGGGTAGCGGGGTGGCGTCTCCGCGCGCCTCCGGACGTTGTACGGCAGGTCCCTCGCCGACGAAGGTTCCGCCGGCGGGCACCGTATGCAGGAGCCCGGCGACGGTCAGCCGCTCATAGACCAGTACGGCAGTCATCCTGGAGATCGCGAATTGCTCCGCGAAGGCGCGGGTGGATGGCATGCGCTCACCGGCGCCGATTGCACCGCTCTCGATCATGCGGCGCAGTTGGTCGACCAATTGTTGCTGTAATGGTCCACTTCGATCCAATACCAGAGGCAGCAACATGGCACGCTTTCCAACGTTTCTTCACAAATTGCCCGCCTATTTGAATATCCCCAAAGCGAACACTGATGTGCGTGCCCTCAATGCGCCGGACGTTGAGAGGTATCATTGATCTAGAACAAATCCACCGCGCGGCCGGGCTGCTACCGAGGATTGGCGGTCGCCGCGATTGGCCAGTGCGGTTGCAATGGCGGCGGTTACGGTTTGGCGGCGTGAAGGGTGGAAGTCTCAGTCATGATCACTGAATTTGGCCATTTCGCGCTGATCGTCGGCTTCGCGGTCGCACTCGCGCAGTCATTCGTGCCGCTGCTCGGCGCGGCGCGGGGCGATGCGGGGATGATCGGGGTGGGCCGCAACGCCGCCCTCGCGTTGTTCGCGTTGATGGCGATCGCGATGGCGTCGCTGATACACGCCTACGTCACGAGCGACTTCTCGGTCGTGAACGTTGCGCAGAATAGCCATACCGACAAGCCGATGCTTTACAAGGTCTCCGGCCTGTGGGGGAACCACGAGGGCTCGATGCTGCTGTGGGTGTTCATCCTCGCTTTGTGCGGCGGCGCGGTAGCAACGTTCTGCCGCAACCTGCCGCCGGCTTTGGGCGCGCGCGTGCTCTCGGTGCAGGGCATGATCGCGGCCGGTTTCCTCGCGTTCATCCTCGCGACCTCCAACCCGTTTCTGCGCATTGCCGTCCCGCCCGCGAACGGCCAGGGCCTCAACCCCGTGCTGCAGGACCCCGGGCTGGCCTTCCATCCGCCCTTTCTCTACCTCGGCTATGTCGGGTTTTCCGTGAGCTTCGCCTTCGCCATCGCCGCCCTGATCGACGGCAAGGTGGATGCCGCCTGGGCGCGCTGGGTGCGGCCCTGGGCGCTCGCCGCCTGGTGTGCGCTCACGCTCGGCATCGCGCTCGGGTCCTGGTGGGCCTACTACACGCTGGGCTGGGGCGGCTGGTGGTTCTGGGATCCCGTTGAAAACGCCTCCTTCATGCCCTGGCTGGCCGGCACGGCGCTGATCCACTCGGCCATCGTGGTGGAGAAGCGGGACGCGCTGAAGAGCTGGACCATCCTACTGGCAATCGTCACCTTTTCGCTCTCGCTGGTGGGCACCTTCCTGGTGCGCTCCGGCGTGCTGACCTCGGTGCATGCCTTCGCGGTTGATCCGGCGCGCGGCAGCTTCATCCTCGCTTTGCTGATCGTGGCGATCGGCGGCTCGCTCGTTCTCTATGCCGTGCGCGCACCTGCTCTGGCCGGTGGCGGGCTGTTCGCGCCGGTGTCACGCGAGGGCGCGCTGGTGCTGAATAATTTGCTGATGGCCACCGCCGCCGGCTCGGTGCTGCTCGGCACGCTGTATCCGCTGTTTCTCGACGTGGTCGGCGGCGACAAGATTTCGGTGGGAGCGCCCTTCTTCAACAAGACCTTCGTGCCCCTGATGGTGCCGGTGTTGTTGACCATGGCGATCGGCCCGCTGCTGGGCTGGAAGCGCGGAGACCTGTTGGGCGCGCTGCAACGCCTGTGGCTCGCCTTCGTCGCCGCCTTCCTGGCCTGCCTCGTGGCCTACTATGCCACGTCCGGCGGCCCGGTGATGGCGATCGTCGGATTCGCCCTGGCCGCCTGGGTCGGCATGGGTGCCATCGTCGAATGGGCCGAGCGGGTGGCGCTGTTCCGCGTCCGCCCCGGCCTCAGCCTGCGTCGGGCCATCCATTTGCCGCGGGCCGCGCATGGCATGACCCTCGCCCATTTCGGCATCGCCGTTACCGTCGCCGGCATCGCCGCCAGCGCCTTTGATGCCGAGCAGATCGATCTAGTTGCCATCGGCGGCGCCATGCGCGTCGGCCAGTATGAGATGACGCTCGAACGCGTGGATCGGCGCGAGGGGCCGAACTACCTGGCCGACGAGGCGACCTTCAATGTCCGCCGTGACGGCGCCCTGATCGCGGTGATGCACCCGCAGCGCCGCTTCTTCCCGCTGCAGGAGCGCACCACCAGCGAGACCGCGATCCGCACCGGCATCGGCGCCGACCTCTACATCGCCCTCGGCGATCCCGATCCGCAGGGCCGCTGGACCGTGCGCGCCTACTGGAAGCCGCTGGTTTCCTGGATCTGGGGCGGGGCGCTGCTGATGGCGCTCGGCGGAATGGTCAGTCTGACCGACCGGCGCTGGCGGATCGGCGTTGCCGTCAAGGCGCGCGCCACCGGGGCGGCGGCCGTGGCGGCGGGGGAGTGAGCCGATGACCCGCAAACTCCTCTTCGCCCTGCCGGTTCTGCTCTTCGCCGCCCTCGGCACCTATTTCACGCTGGCTCTGCGCCCCAACTACGACCCTCAGGCCCTGCCCTCGGTGCTGATCGACAAGCCGGCGCCCGGCTTCGACCTTGCGGCCCTCGATGACGGCGCGCGAGTCGCCACCCCAGGGCTCTCGGGCCAGGTGACGGTGGTGAATTTCTTCGCCTCCTGGTGCGTGCCCTGCCGGGTGGAGCACCCGATCCTGATGCGGCTGGCCGAGAAGGAGAAGCTGAACCTTGTCGGCATCGCCTACAAGGATCGCCCGGAGGACGCCCGCCGCCTGATCGTCCAGCTCGGCGATCCCTACCGGCGCATCGGCGTCGACCGCGAGGGCCGGACCGGGTTCGATTTCGGCGTCTACGGCGTGCCCGAAACCTACGTGATCGACAAGACCGGCCATATCCGCAAGCGCTTCGTCGGCCCGCTCTCGCCGGAAGTGGCGCTGAAGGAGCTGATCCCCCTTGTGCGTGCGCTGGAGAAGTCATGAAACGCCTCGCCATCCTGCTGCTGACCAGCCTCCTCGCAACCACCGCCCTGGCCGTGGAGCCGGCGGAGAAGCTGGCCGATCCAGCGCTGGAGGCCCGGGCCCGCGTCATCAGCCAGGGTCTGCGCTGCCTGGTGTGCCGCAACGAGTCGATCGACGAGTCGCATGCCGATCTCGCGCATGATGTGCGCGTGCTGCTGCGCGAGCGGCTGGTGGCGGGCGACACCAACCCCCAGGCGGTGGCCTACATTGTCGCCCGCTACGGCGATTTCGTGCTGCTGGAACCGCCGGTGAAGCGCTCGACCTACGTGCTGTGGCTGGCGCCGCCGGTGTTGCTGGCCCTCGGCGGGCTCGGCGCACTCATCGCCATGCGCCGGCAGGCCGGACAAGCGGGCCCTGCCCCGCTCTCGGCCGAAGAGGGCGCCCAGCTCGCCAAGCTGATGCAAACCGACACACCGGAGCGACCGGCATGATTACCGTCATCCTCGCCTGCGCTGCCCTCGCCATCGCAGTTGCCGGGCTCGTGCTCTGGCCGCTGTTCCGAGCGAAGCCCCTGGCTGCCGGCACGGTGTTCGACCAGGCGGTCTACCGCGATCAGCTCCGCGAGCTCGATCAGGACATCGCCCGCGGCCTCATCACGCCCGATGCCGCCCAACCGGCACGGCTGGAAATCCAGCGACGGCTGATTGCCGCCGGCCGGCAGGAGGCCACTGCGCGGGCCGGCGTGGTCAAGTGGCGCTACGCGGCGCCGATCGGCATCATGTTGCTCGTGGCGCCATCGGCGCTCTATCTCAAGCTCGGCTCGCCCAATGCGGCGGACCATCCCGCTTCCCAGGCCGCAACGCCGGCGACCGCGGCGGCCGACGGGCACAACGACCTCACGAAATCGCTTGCCGCACTGGAGGCGCGGCTGGAGCGCGAGCCGGACAATGCCGAACGCTGGATGCTCTATGCCCGCACCACTGCCTCGCTCGGCGAGTGGGAGAAGAGCATCCGCGCCTACGGGCAGGTGATGCGCCTCGCGCCGAACGAGCCCGACGTGCTGGCGGGATACGGCGAAATGCTGGTGATGGCGGCCGATGGCGTGGTAACGCCCGCCGCGCGCAAGGCCTTCGCCGATGCGCTGGTGCGTGACCCCGCCAATGACGTCGCCCGTTTCTACAGCGCCCTCGCCGCCGCCCAGGCCGGCGAATCGCGCCAGGCCATCGACATCTGGCTCAAGCTGCTCGCCGACGTGCCGGAGGATTCCGAGATGCGGGACGAGATTGGCCGCCGCATCGCTGAATCCGCGCAAATCGCCGGCATCCCCGCGCCCCCGCTGCCGCCCGGCCGCCCGGCTGCCCCGCCGCCCCCAGCACCTGCCCTTGGCGCGCCTTCAGCCGCCACCACCTCCACCGGCCCGAGCCCCGACGCGGTGGCCGCCGCCGCCGATATGGACCCGGCAGCGCGCGACGCGATGGTGCGCTCGATGGTCGCGCGTCTGGCCGAGAAGCTTGAGAAAGAGCCAAATGATGCCGATGGCTGGCTCCGGGTAGGCCGCGCCTGGCTGGTGCTGAAGGAGGCTGGGAAATCCGCGTCCGCCTATGACAAGGCAGCGGCTCTGCGACCTGGAGATACCGGGCTCCGCCTGGAGCAGGCGATCGCCATCATCGACACGCTGGATGACACAGCCCCGGTGCCGGAACTGGCTGAGTCATATCTGGCCCAGGCAAAGCTTACCTCGCCCGATCGCCCTGAAATCTATTGGTATCTCGGCATCGCCGCAGCGCGGCGCGGGGCGAGGGCCACGGCACTCGCACATTGGCGCCAGGTACTGGGCATGCTCCGATCCGACAGTCCAGACCGTGCGATGGTGCAACAGGCGATCAAGGCGATAGAGTAGTTCGATAGCGCTCGACCACTGGCCGCGGCCTAATCGCCAGTTCCATTTAGTCACTCCGGTCACCGCCCCTTCAACAGAAGCTCAACGACCTCGAAGCCCGCCGCGCCGGAGGCCGGCATCCAAAAGCAAGCAGAATCGCGCTCTTCCGAGCCCGAAGCTCGTTCCAGGTTTCACTAAAGGTGGTCGCAGCGGGCAGCGCCCGCTTGCCTTGCTTCCCGCGCCCCGGCCCAGCCGCAATCAGCGGAGGATGAGGCGGTCGGGGATCGGCAAACCGAGGCTGCGGGGGATGTCCCAGACTTCGGCGATATCGCGCACCACCCGGAAGCCGGCGCGTTTGTAGGTTGGCAGGGCGCGGGGGTGGTCGGCGGTGCAGGTGTTGACGGTCATCGCCCGGGCGCCGGCGCGCCAGACGGTGTCGACGGCGTGGCGGAGGAAGGCGAGGCCGACGCCGCCGCCGATCGTGTGCGGCATCAGGCCGAAATAGGAGAGGTTGATGGCGGGAAACTGCCCGGCGTCCAGCTCGTAGAACCCGGCGGGTTCGCCGTTGCGGTAGAGAACATGGATGGAGATGCGGTTGTCGCGCAGCAGTCGGCCGAGTTGCTGATCGGAGACGGTGCGGCGGAGCCACCACACGTAGTCATTACCGACGGTGTTGTAGAGGTAGCGGTAGAAGCTGACGCTGCATTGGCTGGCCTGCACCACCGTGTAGTCCGGCGGCAGCGCCGGAGCCCGCTCCGCCGGCGCGGCATCCATGCGGAGAAACGTCACGATCACGCCGACACGCACGATATCGCCCAACGCACGGCTCCAGATTGGTGAAGTCCCGTATCATGCGCCGCCGTGGTCGTGGCCGTCCATGGGGTATGAGGCGCGGCGATGCTTGGTTACACTTCGCGGGCCCGCCGAGGAGTGACCGCGATGTCCGAAGACCTGCTCGCCTTATCCGCTGTGGAGCTGCGCCGCCGCATCGGCGCGCGGCAGATTTCACCGATCGAGCTGCTGGAGGCCTGTATCGGGCGCATCCAGGCGCTGAACCCGGCGGTGAATGCGATCACCGCGACGGATTACCGCACCGCCCGAGATGCGGCACTTGCCGCCGAGCGGGCGGTGATGAACGGCGCGGAATTGGGCCGGCTGCACGGGCTGCCGACCGGCATCAAGGATTTGCACGAGACCGCCGGCCTGCTCACCACCTACGGCTCGCCGCTGTATCGCGACCATGTGCCGGCTACTGATTGCGCCATGGTGGCGCTGGTGCGGGCGGCGGGCGCGGTGATCGTCGGCAAGACCAACGTGCCGGAGTTCGGCGCCGGCGCCAATTCGCGCAATCCGGTGTGGGGCGCCACCGGCAACCCGTTCAATCCGCTGCTGAATCCGGGCGGCTCCTCCGGCGGCTCGGCGGTGGCGCTGGCCTGCGACATGCTGCCGGTCTGCACGGGCTCCGACACCGGCGGCTCCTTGCGGATTCCCGCCGCGATGAACGGCGTGGTCGGCTTCCGCCCCTCCCCCGGCCTGGTGCCGATGGACACGCGCGGCCTCGGCTGGACGCCGATCTCCGTGCTCGGCCCGATGGGGCGGGACGTGCCGGATACGCGCCTGCTCTTCGCCGCCCAGCTCGGCGTCGATGACCGTGACCCACTCTCCTACCCGCTCGACCCCGAGACCATCGCCGGATCGCGGCGCGCCGATCTCAGCCGCCTCAGGGTCGCCTGGACGGCGGATTTCGGCCAATGCCCGGTGAGCAGCGAAATCCGCGCGGCGATGGCGGAGAAGGCGGCGGCGATGCGCCATCTCTTCCGCAGCTGCGACGAGGTGAGCTTCGATTTCGGCGAGGCCGATCGCTGCTTTGACGTGGTGCGCGCCACCAGCTTCCTCGCCCGCTACCACGCGACCTTCGAGCGCGACCACAACGCCCTCGGCCCCAATATCCGCGCCAATTACGCAATCGGAAGCGCCATGTCGCTGGTCGATGCCGCCTGGGCGCATGACGAGCAGACGAAGATCTTCCGCCGCTTCCAGGCGATGTTCCGCGATTATGACCTGGTGCTTTCGCCCACCGTGCCGGTGACGCCCTTCCCCTGGACGCAGCTTTATCTCGATGAGTTGGAGGGGGTGAAGCTGCGCAACTACTACCATTGGCTGTCGCTGACCTATTTCATCACCCTCGTCACCAACCCCGCGATCTCCCTCCCGGTGGGCACCGATGCGCATGGCATGCCATTCGGCCTGCAGGTCACCGGCCGCTTCCACGGCGATGCCGCGCTGCTCGATGCCGCCGAGGCGATGGAGGCGGCCTTCGCCTCGATCCCCGGGCTCGGCCGCCCGCGCCCCGATCTGGCCCGCCTCGCCAAGCCGACGCCGGAACTGCTGAGCCTCGCCGTGAGCCGCCCGGATGCGCGGTGGTGCCAGGCCCAGCCGGGGCTCACCGCCTAGCATTGGACCACCCGCTCCATGCCGGACACAAGCACGGCGACCGGCGCGCCCTCCAGCAAAGTGAGGTCGCAGCCGGTGCCGGCAAGGCGGCAGGCGATGCGGCGGCCCTGCCAGTGCAGGGTGAATTCCAGCGCCCCCCAATCCGCGGGCAGCCGCGGATCGAGCGCCAGCGTGTCGCCCATCATGTCGAGCCCGGCGAAACCGAGCAACACCGCCTGCCACAGCCCGCCCAGCCCCGCGATATGAATGCCGGCGCTGCTGTCGCTCGCCGGCCCGAGGTCGGCGGCGATGGTGGCGCGGAGATGCGACACGGCCTCATCGGTCAGCCCGAGCCGGGCCGCGACGAGCGCGTGCATGGCATGGCTCAGCGAACTGCCATGGGCGCAGCGATCGGCGTAATGGCGATAATTGCGGGCGAGCGCGGCGCCGGGGAATTCCTCCGGCAGCAGGGCGGCGAGCATCACCACATCGGCCTGCTTCACCACCTGGCTGGCGGCCACGCGATCATGGCCGAGCAGCACGTCGATCGGCACGGTGCGGTCCGCATAGGCCGCGAGATCGAGCGGCTTCAGCGCATGAAAACCGGCGAATTGCTCAAACAGCCCGCTCGCCGGATCGCGCCCGGTGGCGATCCGCGCCGCCGCATCGCTCCAATCCGCCAACTCCGCCTCGGTAAGCCCGAGCGCGGCCACGAGCCGGCCGGCATCCTCCGGCCAATCCCGCCGCAGGAGGCCCAGCACCTCCAGCCCGCGCGCGACCGACCAGCGCGCCATCACGTTGGTGAAGGCGTTGTCGTCGACGTCCTCATGGTATTCGTCGGGGCCGATGACGTGGCGGATATGGCGCAGCCCGTCGGCTTCCGGCCGGGCGCGCGAGGCCCAGAAACGCGCGATCTCCAGCAGCAGCTCCGCCCCCGCCGCGCGCAGGAAGTCGCTGTCGCCGCTGGCGCGCCAGTACATCCACACGGCGTAGGCGATATCGGCGCTGATATGCTGCTCGAATTTCCCGGTCAGCACATCGACCATGGCGCCCGTCGGGCCGATCACCTGGTCGGGCGTCGTCTCGCGCCCGGTATCGGCGGATTCCCAGGCGAACAGCGCGCCCCGGCAGCCGATCGAGGCCGCCTTCGCCCGCGCCGCCGGTAGCGTGCGGTGCCGGTACGCGAGCAAGGCGCTCGCCGCCGCCGGCCAGGTGGCGATGTAGAAGGGCAGCAGATAGGTCTCGGTGTCCCAGAAGACATGGCCGAGATAGCCGTCGCCGGAGAGCGCGCGGGCGCCGATGGAGACCGCGGGATCGCCGGGGTTGGCCACCGCGCAGAGATGGTAGATCGCGAAGCGCAGCCCCTCGGCCAACGCCGTATCCCCCGCCAGTTCCACCCCGCAATCCCGCCAACGCCGCGCCCAAGCCGCCTCATGCGCCGCGAGCGAGGCGCGCCACCCCAGCCGAACCGCGCGATCCCGGGCGGCGCGGGCCTGCGGCACCGGGTCCGGCCGCGCGCCATCGACGCGGGCGACGCCGGCGATCCGCTCAAGCTCCACAGTCTCGCCGGCGACCGAACGCCAGCACCACGTCCATTGCAGCGGCGGGGCCGGCGCCGGGGTGACCTCGATACCGCCACGCAGCAGCCGTGCGGAACCGGCCATCGCGCCACGATGGCCTGGGGTGACCGTGCGCCAGCCGATCGCCTCGGCCGCCATCGTCGCCACCTCGAGATCGAGGCCGGCGAGATCGAGCGGCGCGGTCAGGCGAACCGCGATGCCGTCGCGGTCGAGGCTGAAGGCGAGGTGTTGCAGGGCAACGGCGCGGTCGGCCAGCGACAGCGCCCGGGTAAGGCACAGCGTGGCGATCGCGCCAACCTGGTGCCGATGCCGCCACGCGCCGGTCAGCACGGCACGGCGCAGATCGAGCGCTCGGCGATGCGCGAGCACCTCCCCCTCGGCAAGCCACAGCGGCAGCCCATCCAGCGTGATGCGCAGCCGCGACCAGTCCGGCACCGGCTGCAAGGCGGGCACTGGCGGCAGCGTATCCGGCGTCTCGAACAGCCCGGCGACCAGGCAGCGCGGCCCCGCCCCCCAGCGCTGATAACCGAGCCGGCTGACCCAGGCGGGCCCCCGGCTCGCCGCCCGGGCGGCCCGCTCGCCAAGGAACCCGTTGGCCAAGGAAAGCCGCGCCTCGACGGAGGCTTCCCGCGCCGGGTCGACGCCGATCGCCTCGATCATCCAGCCCGCGCCGGTTTCAGAGCTCATCCGGGGTCACTCCTGGGCTGGGGATGGCGCGCAACTGCCCGAGAGGCAGGACCGTAAGATCGAGATCATCGAGCGACGCCAGCACCAGATCCGCTCCGGCATCTGCGAGCGAAACGCCATCCTGCCGCCGGGCGACGCCGAGCGCCGCCATGCCGCCCGCACGCGCGGCGCGAATACCGGCGGGCGCATCCTCCACCACCAGACACTCGGCGGGGGCGAGGCCAAGCGCTGCGGCGGCGCGCAGGAAAATCTCCGGGTCCGGTTTGCCGTGCGCCAGCTCGATGCCGCTGAGATCGGCATGGAACAGCCGGCTCAGCGGCCGCCCGGCCGCATCGGTCAGCCGATCGATCATCGCCGCGGCATTGCGCGAGGAGGAGGCGAGCGCGAGGCGCAGCCCCGCCGCATTCAACCGCGTGGCGAAGCGCATCGCGTCAGGGAAGGCGGCGAAGCGCCCCTCGGCGATCAGCGCCTCGATCCGCGCCTGCTTGGCGGCGGAATAACGCGCGACCCGCGCCTCATCGGCCGGCGGCGCCAGGGCCGCGAGCGTGGCGCGGGCGCCATCCGCGCGCGGCCGGCCAGCGACCTCGGCCTGGTAGAAGGCAGCGGTAAACCCGGCGGGATCGGCGAACCCGGCAAGCGCGCCACGCCACGCCGCCTCATGTGGCGAATCGACAAGAACGCCGTCGACGTCGAAGACCGCCCCCCGGATCATGCGGGGCGGACGACACGGCGCGCGAGCGGGCGATGCCGCGTCTCGGGCAGCACCCGCCACACCAGCAAGCTCGCCGCCCCCCCCGCCGCGGCCAAGGCGAGGAAGGCCGGCGCATCGCCGAAGCGGTCGGCGATGGCGCCCCCGAGCAGCGTGCTGAGCGCGGTGCCCACCCCCATGAACAGCCCGACAATCCCCATCGCCAAATTGAAGCGGCCGCGATGATGCGTGATGTCCGACACGATCAGCGGAATCAACACGCCGAGCACCGCCGCACTCACCCCGTCGAGCGCCTGAAACGTGATCATCAGCAGCGGATGCCCATCCATCGCCAACAGCAGCGCCCGCAGCATCATCGCGGCGAACCCGGCGAGCAGCACGATCCTGCGGCCATGGATTTGCGCGAGCCGCCCGATCCGCGGAGAGAGTGCCGCGGCGATCAGCTGCGGCACGATGATGGCGGCGGCCACCACCAGCTCCGTGCCATGCCAGCCCGTGCGCGCGATGGCATTGGCGGCGAGCGGCAGGATCCAGGCATTGCCGAGATAGAACAGGCCCAGGCAAGTGCCGAAAATCAGCAGGCAGGGGTCGGAGGCAACCTGCCACCCACGGTCCGGCATCGGGCGCACCCCCTTCGGCGGCGCCGCGCGATGGTCCGTGCGGGTATGGGCCTCCGCGATATCTGCGGGGCGGATCGCCACCAGGGCGGCCAACGCCGCGCACCCCGCCACCGCCGAGAGGATGATGGTGGCGCGGTGGGAATACCAGGTGCCGATCGCCCCCATCACCGCCGCGGCGGCAACACTCCCAAGGGCGGCGAAACGCACATTATGGCCGAAACGCTCGCCCAACACCTCCTTCTGCGCCAGCGCAAGCGTGATCGCGGCAATCGAGGGGCCGAGCACGCAGCTCGCCGCTCCCTGCAAAACGGCGGCCAGCAGCACCACGCGGTGATTGGGCCAGATGCCGATCAGCAGCGCCGCGCTCACCACCAGCAGGATCGCGCCCCCGGCCGCCACCCGCTTGCTCGCCAACGCGTCAACCAGCAGCCCGCCCGGGATCTGCGAGGCCATCGCCGCCATCGCGCTCACCGAGAGCGCAAAGCCGACTTCGGCACCCGTCCAGCCATGGGTGGTGAGAAACACCGACAGGAACGCGCCAAACCCCGTCTGCATCAGCGCGACGAGAAGGTTGAGCCAGTTGAGGCCGATAAGGCTGCGATCGGTCACCCCGCCCCCCTAAACCGGGCCGCCGCTGCGCGATACCGCCATGCTATCCCCGGGTCTCCGCCAACCCGTCACGCGCCTGCACGGAGACGCAGATCGAGGCCAGCGTGCGCTCCTCATTGTACGGCCAGGGCCGCCCGCGATGCATCGTCGCCCGCTCGTCCCAGATCACCACGTCGCCTTGCTGCCAGGCATGGGTGTAGATGCGGTCATCCGTGGTGCAGAACGCGGTCAGCCGGTCGATCAGCGCGGTGCCCTCCGCCTCCGCCATGCCCTCGATGGCGCAGACATGCGAGGCGATATAGAGCGCGTCCTCCCCGGTCACCGGATTGCGCCACAGCGCCTTCCAGGTCTGATCCGGCCACTTGGTGAATTTTTCGAGTTTCGCCAATTCCGCGTTGATCTTACTGCGGGAATGCGAAGCCCGGTGACGAAAAACAGCGTTTCGCACCTGTGCCTTGAGGTCCTCCGGCATGTCCCGCCATGCGGCCCTTGTGCTCACAAACTCCGTCTCCCCCCCGGTCGAGCTCAGCACCCGCGCCGCCAGGATATTGGCCAGCGCCGGCACCGGCAGGAAGGTGCTGTCGGTGTGCCAGAGCTGGTTACCGATCAGGTTCAGCGTATGGAAATCATCGGGCGCCGAGATGGCGTTCTCGCCGATCTTGTTGCTGACATTGTCCATCCGCGGCTTCGCCCCGTTGCGCCCCATCGAGCGATCCTCGATCGGCCCGAACAACGCCCCGAACGCGAGATGCCCCTCGTCATCCAACTGCTGGCCGCGGAACAGCAGCAGCGAATGGTGCTCGAACAGCGCGCGGATTTCGGGATATCCATCGGTTGGCGTGAGGCTCCGCAGATCCACGCCGTGAACCTCGACGGCGAAATCGCGGTGCAGTCGCGTGGTGCGGAGCATGGTCAGCCGATCTCCGCCAGGATTTCGTCGAAGGCGACCAGGAAGGCGTCGGCGTGTTCCTGCTTGAACACCAGCGGCGGGCGGAATTTCAGCACGTTGCGGAAGATGCCGGCATTGCTGGTGAGGAAGCCCTTCTCCTTCAGCCGGTCGACGATATCGACGGTGCGCTCGACGTCGGGCGTCTTCTGCCCGTCGTCCTTGATGATCTCGACGCCGATGAACAGGCCGACGCCGCGCACATCGCCGATGATGGGGCAACCGGGCGCCCGCTGCTTCAGCGCCGCCTTGAGACTGGCGCCGACGGTGGTGACGCTGTCGCGCAGGTTCTCGCGCTCGATATAGTCGATCACGGCATGGCCGACCGCGGCCTGCAGCGGGCTCGAGGCGAAGGTGTTGAAGTAGCGGGTGCGGGCGCGGAACCCATCCACCAGCTCCTTGCTCGCGGCGGTGGCGGCCAGCGGCAGCCCGTTGCCCATCGGCTTGCCGGTGACGACGATATCCGGCGTGAAGCCGGTCACCTCATAGCCCCACCACTTGCCACTGCGGGCGTAGCCGGCCTGCACCTCGTCGGAAATCACCAGCCCGCCGGCCTCGCGCGCCATGGCGGCGGCGCGGGCCATGAAGTCACCGGGGATGTCCGGCAGCCCCTCATTGGCGAGGATGGAGCACAGGATCAGCCCGGCGAAGCCCTGGCCGCTGTCGTTCAGGCTCTTGATGGCCGCCGCGAGTTCCGCGAGATAGGCCTCGCAGAGATCGGCCGCGCTCAGCCCCTCCTGCATCGGGCGATACAACTCGGGGAAGGGGAAGGAGCGCACCTCGGGGCTGGAATTCTGCCCGCTCACCAGGCGCGTCAGCTTGCTCACCGCCTCGGAATTGCCGTGATAGGTGGCGTTGGAGCAGACGATGCCGTTCTTGCCGGTGGCGAAGCGGGCCATGCGCAGCGCTACCTCGATCGCCTCGGTGCCGGAGCAGGAGACGATCACGCTCTCGATCTTCGGGCCGCCCGCTTCCGGCTTGGGGTGCAGGCCCACCAGCCGCTCGATGAAATTGAGGATGCCCTCATGCAGATAGCGGCTGTGCACGTTGAGCGTGGACTGCGCCTTGGTCATCGCCTCGACGATGAAGGGGTTGGCATGGCCGACGCAGGGGACATTGTTGTACATGTCGACGTAGCGCTTGCCGGCGGGGTCATACAAATAGACCCCATCGCCGCGCACGAGATGCAGCGGCGAGGAGTAGAACAGCGGCGCGCCGGTGCCCATGAGCTGGTCACGGCGGGCGAGCAAGTGTTGGGTGGTCATCGAGGGCGGCCTCCGGGCGGCATTGATGCGCACACTGCGCCGCAGCGGCGCCCCGCCGTCAAGCCGCGTTCGATGAAAATGCGGGCGGATCGCACGGCCGGGATGGCGTTGCCCCATGCCGTACACGCGGCAACGCCGCCGCACCGGAAGGTCCCGTGCAGCGCCAAGGCGACACCACTGCCGCGCCTACATCGCGCCTCCTCCAGGCGCAGCTCCGCCGGCACGGCGCCAGACAGCCGGACCAGCGGCGTCGGATGGATGCAGCGCCGCACCATCGCCTGCCGCCCGGCATCCGCATGCACGCGGGCGCGCTCGGCCGCCAGGCCCCGGAAGGCCGCATCCGCCAGCAGATCGGAATCGGCGAGCACCTCCTGCGCCCAGGCGATCCGGCGCAACTCCTTCTCCATCCCCACAAGGCGCCGATGCCCCCCCGGCAAGGCAGCGCACCGCGCCCGCAACACCGCCGCCCGCACGGCCAGCACGCCACACATCACCCCCAGCACATGCCGCAGCACGCGCAGCAAAGCCTGGAGGTGGGAGAGGCGGGGCGGCATGACTGGGGCTCCTGTGAGATGAATGACCCCTATATGTTCTCACATCCAACCCTCTCATGCAAGAGATTTTTTCCAAATATCAGAAAAATTTCTTCTCTTATAGGGTGGGATGCGCGCATCCCACCTCAGCGCCACAGCGAAGCCTGCGCGGCGAGCCCCCCCGCCGTGCCCCCCCCCCTCAACCGAGCCCGAGCCGCCCCACCAGCGCGGCGCCCAGCCCCGGCGCGCGGAAACTTTCGATCACCGCGAGCCGCTTGCGGACACTCGCCTCGGAGAGGTCGAAATGCGGATTATCCGGCTGGGTGTGGCGATGCCAGGAGGCCAGCGTGAGGCCGAGGGCGTAGCGCGTGGCCATCAACTGCGGAAACCGCGCGACCTCGATGGCGCGCAACGCCCGCAACGCCTGATAGCCGGCAAGGAACTGCGCCAGCGCCTCCTCCAACGGCACGTCCCCGGAGGGCAACTGCACGGCGGCGATCGCGAGATCGAACACCGTGGCGGTCTCGGCGATGTCGCCGAAATCAATCACCCCGGCGATCCGGTCGGTATCAGTGGGATCAACCAGCACGTTGTGGCGGTTGAGATCGTTATGCACGATCTGGCGCGGCAATTCGGCGAGCACCGGAACCACGTTGCGGTCGTATTCGTCGAGCAGATCGAGCAGCGTTGCGCGCGCCTCGGGCAGTTGCACGGTGAAGGCGATATGGCGCAGGCGCGGGGCGTGTTGCAGGTCCCACGCCATTTCATGGTCGCGGGCGGGATGGGTGAAGTCGGCCAGCGCGTTTTGCAACCGCGCCACCAGGGCGCCATAGGCCGCACGCAGCTTGGGCGAGGGCGGCGCGTTGGCGATCTGCTGCCCGGCGACCCAGGTGAGCAGCCGGGCCTGCTGGTCCACCCCCGTTGAGTGGCGCACCGCGGTCTCGACGCCACCGCCGGGCAGCAGCACCGCGTTGGGTACGGCGATCCCCGCATCCTTCGCCGCGATATGGGCGAGGGCCGCGATCTGCATGGTGCGGAACCCCGCATCTTCAGCCGGGTTGGCGAATTTCAGCACATATTCCGCGCCATCGGCGGCCCGCAGGTGGAAATTGCGGTCCCGTTCGCCCGGCAACGGCCGCGCCGTGGCGGCGATGCCCCAGCGCTCCCCGGCGATCGCCTCCGCCTCGGCCGGCGACACATCGAGGGGCAGGGCGGCCATGGTGTCGAAAATCGCCGTTTCGGCTGGCATGGCGGGGTCCTTGTCGGGGAAAGACAGGAAGCAAGTGCTTCTTTTTGAAAAAAGAAGCAAAAACTTTTTATCCCCTTGCCTCGCGGCTCCCCGGGGAAACCCCGCGCCAAACGGATAGAAGTTTTTTGGTTCTTTTTTTCAAAAAAGAACCCCTTCCTTCACTTCCCCAATCCCTTGCGCCTGCCCTCAAACATCCAAATTCGCCACTTTCAGCGAATTGGTGACGATGAAATCGCGCCGCGGCTCCACCACGTCGCCCATCAACGTCGAGAACACCTGGCCGGCCTCCTCGACATCGCCGACCTTGACCTGCAACAGGGTGCGGGCGGCGGTATCGAGCGTGGTTTTCCACAGCTGCTCGGGGTTCATCTCGCCCAAGCCTTTGAAGCGCTGAATGGTCAGGCCACGACGGCCATGGGCGAGGATGCGGTCGAACGCGCTGGCGGGGCCGGCGGCGACCGCCTCGGTGTTGTCGAGCTTCAGCGCGGCGGGGGCGGCGAAGCGTTCGCGCAGGGCGCCGGTGCGCTCATTCAGCCAGCGCGCCTCGGCGGAGCGCAGGGTCGTCGCATCGATCAGATAGCGCTCGGCCACGCCGCGCACGGTGCGCGCCAGCGTGATGCCGGCGGCATCGGCCATCACCACCCAGCCGCGCTCGGCGGAGAGCGCGACGTCATCGAGCCGCGCGGCCAGCGGCTGCGCGGCCGCCTGGGCCTGGCCGAGTTCGGGGGTCAACGCGCCGGCGATCGCGGCCTGCTCCAGCAGCGCCACCGGGATACCGGGCGTCAGCCGGCGCAGGCGATAGCTCGCCTCGCGCAGCCACATCGCCTCGGCCTCGATGTCCGGGCCCATGAACACGCGGCCATCGGCATAGGTGAGGCGCGCCTCGGCCAGCACCTTATCGAGCAGGAAGCGCTCCAGCGCCGCGTCGTCCTTGAGGTAGCGCTCATCATTGCCGCGCTTGGCGCGATAGAGCGGCGGCTGCGCGATGTAGAGATGGCCGCGCTCGATCAGCTCCGGCATCTGGCGGAAGAAGAAGGTGAGCAACAGGGTGCGGATATGCGAGCCGTCCACGTCCGCATCCGTCATGATGATGATGCGGTGGTAGCGCAGCTTGGTGATGTCGAACCCGCCCTGCTCCGGCTCGCCACGGCCGATACCGGTGCCCATGGCGGTGATCAGCGTGCCTATTTCCGCCGAGCCCAGCATGCGGTCAAACCGCGCGCGCTCGACGTTGAGGATCTTGCCCTTGAGCGGCAGGATCGCCTGATACTTACGATCCCGCCCCTGCTTGGCGGAGCCACCGGCCGAATCACCCTCGACGATGAAGAGCTCGCACTTGCTGGGGTCGCGCTCCTGGCAATCCGCCAGCTTGCCCGGCAGGGTCGAGACGTCGAGCACGCCCTTGCGGCGGGTCAGTTCGCGCGCCTTGCGGGCGGCCTCGCGGGCGGAGGCGGCGTCCATCACCTTCTGGATGATGCCCTTGGCCTCGCGCGGATGGGTCTCGAACCAATGGCTGACGATATCCGCCACCACCGCCTGCACCACCGGCTGCACCTCGGAGGAGACCAGCTTGTCCTTGGTCTGCGAGGAGAATTTCGGGTCCGGCACCTTCACCGAGAGCACCGCGGTCATGCCTTCGCGCATGTCCTCGCCAACCAGCGCCAGCGAATCCTTCTTGCCCATCCCCTCGGCGTATTTCGTCACCACGCGCGTCAGCGCCTGGCGGAACCCGGCGAGATGGGCGCCGCCATCGCGCTGCGGGATGTTGTTGGTGAAGCACAGCATGGTCTCGTGGAAGCTGTCGTTCCAGGAGAGCGCGAATTCGACGCGGATTTCGCCCGAAGTCGTGGCGTCCTTGGCGGCGATGCTGATCGGCGGGGTGAAAACGGCGGTCTTGGCGCGGTCGAGCCACTCCACGAAGGCCACCAGGCCGCCCTCGTAGAAGAACGTGCTCTCCACCGCCTCGGCATGGCGCTCGTCGCGCAGCACGATGGTGACGCCGGAATTGAGGAAGGCCAACTCACGCAGGCGGCGTTCGAGGATGGCGTAGTCGAACTCGATCTTGGTGAAGGTGCCGGTGGAGGGCTTGAACGTCACCTCGGTGCCGGTCGCCTCCACCGAGTCGCCGGTGATCTCCAGCGGCGCCACGGCATCGCCGTGCTGGAAGCGGATGAAATGCTCCTTGCCGACCCGCCAGATCTTCACTTCCATCCACTCGGACAGCGCGTTGACCACCGCGGCGCCCACGCCGTGCAGCCCGCCCGAGACCTTGTAGGAGTTCTGGTTGAACTTGCCGCCGGCATGCAGCCGGGTCAGCACCACCTCGGCCGCCGAGACGCCCTCTTCGTGGTGAATGTCGGTCGGAATGCCGCGCCCATTGTCGCGCACCGTCACCGAGCCGTCGCCATTCAGCGTGAGGGAGACGCGATCGGCGAATCCGGCCTGCGCCTCGTCCACCGCGTTGTCGATGATCTCGAACGCCATGTGATGCAGGCCCGAGCCGTCATCGGTATCGCCGATATACATGCCCGGACGCTTGCGCACGGCATCGAGGCCACGCAGCACGGAGATCGACGCCGCATCATAGGCGTCATCCTCCCGCGGGGGCGAATCGGGATCGGACGCGGCCTTGTCGCTCATGCCGGAAAAATGCTCCTGAAGCTGATCTGAATCAGAAATTTCATACGCCAAATATGGAAAAACCGCAAATTCCCTCAGGCCTCGGCGGCATCGAAGCCGGGGGCCGGACGCAGCCCGCCGCCGCCCGCCAGCACCGCCTCGGCGAGGCCGCGCAGCGGCATGAACGTTTCGATATCCGTGCCCGTCATGAACACCTGCGCCGGCAGCCGGGCCAGCGCCGCGAACAGCGCGGTGCGCCGGTCCTGGTCGAGATGCACGGCGGGTTCGTCGAGCAGCAGCAGCGGGCCGAAGCCCCGCGCGGCGGCGAGCAGGGCGGCATGGCCGAGCAGCACGCCGATCAGCAGCGCCTTCTGCTGCCCGGTGCTGGCGAGCCCGGCCGGCAGGCCCGAGGCCGCATCGGCCAGCGTCATATCCGCCCGGTGCGCCCCCACCGCCGCGCCGCCGGCCGCCGCATCGCGGGCACGGTTGGCGGCCAGCGTCTCGCGCAGCCAATCCTCCGCCGCCAGCGCCGGCCCGCCCGCCAGCCGCTCGGCGATCGGGCACGTCAGCCCCACCCGCGCCGCCGGGAAATCCCCCGCCGCCCCGCCCTCCAACGCCGCGTTCAGTCGCGCCACCAGATCGGCCCGCGCCGCGGTTGCCGCCACAGCATGGCGGGCCATCGCGTCCTCAATGCCCGCCAGCCAGGCGCGATCCGCCCGCCCCTCCCCCAGCAGCCGGTTGCGGCTCGCCGTCGCACTCTCATAGGCGGCGACCTCACGGGCATGGCCAGGCTCCACCGCATAGACCAGCCGATCGAGAAACCGCCGCCGTCCGGAGGCGCCCTCCTGGAACAGCCGGTCCATCTGCGGCGTGAGCCACACGGCCGCCACCCGCTCGGCGATCTCCGCCTGGCTGCGCGGGGTTGCGCCGTCGAGGCGAAACACCCGGCGGTCGGGCGCGTCGGGCTCGGTGCCGGTGCCGATATCGCTCTCGCCCGCCAGAGTGGTGAAGCGCCCGGCCACCGCCCAATGGGCCGCGCCATGGCGCAGATATTCCGCAACCCGCGCGCCCCGCAGACCGCGCCCCGGCGAGAGCAGGGAAATCGCCTCCAGCAAATTGGTCTTGCCGCTGCCATTCGGCCCGGCGATCGCCACCATCCGCGCGGAACTGCGCCAAATCAGCGACTCGTAGCTGCGAAAACCGGTCAGCGTCAGGCGGGTCAGCCGCAGCGCCAGAGGCGCGGCAGCCTCCCCCGTCACCTGTCCCCCGTCACACGCCCCCCGTCACACCCGCATCGGCATCAGCACGTAGAGCGCGCTCGCATCGCCCGCATCCTGCACGATGGTCGGCGCCGCGCCGTCGGAGAAGCGGAACTCGACATCGCCCTTGATCTGGTCGGTGATGTCATTGAGGTAGCGCGCCTGGAAGCCGATTTCGAGCGGCCCGGCCTCATACTTCACCCGATCGGCATCGAGCTCCTCGGTCGCCGAGCCCTGCTCGGCACTCGCGGCACTCAGCACCAGCAGATCGCGCGCCAGCGACATCTTCACCGGGCGCGACCGCTCCGACGAAATCGCCGCCACGCGGGCCACCGCCTGGGCGAAATCGGCGCTGCTGACCCGCAGCACCTTCTCGTTGTCACGCGGGATCACCCGCTCATATTCGGGGAACGTCCCGTCAATCAGCTTGCTCGTCAGCAGGATGGTGCCGACACGGAACTGGATGCGGGTATCGGACAGCGCGATATCCACATCCCCCGACACCTCGTCGAGCAGCTTGCGCAGCTCGTTCACCGTCTTGCGCGGGATAATCACCCCCGGCATGCCGCCGGCGCCCGGCGGCAGCGGCTCCTCCACGCGGGCGAGGCGATGCCCGTCGGTCGCCACCGCGCGCAACACCTTGGTGCCGCCGATATCGGCCGCATGCACGTAGATACCGTTGAGGTAGTAGCGCGTCTCCTCGGTGGAGATGGCGAAGCGGGTGCGATCGATCAGCGCCCGCAGCGTCTGGCCGCCCAGGGCGAATTTATGCGGCAAGGTGCCGGCGGTCATCGAAGGGAAATCATCGATCGGCAGCGCCACCAGGCTGGTGGCATAGCGCCCGGCGCGCAGCTTTAGCGGCGCATCCCCGCCGGGGTGATCGAATTCGACATCCACGCCCTCCGGCAGGCGGCGAACGATCTCATAGAGCGTGCCGGCCGGCGCGGTGCAGGCGCCGTTGCGGGCGGATTGCGCGGCTACCTCCTCGACGACGGCGATCTCCATGTCGGTCGCGGTCAGCGTCAGCTTGCCGTCGCGCACCGCGATCATCACGTTGGCGAGGATCGGGATGGTGTTGCGCTTCTCCACCACGCTCTGCACATGGGCGAGCGCCTTGAGCAGCGTTGCGCGGTCAGCCGTGAACTTCATCTGAACATCCTCTGGGATCGCAGTAGCATAGGCGCTGGGGCGAGAGACTCGCGGCCTTTTACCATAGCAACCCACTCGTGACCGCGCAAAGTGCACGCAATCGTGGCATCCAAAACCAATTCGCCGGCGTATGATCGGGCAGACGAACCAATCAGGGGAAACACCAATCATGCTTAGCCGCCGCCTGTTCACCGCCGCCGGCGCCACGCTGTTCGCAGCGCCGCGCCTCGCCTTCGCGCAAACCGCCGCCCCGTCCGGGCCGCACGTGCTGCCCCCCCTGCCCTACGCGGCGGAGGCCAATGAGCCGCATATCGACGCCATGACCATGCAGCTCCATCACGATCGCCACCACGGCGCCGCGGTGGCCAACCTCAACGCTGCCCTCAAGGACCACGCCCAACTCGCCGCCCTCAGCGCCGATGCCCTGCTGATGCGCATCGCCGACGTGCCGGACACCATCCGCACCGCCGTGCGCAATAACGGCGGCGCACACGTCAACCACGCGATGTTCTGGCAGATCATGGGCGGCAAGGGCGGCACCCCCACCGGCGCCCTCGCCGCCGCGATCGACCGCGACCTCGGCGGCTTCGACACCTTCAAGACCACCTTCAACCGGACCGGCGCCGGGCTGTTCGGCTCCGGCTGGGTGTTCATCACCGTCACCAAGGAGGGCAAGCTCGCCATGGTGCCGCGCCCCAACCAGGACAGCCCGCTGATGGACGGCGCCCGCGTGCTGATGGGCAATGACGTGTGGGAACACGCCTATTACCTGAAATACCAGAACCGCCGGCCCGACTACCTCGCCGCCTGGTGGAACGTGCTCGACTGGTCGAAAATCGCCGCCCGCTACGATCAGGCGATGGCCGGCACGCTGACCATCTGACCTTAGACGGTCGCCGCCGGGATCACCCGGCGGCGATCCAGTCGGCAATCAGCCGGCTCGCGATGCTGTCGCCGCGCGGCAGTTGGAACCCGTGGTCGCGCGGGTTGCGCAGCTGATCCCGCGTGAACCACTTGGCATCCACCAACTCATTCGGGTCGATCGTGATCTCCTCGGTGGTCGCCTCGGCATAGAAGCCCAGCATGATCGAAGCCGGGAACGGCCAGGGCTGGCTCGAATGGTAATGCACCCGCCCCACCCGCACGCCCGATTCCTCGAACACCTCGCGCGCCACCGCCTCCTCCAGGCTCTCGCCCGGCTCCACGAACCCCGCCAAAGTCGAATACATGTTCGACGCCGGGAACCGCGCGGAATGGCCGAGCAGCGCCCGGTCACCCGAATACACCAGCATGATCACCGCCGGGTCCGTGCGCGGAAAGTGCTGCGCATTGCACCCCGTGCACACCATCACATGCCCCGCACTGCGCGGCTCGCACGCCACGCCGCACACACCGCAGAATTTGTGCCGGCTGCGCCAATGCATCAGCCCGCGCGCATGGGCCATGATCGAGGCCTCCTCGCCGTTCAGCAGGCCCGGCACCGCCCGCAGATCGACGAACTCTCCCATCCCCTCCGGCAACAGCGGCAACGGATCATCCGCCGCGCTCACATCCACCGTGAACAGCGGCACCTCGCCCTGCATGCCCAAAAACGCCCAGGGCCCACCCGACATGCGCACCGCCTCGGCCGCCTCATGCGTCAGGAACACCGCCTCCGGCCGCCCCTCCGCCTTGCCCCGCATCAAATTGCGCGACCGCCACACCGGCGCGAACAAGGACTGCGAATCCGCCAAGGCCGCGGCAATGAACGCCTCGTCATCCCGCTTCTCCGACACCCGGTCCAACGGGCTCCCAGTATAAACATTCGGCCGACTGGCTATGATCACCGTCACAACATCACCCCATCCACATTCCCCCCAACCCTGCCCCCCACCGCGCGCCGAGGCAAGGCCGGGGTGGGTGAGGGAAGGAAGGCCAGGGGCGCTGCCCCTGGACCCCGCTGGGGGCTGAGC
>CAIPLM010000116.1 GCA_903865895.1 uncultured Rhodospirillales bacterium | reverse complement strand
GGTGCAGGCCCTGGTCGCCGCCCATCCCGGCTTCAACGCCATGCTGCGCTACACCGTGAGCGAACTGCGTGAGCCGGCCAAGTCCGCCGTGCTGGCCTGGCGCCCCGGTGAGGCGGTGGTGCGCGCCGCCCGCTCGGTGCTGCTCGATACCGGCAATGGCGACGTGTTCGAGGTCATCACCGATCTCAACCGCGGCGCCATCGCGTCATGGGAGAAGCTGCCGCTCGATCAGGCGCCCTACGGGCAGCCCGGGATCATCCTTGACGAGTTCTTCCGCATCGACCGCATCGTGAAGTCGGACCCCGCCTGGATCGCCGCGGTGAAACGCCGCGGTATCACGGATGAAGACCTGCCGCTGGTGCAGGTGGACCCGTTCTCGGCCGGTAATTTCATGTATCCGGAGGAGCAGGGCAGGCGGCTCGTCCGCGCCGTCTCCTACTGGCGCGGCGACATCAAGGACAACGGCTACGCCCACCCGATCGAGGGCGTGGTGGCGGTGGTGGACCTCATCGCCAACCGTATCCTCACCTTGGTGGATGACCCGGTCGCGATCCCCATCCCCCGCACCAAGCGCAACTACGGCCGCGCCGACCTGCCGCCGCCGCGCACCGACCTCAAGCCCCTCAACATCACCCAGCCGGAGGGGGCGAGCTTCGCCACCGATGGCTGGGAGGTGCGTTGGCAGGATTGGAGCTTCCGCGTCGGCTTCACCCCGCGTGAGGGGCTGGTGCTGCATCAGCTCAGCATCCAGGGCCGCCCGGTGATCTACCGCGCCAGCATCACCGAGATGGTGGTGCCCTATGCCGACCCCACCACCAACCACTACTGGAAGAACGCGTTTGACGCCGGCGAGTACGGCCTCGGTAAACTTGCCAATCAGCTCGAATTAGGCTGCGATTGCAAAGGCTTGATCCGCTATTTTGATATACCCGCGCAGGATGATCACGGCACCCCGGAACTGATGCGGAACGCTGTCTGCATGCATGAGGAAGACTACGGAATCCTTTGGAAACACTATGAATTCCGAAATGACATCCGCGAAGTCCGCCGCTCCCGCCGCCTGGTGATCAGCTTCTTCGCCACCGTCGGCAACTACGATTACGGGTTCTTCTGGTACCTCTACCAGGACGGCACGATCCAGCTCGAAGGCAAGCTCACCGGCATCATCCAGACCGCCGCGGTGGCGCCCGGGGCGGCCTATCCCTGGGGCGGCATGGTCGCCGAACAGCTCGGTGGGCCGACTCACCAGCATTTCTTCAACGCCCGATTGCACATGATGATCGACGGCGAGCGCAACACCGTCACCGAGCACGAGTTCCAGCCGCGCCCCTGGGGCACTGACAACCCGCACGGCAACGTGTTCGACGTCACCAGCCGCACGCTGTCCCGCGAGTTGGACGCGGCACGGGAGGCGGATGGGCGGACCGGGCGCTACTGGAAAATCAGCAACCCCAACGCCGCCAACAGCGTCGGCAAGCCGCCGGCCTATAAGCTCGCAGTGATGCCGAGCCCGCTGATGCTGGCGCAGGAGGGCAGCGCGGTGCGCAAGCGGGCGGGCTTCGCGACCAAGCATGTCTGGGTGACGAAATTCGACCCCAAGGAGCGCTTCGCCGCCGGCGAATTCCCCAACCAGCACCAGGGCGGCGACGGGCTGCCGGCCTATGTCGCGCAGAACCGGCCGATCGAGAACGAGGACATCGTGGTGTGGCACACGTTCGGCCACACCCATGTGTGCAAGCCCGAGGATTTCCCGATCATGCCGGTCGAATACGCGGGCTTCATGCTGAAACCCAACGGCTTCTTCGCGGAGAACCCGGCGATGAACCTGCCGGACGACTCTGGGCACGATGTGAAGGACGGCGATGCGAGCTGCTGCTGCAGCTGAGATGCCCTCGCGCGTTCTTTCCATAATATACCTTCTGCGACAATCGGATCAGCCGCTGCGGGGAGCCCTCCCTCGTCGTGGCTGAGACTTTTGACGCGATCGTGCTGGGCGCCGGTGCTGCCGGGCTGATGTGCGCGATGACCGCCGGCGCGCGTGGCCGGCGCGTTCTGCTGCTCGACCATGCCGAGGACGCCGGCAAGAAGATCCTGATTTCCGGCGGCGGCCGCTGCAACTTCACCAATCTGGAAATTCGCCTGGAGCGCTTCCTCTCGGGGAATCCACATTTCGCCCGCTCCGCCCTCGCCCGCTACACCGCCAGCGACTTCCTCGCGCTGGTGGCCAAGCACAAGATCGCCTGGCACGAGAAGACCCTGGGGCAGCTCTTCTGCGACGGTTCAGCCCGCGACATCGTCGCGATGCTACTGGCAGAGTGTGCCGCGGCTGCGGTGGAGATCCGGCTGCGGCATCGGGTCACCGAGGTCACCCGTGGCACCGGCGGGTTCAACGTGGCCACAGATCATGGTTTGTTCCAATCTCCAACTCTGGTGCTGGCGACCGGCGGCTTGTCGATCCCTAAAATGGGCGCGACCGGCCTCGCCCATGATATCGCCACCCGCTTCGGCCTTGCCCTCACCGAGCGTCGCCCGGCTTTGGTGCCGCTCACATTCGCCGGGGCGGAGTTGGAGATGATGCGTGGCCTGGCCGGCGTCGCGTTCCCGGCCATCGCCGCCAGCGGCCGGCAGCGCTTCGCCGAGGCGGCGTTGTTCACCCATCGCGGCCTCTCCGGCCCGGCGATCCTGCAGATATCCTCCTACTGGCGCGAAGGCGGCACCATTTCGCTCGATCTGGCGCCCGGGCAGCGGACAGACGATGAATTGCGCGCGGCCAAGCGGGCGCGGCCCAATGCCGAACTGCGCACCATCCTGGCCGATCTCCTGCCCCAGCGTCTCGCCCGCGCCATCGCCGAGCGCTTCGGCGATGGCGCCATCGGGCAGATGCAAGACCGCAAACTGCTTGAAATCGCGAGCTTTCTCAAATCCTGGCCACTCACACCGGCGGGCAGTGAGGGCTATGCCAAGGCCGAGGTAACACTGGGCGGCGTCGATACCGCGGGGCTGTCGCAAAAGACCATGGAGGCCAAGGACGTTCCTGGCCTGTTCGTCATCGGCGAGGCGGTCGACGTCACGGGCTGGCTCGGTGGCTATAACTTTCAATGGGCCTGGTCGAGCGGCTGGTGCGCCGGGCAAGCGCTCTGATCAGGTGCAGCGGAACACCACGGTGAGGTTGTTCGCCGGCATCTCGAACACCTCCGGCCCTGTGAACCCAGCGCGTACTGCCTCGGCGGTGACAGTCTCAAGGTCGCGCACGCCCCATTCAGGATTGCGCGATTTCAGCGATGCGTCGAATTCGGCGTTACTCGCGGCGGTATGCACGCCACCGCGCCGATAAGGCCCGTAGAGCACCAGAGCACCCCCCTGCCCCAACGCCGCCGCCGCGCCGCTGAGCAGCCCGCGCGTGGCGGCCCAGGGCGCGATATGGATCATGTTGATGCACAGCACGGCGGAACATGGCCCAACATCCCAGGCGACAGAGGCGTCGAGCGCCATGGCCGGGCGAACATTGGCGAGCCCCTCCGCCCAGGCATCGATGCTGCGTCTACGCTCCGCGTCCGGCTCGGTTGGCTGAAATGTGAGGCCAGGCAACGCCGCGGCGAAATGCGCCACGTGCTCGCCGGTCCCGCTGGCGATCTCCACTACCAGTCCGCTCTCCGGGAGCACCTGCCGCAGCACGTCCAGAATAGGGTCGCGATTGCGGGCCGCGGCGGGGGCGGAGATGCGGGGATCGGTTGCCATGGGGCCCTCGTCAGCGATCAAAACGGAGCGAAAATCCGATCCGTTTCAATGATCTACGACGAAGGCCGCCAGTGCGCAATCAGCCCAGCGGCTGCCATAGCGCGGGCACCAGCTGGTAGGCCCCTGCCCCGTCACGCAGGATGTGGCCGGTCGCCGGGAAGGGCGCGTGGTAGAACGCCACCTGCATCTTCTCGCTGGCGGCCATATCAAGCATGCGATGGCGGGTCTGCCGCGCCTGGTCGCCGTCCATATCGACGATCGCCTGCCAGTCCGGCTTGCGGACGAACACGGCGGTGTTGTTGGTGAGGTCGGACATCATCAGGAACTTGGCATTGCCGGACTGGATGGCGAACACCGTATGCCCCGGCGTATGCCCGGGGGCGGCCACCGCGGTGATGCCGGAGACGATCTCCTTGCCCCAGTCGAACCGCTTGACGTCCTTCGCCATGGGGGCGAACACCCGGCGGACGTTCTGGAAGCCGCCTTTCATCCCCTCGGAGGCTT
>CAIPLM010000115.1 GCA_903865895.1 uncultured Rhodospirillales bacterium | reverse complement strand
GGCGAGTTCATCGGCCACCGCGATTTCCCGGCCGATCTCGTGGATGACGCGATATTGGTCGCGCATCGCGAAATCATGGATCCCGATCAACACACCTGGCCCGCACTGCAGCACCGCCTGCGCGAAGCAGGCCACCCGGAAGCGGCCGTCGATGAAACATAGGTCGGCCTCCCGGCTATCCGGCATGTCCCACACGGCGCCATGGTACCGCGGCCATCGCGCGCGCGCCTCCTGGCCGACCGGGTAGCCCCAGTCGCGGACCGGGCCGATATCAACATGCATCAGGCGCAACTTGTCGCCGGCATCGGGGCAGGCCACGCGGACGCTCTCGAGCCAGGCTTGCGAGGAACCGACGCTGATCACCCAGGCCTGCACGGCATCCACCGCCAAGAGCGTGCTGCCGCCCGTGCCAAACTCCAGATAGCGCAGGCTGCGCCGGGCAAAGGCGAGGAACAGGTCCCGCTCCCGCGCGGTCATTCGTGGCTGCATCACTCAGGTTCCGCAGTTGGTGGGGCGGCCCAGCATAGGCAAAGCCGGGCCACCGCGCACCCCGCCTCGAGCGATGCGCGGTGGGAAGAACCGCCTCGGCGCGGAGCCGGGCTCGTCTACTGCGCGACCGAGCGGGTGGTAGGCACGATGCGCGTTACCACTATGCCGGAACGGTCCAGGATATCCGGGATGCGCGGCGCAATGACGTTCTTCCAGTGGTCGGACTCATAGACCGCCTTGTAGAGGGCGACCCGATGGTCCTCGCTCTCGAAGCGCCGCGTCCAGATATAGACGCTGTCATCGGCCTCACCGCGATAGGAGCCGGTGATCACCATGCCGTGGCCAACCTGGAAGGGGATGATCTCCTCTTCCATCAGCTTCAACCATGCGTCCATCTGGCCAGGACGCACCTTGTATTGGCGGAGTTCGTAGAAGGCCATGTCATTTTCCTCTTGGTTTCTGGTTGATGGCGGTCAGCCGCCGTTGATCGTCAGGATGGTGCCGGTGGTGTAGCCGGAGCGCGGGCTGGCGAGGAAGGCGACCGCGGAGGCGATCTCCTCGGGGCTGGCGGCGCGGCCAAAGGGCATGCCGGAGCAGAGTTCGAGCCAGCGGTCGGGGTCACCCAGTTCGTCACGCGCGCGGGTGCGCATGAGGGTTTCCATGCGGCCGGTGGCCGTCGAGCCCGGGTTGATGCCGACCACCCGCACCCCGTCGGCGGGGCTGGCGCGGCCAAGCGCGCGGGTGAAGGCCATCAGCCCAGCATTTCCCGTGGCGCCAGCAATGTAATTGGCCGGGAACTGCTCGCCGGCGGCGCCGATGACGTTGACGATCACCCCGGCCTTGCGGGCGGCCATGGAGGGATAGACCTGCCGGCACAGCGAGATGAAGCCGAAGACCTTCAAATCCCAGGCGCGGCGCCAGGTCTCGTTGTCGATCTGGGTAAGCGAGCCGCCGGGGATGGCACCGGCGTTGTTGACGAGGATATCGACCGGCCCGGCCTCGGCGGCCACGCGGACCACTTCGCTTTCCTGCGAGAGATCGGCGGCGATGGTCACCACCTTCACCTGCCGGCGCGCCCGCACCGCCTGCGCGGCCTCGGCGAGCGCCGCCGGGTCACGCGCGACGAGGGTGACGTCCACCCCCTCCTCGGCGAACAGCTCGGCGGCGGCGCGGCCGATGCCCTTGGAGCCGCCGGTGATGAGGGCATGCTTGCCCGAAAGATGAAGATCCATGTGTCAGGCTGCTTTCTTGATGCCGTGGTGATAGGCCCGGCAGGCGTCGCCAAAGGCGCGGAAGATCGCCATGCTCACCGGGTCCGATGCGTAGTGGTATTCGGGGTGCCACTGCACCCCGACGGCGAAACCAGGCACGCCGGAAACCCGGACCGCCTCGATGGTGCCGTCCTCCGCCAGCCCTTCGACCACGATGCCCTCGCCGGGCCGGTCGATCGACTGCTGGTGCAGGGAGTTCACCTTGATCTCGCTGTCGCCGACCAGGCGCGCCATGTGGCCGCTGAGGCGGACGGCGTGCTTGTGGCGGTAGAGATGGTCCCAATCGATCGGCTTGCTCATGTCGAGCGGGGTGGAGGACGCGCGGTGGTCCTGGCGGCCCGGCACCTCCTGCACCTTCTGGATCAGGCTGCCGCCGAGGGCGACGTTGAGTTCCTGGATGCCGCGGCAAATCGCCAGCACCGGGATGCCGCGGGCCAAAGCGGCGCGGATCAGCGGCAGGGTGGTCGCGTCGCGATGGGCGTCATGCAGGCTGGGGGTGAGGTCCTCGTCGACGCCATAGGCGCGCGGCTCGATGTTGCTCGGGCTGCCCGAGAGCAGCAGCCCGTCCAGCCGGTCGACCAGCGCAGTGAGGCCCTCGCCGACGGGGGGGAGCAGGATCGGCAGCGCACCGGCGCCGCCCATCAGCGCCGCGCCATAGCGGGCGGGGGTGGCGTGCTGGAGCATGCCGTTGATTTCGCGCGAGCAGGCGGGGATGCCGACGATCAGGTTCATGGGGCCGCGTCCTTGGAAGTCCTGGCCGCCAGTCTACCATCCCCGGCCCTGGCGGCAACGCCTGGGCATCGACGGGTCTGGGCATCGACAGCGGGCCGGTTCGCTCTATAACGGCGCTCCGATCTCCCACCCGAAGAGTGCATATGATGGCCGATACCCCGGCGCTGCCAAAGTCCTGGCCTTTCGAGGAGGCCCAGAAGGTCGTCCAGCGTCTGGCCGCTTCCGGGAAAACGCATGCGCTGTTCGAAACCGGCTACGGCCCCTCGGGCCTGCCGCATATCGGCACGTTCGGCGAGGTCGCCCGCACGTCCTGGGTGCGCCGGGCCTTCACCGAGCTGACCGGCCTGCCCTCCCGCCTGCTCGCCTTCAGCGATGACATGGATGGGCTGCGCAAGGTGCCGGACAACGTGCCGAACAAAGAGATGCTCACGGGCTTCCTCGGCCGCCCGCTGACCCGCATCCCCGACCCGTTCGGCACGCATGACAGCTTCGGCGCGCACAACAATGCCCGCCTGCGCGCCTTCCTCGACAGTTTCGGCTTCGACTACGAATTCGCCTCCTCCACCGAATACTACGCCTCCGGCCGCTTCGATGCCGCACTGCGCCGCATGCTCGAATGCCATGACGAGGTGGTGGCGGTGATCCTGCCCACGCTCGGCGCCGAGCGGCAGGCGACCTATTCGCCGGTGCTGCCGATCCATCCGAAAACCGGCATCGTCATGCAGGTGCCGATGGAGAAGGTGGACCCGGTGGCGGCCACCGTGATGTGGCGCGATCCGGAAACCGGCGAGGGCTTCGAAACCCCGGTCACCGGCGGTGGCGCCAAGATGCAGTGGAAGGCGGATTGGGCGATGCGGTGGCATGCGCTCGGCGTCGACTATGAAATGTCCGGCAAGGACCTCATCGACAGCGTGCGCCTCTCCGGCCGCATCTGCCGCATCCTCGGCTCCGAGCCGCCGACCGGCTTCACCTATGAGCTGTTCCTCGACGAGCAGGCGCAGAAGATCAGC
>CAIPLM010000114.1 GCA_903865895.1 uncultured Rhodospirillales bacterium | reverse complement strand
GGTCAGGAAGTCCTTCCCCGCGGTGAAGCCCTGCATCACCACATCGGGGTGCTGGCCTTTGACGAAGGCGGTGAGCGAGATGCCGGCCCCGCCTGCTACGGTCGCGGCACCGGTGCCGGTGACGATGGAGGTGATCCAGTTGCCCGCCTGGATGAACTCCGGCCCGGAGCCGGCGAAGAAGGTGTTGGTCGACGTGCTGCCGGCACCAGAGATGGTTTCCGCCCCGGCACCGCCGACGATGGCAATTTTTTGGTTGTTGACCATAGAACTGGCGGCCAGCACATCGCCGGCGGCTACACCGAAGATCGTGGCATTCCCTGTGGCGGTGATATGATTATTGCCGCCAGGGGCGCCCAGGAACAGCCCCCATCCGTTGGTGACGGTGAGGACGCCGTCGACGCCGATAACGGTTTCCACGCCGGTGCCGGTGACCGTAGTGGTACCGCGAGTGAAGGCGAGCAGGCCGTTCGGACTGGAGTTATCGATGTCCATGGTGCCGGCGGCGTTGCCGATGATGGAGTTGGAGCCGTAGTTGACGCTAATGGTATTGGTGTTGCTGCCGCCAAACAGCAGGATGCCCGGACCCGGGTCGGTCACCGGGTATCGCGGGTTGTAGACAAAGTAGTTTGTGACTGCCAGCGGTCCGCTGCCGCCTACGACGGTCCCGTTGCCGGAGAAGAACGATGATCCGCTGCCCGCGGCGAACAGGGCGCTGCTGAGACTGCCATAGTTGCTGACGCGGCTGGAGCCGCTGCCCCCCAGCACGGTCGCGGTGGTACCGAGCCGCACGTCGGCTGTCCCGCTGCTGAGGAAGACGAGATCGCTGGAGCCGGAGCCGGCGTAGATGTTGGCGTCGCCCGGGCCGGCGTAGACGGTGTCTGACCCGCTGGTGGTGAGGTAATTGGTGCCGATACCGAAGGTGACCGTGTGGTTGCCCGTTCCGGAGATGATGGTGTTGTTGCCGCCGATGGCATTGATGGTGGCGTTGCCATCGCCGAGTTGAACCGTGCCGCCGCCCACCCCGGGCGCGAAATTCAGCTTGGCGGGGCCATTGCCGGCGATCAGGTAGAACAAACCGGCGCCGGCCGTGAAGTCGATGCCGCCATCGCCGACAACCATATAGTCGCCGCTGACTGCTCCGCTGGTGATGGTAGTGATGACCGCGGCGTTGCTGAACAGCATCGCAGGAACCGTGTCCGGTAGCGCCACCGCGATTGGCAGCGTGTCATACACCACCAACTGCTTTCCGGCGGGAACCGCGGGTATCGGTGAGCCATCCACCGTGAACGGCACCGCGGTTCCGCTGGCGATCTCTAGCCCCGCTATATCGGCCAACTGATAGGCATAAGTGGGCACGCTCGCACTGGCGAACGGAATGTAGAATGTGCTGCCGCCCGCACCCATCACGGTTACCATCGCCACGTCCGCACTCCGATCTGTGAAGTCCCGCAGCAAATGCCGTCACGACCTGCGAATTGGTGAAACGCTATTGGGCGGCGCTCACGACGTCAACGTTTCCTTTTCGTTTTCAACGGCAGAATCTGTAGCAGGACCGTCAGTGAAGTAGGCAGCCGGCTAAAGAATGTTCGCCGCCGTCAGCCCGGTGAAGCCCTGGAGCGTGATATGGGTGCCGTCGCTGAGGGTGATGATTTCGTTGCTGATTGTGGTTTGCGCGCTGGCAAGTGCGGCGGCGGCCTCGCCGGTGCCGTAGTTGATGAAGGTCAGGTAGTCCTTCTTGGGGTCGAAGCCCTGGATCAGCACGTCCGGGTGGTTGCCGTGCACGAAGGCGATCAGCGCGATGCCTTGGCCGCCGAAGATGGTTTCGGCGCCGGTGCCGGTGACGATGGAGGTGCTCCAGTCTCCGGCGTGGATGAACTCCGGGCCGCTGCCGGCGAAGAAGGTATTGATGGCGGTGCTGCCGGCGCCCGAGATGGTCTCCGCTCCGGCGCCGCCGACCAGGATGTTGCTCGCGGTGCCATTGTAGGCCGTCCCGGCGGGGTCGGAACTGGACAGCATGTCGCCGGAGGCGGTGCCGAAGACGGTCGCGCCGCCCGCCACATCGATGTGAGTGTTGCCATCGGGGGTGGCGAGGTAGAGGCCGGCGCCGCCGCTGACGGTCAGGCCGCCGGAGACACCAAGCACCGTTTGGGTGCCGCCGGTGACGGTGATGCGGGTGGTGCCTTCGGCGAACACCAGCTCGCTGCCGCCCGTCTGGAGCAGGTTCAG
>CAIPLM010000113.1 GCA_903865895.1 uncultured Rhodospirillales bacterium | reverse complement strand
GATAGAAAGTTTTTGCTTCTTTTTTCAAAAAGAAGCGCTTGCTTCCTTCAATCATGATCAAACACCTAGCAGGCCGCTTCGGCCAGGCGCTGGTGGCCAGCTTCGGCGTCCTCACCATCGTCTTCTTCGTCATGCGCCTCTCCGGAGACCCGACGCTGCTGCTGGTGCCGGAAGGGGCAACGGCCGAGCAGATCGCCGCCCTGCGCCACGCGCTGGGCTTCGACCGGCCGCTGTTTGTGCAGTACCTCAGCTACCTCGGCGATCTCGCCCGGCTCGATCTCGGCGAGAGCCTGGTGCAGCGCGCGGGGGTGGCCGGCATCGTCGCCGAGCGCATCCCCTACACGGTGGAGCTTGCCGCCGGTGCGCTGGTGGTGGCGCTCGGCATCGGCATTCCCGCCGGCGTCGTCATGGCGGTGTGGCGCGGCGGCTGGGTGGAGCGGCTGCTGGCCGGCTTCGTGCTGACCGGGCAAAGCCTGCCCACCTTCTGGTCCGGCATTCTGCTGATCCTGCTGTTCGGGGTGAATCTGGGCTGGCTGCCCACCTCGGGCGCCGACGGATTATCCTCCCTGGTGATGCCCTCGGTGGCGCTGGGCGCGCTCACCATGTCCACCTTCGCGCGGATGACCCGCATCTCCGTGCTCGATGAACTCTCGCGCGACTATGTCTCCGCCGCCCGCGCCCGCGGCCTCTCCCGTGGTGCTGCCGTGCTGCGCCACGTGCTGCGCAATGCGGCGATCCCGGTGGTCACCATCGCCGCACTCGAAGTCGGCAATCTTCTGGCCGGGGCGGTGATCGTCGAGACCGTCTTCGCCTGGCCCGGCATCGGCCAGCTCGCCATCCAGTCGATCGCGGCGCGGGATTTCCTGATCGTACAGACCGTCGTTCTGTTCGTCTCTGTCGTGTACATCGGCATGAACCTGCTGGCCGACATCGCCTATGCGGTGATCGACCCGCGCATCCGGCTGGACCGATGAGGGCTCGCGTTTCCCCCGGCATCGCCATCATCCTGCTGCTGCTGGCCGGCTTCGTGCTGGCCGCCGCGGGGGCGGAGCTGCTGTCCCCCGCCGATCCGCTGCGCCAATCCCTGCTGCTCCGCCTGCGCGAGCCCGGCTTCGCGTCCAGAACCGCGACCTACTGGCTCGGCACCGACGATCTCGGGCGAGACCTGCTGTCGCGCATCCTCTATGGCGCCCGCGCCTCGCTACTGGTCGCCGCACTCTCGGTCTCGGTGTCACTGGTGGTGGGCACCGCGCTGGGCCTGCTGGCCGGCTGGTTCCGCGGCTGGACGGCGGTGCTGATCATGCGCTTCGTCGATACCATGCTGAGCATCCCGGCGATCCTGCTGGCGGTGCTAACCGTCGCGGTGCTGGGCCCGGGCTTCATCAAACTGGTGATGGTGCTCGGGCTGACCCGCTGGCCGCGCTACACCCGCGTCGCCTATGCCGCGACGCTGCAAGTAGCCGGGCTGCCCTACATCAAGGCCGCCGAGATGGCCGGCTGCGGCGCCACGCGCATCCTGTGGCGCCACATCCTGCCCAATATCGCCGGGCCGCTGATGGTGGTCGCCACCAGCGAATTCGGCCTGATGATCCTCTTCGAGGCCGGCCTGTCCTTCCTCGGCCTCGGCATCCAGCCGCCCTACCCGTCCTGGGGCTCGATCATGAGCGCGGGGCGGCAATACGTCACCCGAGCCTGGTGGTTGACCGTATTCCCCGGCGCCTGCCTGTTCGTGCTGGTACTGTGCGTCAACGTATTCGGAGACTGGCTGCGCGACCGGGTGGACCCCCGCTCGCGCAGCCGATAGGAGAGAAAGCTATGAACTACGCCGGCGCCTTCCGAGGCAAGCGAGTGATCGTCACCGGCGCCGCCGGGATCCATGGCGGTTGGATCGCCGCCGCCTTCGCGCGCGAGGGGGCGGAACTCTGCCTCACCGATTTCCGCCGCGACAAGCTCGACACGGTCGCCGCCGATCTCGGGCTCGACGCCGCGAACACGATGCTGCACGGCTGCGATCTCACCAGCTCCGCCGAGATCGAGGCTTTCGCCCGCGTGATCGGCAAGGAATGGGGCGCGCCCGACATCGTCGTCAACAACGCCGGCGTCTATCCCCGCACCGGCATCCTCATCAACCTCGAGGATTCCGAGTTCGACCGCATCATGGCGGTGAACGTGCGCGCCCCCTTCGTGATGACCAAGCACATGGCGCGGCTGATGGTGGCGCGCGGCGTCGAAGGCGCCTTCGTCAATATCGGCTCCGGCGCCGCCCGGCAGATGCCGACCGGCTCGGTCACCTACTGCATGTCGAAAACCGCGCTGGAGCGGCTCTCCAAGGGCCAGGCGCTGGAGCTCGCGCCGCACAAGATCCGCGTCAACGTGGTGGAGCCGGGCTTCGCGCCCGGCAGTGAGGTCTCGATCCTGCCGCCGGAATACGTGGAGCGGATGACCGGGCGCATCCCGCTCGCCCGCAATTCCGGCCCCGGCGATACCGCGGGGATGGTGCTGTATCTCTGCTCGCCCGCCGCCGGCTACATCACCGGCGCGGTGGTCGCCGTCGATGGCGGCAATTCCATCGGCACCTACCAGCCGACGCCCACCAACGGATGAGTGACGCGCCCGCCCTTGTGGTCGAGAACCTGTCGCTGGCGATCGGCCCGGCCGGGCTGGTCGATGGCGTCGGCTTCCAGGTCGCGCCCGGCGAGGTGATGGCCATCGTCGGCGAAAGCGGCTGCGGCAAATCGGTCACCGCCCAGGCGATCATGCGCCTGCTGCCGGACGCCATCCGCCAGACCGGCGGACGCATTCTTTTGGGCGGGCGGGATATCTCGGCCATCCCCGAACGGGCGATGCGCGCCGTGCGCGGCCAGCTCATGTCGATGATTTTCCAGGAACCGCAGGCGGCACTCGACCCGCTGACCACCGTCGGCAGCCAGATCGCCGAGGCGCTGCGCCAGCCGCTCGGCCGGGTGCGCGGCGAGGTACTGCGCATGCTGCGCGACGTCGGCATCTCTGACCCGGAGCGGCGGATCGACCAGCACCCCTTCGAGCTCTCGGGCGGCATGTGCCAGCGCATCATGATCGCCTCCGCCCTGATCTCCCGCCCCGCCGTGCTGATCGCCGACGAACCAACCACGGCGCTCGACGTCACCATCCAGGCGCAAATCCTCGACCTCTTGCGCCGCCTCGCCATCGAGCGGCAAACCGCGGTGGTGCTGATCACCCATGACATGGGCGTGGTGGCCGATATCGCCGACCGCATGGCGGTCATGTATGCCGGCCGCATCGCCGAGGCCGGCCCCACCGCCGAGATCTTCGCCGCGCCCCGCCACCCCTATACCGCGCTGCTGCTGGCCTCCATCCCCCGCCTGTCCGACGTGCCGAAATCCAAGCTCGCGGTGATCGAGGGACGGGTGCCGAACCCCTCCGAATTCGGGCCGGGCTGCCGCTTCGCCTCGCGCTGCCCGCGGGCGGATGCGCGCTGCGCCGCCGAAACCCCTCCCCTGCGACCACTCGGCGCTGGGCGCCTCACCGCCTGCTTCCATGCCGAGCCGCCGCATGGGACGCAGCCATGAACACGCTCGAAATCACCGGCCTGAAAGTCCATTTCCCCGGCCGCGGCGGCGCCCCGGTGCGCGCGGTGGATGGCGTCTCTCTCAGCATCGCCGCCGGCGAAACCCTCGGCCTTGTCGGCGAAAGCGGCTGCGGCAAATCCACCGTCTCCAACGCCACTGTCGGCCTGCTGTCGCCCACCGAGGGCTCGGTGAAGGTGCTCGGCACCGAACTCGCCGGTGCCTCCCGCGAGACGCTGCGCGCCATTCGCGCCAAGGCGCAGATGGTGTTTCAGGACCCCGTCACCTCCCTCAACCCGCGCATGACCATCGGCGAGGCGGTCGGCGAACCCCTCCTGGTGCGCGGCCTCGCCCGCGGCGCCGCCCTGCGCGACCAGGTCGGCGCCCTGCTGGAGGAGGTCGGCCTGCGTGCCGATCACGCCGGGCGCTATCCGCACCAATTCTCCGGCGGCCAACGCCAGCGCATCGTCATCGCTCGCGCCCTCGCGCTCCGCCCCGCTTTGCTGGTGTGCGACGAACCGGTCTCGGCGCTCGATGTCTCGGTGCGCGCGCAAATCCTCAATCTGCTGGTCGAACTCCAGGCCCGCCACGGCATGTCCACCCTGTTCGTCAGCCATGACCTCGCGGTGGTGCGCCATGTGTGTGACCGTGTGGCGGTGATGTATCTCGGCCGTATCGTCGAACTCGCGCCGCGTGACGCCCTCTACAGCGCGCCCCGCCACCCCTACACCAAGGCCCTCCTCGCCGCCGTCCCGGAGCCCGATCCCGTCACCCAACGCGCCAAGCCCCGCGTGCCACTGGAAGGCGAAATCCCCAGCCCCGCCAACCCGCCACCCGGCTGCCGCTTCCACACTCGCTGCCCCATCGCCGTCGACCGCTGCCGCAGCGAGGAGCCGGCCTGGCGGGCGGTCGGCGCCGCGTCGGTCGCCTGCCACCTGGCATGACGGCGCCCAGGACGGCTTGACCGCCCGGCCGAGGCGCCGCAAAACGCCGCGGCCAGAACCAAGGAAACCCAGATGTCCGACGCCGGAACCGCCCAGCAGCAGGCCGAGATCCTAGCCCAGGCCCTGCCGTTCCTGCGCCGCTATGCCGGCGCGACCATCGTGGTGAAATACGGCGGCCACGCCATGGGCGAGGAGCATCTCGCCCGCATGTTCGGCTCCGATATCGCGCTGCTCAAGCAGGTCGGCGTGAACCCGGTGGTGGTCCATGGCGGCGGGCCGCAGATCAACGCGATGCTGAAGCGGCTGGATATCAAGTCCTCCTTCATCGACGGGCTGCGCGTCACTGACGCCGCGACGGTCGAGGCGGTCGAGATGGTGCTGGCCGGCACCGTCAACAAACACGTCGCCGGTCTGATCAACCAGGCCGGCGCCCTGGCGGTGGGCATTTGCGGCAAGGACGGCGGGCTGATCCGCGCCCGCAAGGTGGAGCGCACCCGCAAGAACCCGGAGACCGGCGCCATGGAGCCGATCGATCTCGGCTTCGTCGGTGAGCCTGAGCATGTCGATGTGCGCGTCATCCACGCGCTGACCGGCGCCGGG
>CAIPLM010000112.1 GCA_903865895.1 uncultured Rhodospirillales bacterium | reverse complement strand
GGGGGGGCCTGGTGGGGTATGGCGATGAAGGCGGCGATGCGGGGGAATTCGGCCAGGAGGCGGTTCGGCATGTCAGGGAGGCCCCAGTTCTTCGAGCAAGGCGGCGACGGCGGCGTGGAGGGGGGGCAGGGATTCGGTTGCGACGCGCCAGACCTCGGGGTGGTCGAGTCGGGCGTAGCCGTGGATCAGCAGGTTGCGGAAGGCGATGCTGCGGCGGTGTTCCGGGACGCGCTGGGCCAGGGCCGGGTCGAGGCGGTTCAGCTGGGTGAGGGCTTCGCCGATGATTTCGAATTTGCGCTCCACGGCGGCGCGGACCAGCGGGGAGGCGAGGTAGGACGCCTGATCGAGCCCGGCGATGAAGGTGGCGATGTCGGCGGCGGCTTCGCGGACGTCCCAGAGGTAGGCGCGGGGGTCACGCCGCATAGAGCAGTTCCCGGGCGCGGTTGATTTCGGCGATGATGTAGGGGTTGCGCAGGGCTTGGGGTTCGACGAGATCGACGCGGCGGCCGAGCAGGGCCTGGAGGTCCTCGGTCAGGCCGAAGAAGCGTTGCAGAGGGTCATGGCCGGTGGTGGGGGCGAATTCGACGAGGAAGTCGGCATCGCTGCGGGCGGGGTCAAAATCAACGCCGCGGGCGGCGGAGCCGAACACTTCCAGCCGGCGCACGGCGTGGTGGCGGCAGAGGCGGGCGATTTCGTCGCGGTGCTGGTCGATCAGCGGGTGCATGGCGGGGGCCGGGTTGGGGTTTGGCGGGAGGTTAGCATGGATGGGGGCGGCGTCATCGCGGGCAATTCGGCGGGGCGTGTCGGGGTCTGCGGATGGCTTAAAGTGGTGGGTTCCAAGGGGCGAGCCCCTTGGCCGGCGGAGCCTTGCTTGCCTGTGCTTCACTTGATCGCCTTGGCGGAAAGGCAGTCAGCGGAGGAGGGCCTCGGCGAGGATGGATTGGAGTTGGTCGCGCAGGGTGGCGGTTTCGGCTTCGGCGGCGGCGAGGCGGGCGAGGAGGTCTTCGGGGTCACCGTGGTCATCGGCGGTGCTGTGGGGGTTTTTGATGTCGAGGTTGTAGCCGCGGGATTTGATGTCCTCGACGGTGACTTTCCAGGCCTGGGGGGTTTCGGCGCGGCCTTGGCGGGTGGGGCCGCCCCACCAGTCGACGCAGCCGGCGAGGTGTTCGACGCGGATGGGCCTGGTCATGGAGTAGGCTTTCTGGCCGGCGGGGACCTGGTGTTCGTAGAACCAGATGTCCTGGGTGGGGGTGCCTTTTTCGAAGAAGAGGAGGTTGGTGCCGATGGAGGCGTAGGGTTTGAAGACGGAGTTGGGGAGGCGGACGATAGTGTGGAGGTTGCATTCCTCGAGCAGGGCTTCCTTGAGGCGGGTTTTGACGCCTTCGCCGAAGAGGGTGCCGTCGGGGAGGACGACGGCGGCGCGGCCCTGGGGTTTGAGCAGGCGGATGATGAGGGCGAGGAAGAGGTCGGCGGTTTCGCGGGTGCGGAAATGTTGGGGGAAGTTGGACTCGATGCCGTCTTCCTCGCGGCCGCCGAAGGGGGGGTTGGTGAGGACGATGTCGACGCGGTCGGACTGGGTGTAGCTGATGTAGGGGCGGGCGAGGGTGTTGTCGTGGCGGACGAAGGAGGGGTCCTCGATGCCGTGGAGGAGCATGTTGGTGACGCAGAGCATGTGGGGGAGTTGCTTTTTCTCCACGGCGCGGAGGGCTTGCTGCATGCGCTGTTCGTCTTCGGGGCGCTTGATGTAGCGGTCTCGCATGTGGCGGAGGGCGCAGGTGAGGAAGCCGCCGGTGCCGCAGGCGGGGTCGAGCAGGAGTTCGCCGGGGCGGGGGTCGATGCGGTCGACCATGAAGGCGGTGACGGCGCGGGGGGTGTAGTATTCCCCGGCGTTTCCGGCGGATTGGAGGTCGTTGAGGATCTGCTCGTAGATGTCGCCGAAGTGCTGGCGTTCGGCGAGGTTGTTGAAATCGACGGCGGTGATTTTGTTGACGACCTGGCGCATGAGCTGGCCGGACTTCATGTAGTTGTAGGCGTCCTCGAAGACGTCTCGGACGACACGGCGGCGGTTGCCGCCGGGGCCGGAGGGGGAGAGGTTTTTGAGGGTGGGGAAGAGGTCCGCGTTGACGAAGCTGAGGAGGGCTTCGCCGGTGATGCCTTCGGGGTCGGCGGCCCAGGCGCGCCATTGGAGGGGGGCGGGGATGGG
>CAIPLM010000111.1 GCA_903865895.1 uncultured Rhodospirillales bacterium | reverse complement strand
GGTAATCTATCCTCGGTCATCGGGTCCTCGTCGGTTCGGGTTGAAGCTTCGCAACTCCACCTTAGCCACACGATCCGATGGCCACCCCGATCGACACCCTCAAGCCGCTTGAATTTCCACCACCAACGCGGACGCTACCGCTACGGATCGATTTCGATTCTTACCTGATCCTTGCCGAACTCCTTGGCAATCCGCTGACTAGCGACTTCGGCGCGGGTTGAAGGCACTGACCTGCCTATCGATCTTGAGCCAAGCCCGCACCGGCAGTTGCGCCTGTCTACCGACAGAGCACAGAGATATTCTCAGCGCCATCGCGGCCGGCAATGCCACCGAGCCGACGCACCTGAGGGAACATCACCTCACCCACGTCCCCGCTGAACTTGACCTCGATGAACCTGCCACACGACCTGCAGACCTGTCGGCAGCCCTCAGCCTCGCACCAGGGCCTGCACGAGTACGCATCGGCAGTTAACACGAGCGGCGGCCTGATCAGGCTGCGTCCCGAAGCAGACCTTGCTGACGAGAGCGGCCGTCTCACGGAGTGCAGTTCGTAGCCCTCAGGGTTGTGAAGGATTGGTGCACCACCAGAGAATGTTTGCACCGAGCTTCGACTGCTGCGGGCGAACGGATTGGAGACCTCGACACCAATCTTGGCAATGTTGGGCACCGGGAGATATCAACCTGTTCGGTAACGGCGGCTCCAAGCATATAGCCCCCTGCCAGAAACAGAGTTGCTAGACCTCCAGTCGTTTTAAGAGTTGTCGCTAAGAGGGGGCCCACTCGAGGTTACAACCGCCGAGTAGGCCCCCTCTTCACAACAACCCGCAAGTGATGTGTTCCAAGGGCCTCACAGCCCTTTGCGAGGGTCCAGGAAGCAGCGCTCCCTTGCGGGGCCCGGGGCAAAACCCCGGCCTTCCTCCAGCTCATCCGCCTGCGCGGCTCACCCTACCGGCATCGTTCCGGCGAGGGGGGGGAGCAGGACGACTTGGGCGTACCAGGCCTCGAGCTTGGGATGACCGGGGCGCCAGGGCTCATGGGGGAAGCGGAAATCCAGGTAACCGAGGGCGCAGCCGATGGTGATTTCGCCGATCGTAGTCAGGTCACCTAGGCTGTCGGCTTCGGTTTCGAGCGCGTCGACGGCGCGCTCCACCTTGCCACGCTGGAGCGCGATCCACTCCACCCGGCCATCATCTTGCGGCAGGGCGAGTTCGCGGCGACGGGGCTGGCTGGCATCCATGATACCATCGGCAAGGGCCTGCTGGCGCAGCGCGACCCAGCGGGCCGGGCCGGGCGCCGGGAACAGCCCCGGGGCGGAGCCGATGCTGTCGAGGTATTCGCAAATCACCGGGCTATCAAACAGCATTTCGCCATTGGCGCCGATCAGGGTCGGCACCTTAGACAGCGGATTGGCGGCTTGCAGGGTGGGGTCGGAGGTCTTGATGGACCATTTCTCGATCTGCCCGTCGATGCCGCGGGCGATGGCACAGGCCATGGCTTTGCGGACATAGGGGCTGGCGGCGGAGAAGGCGAGTTTCATGGCGGCGTTTCCCTGGTTTTCGCGCACGTTCGCGGAGGCGGCAGAGTGTCCTGCCAGCCAAGGCCGCGCAAGCGTCGCGCAAGGATTGCATCCCCCGCCCGGCGCCGCTATACGGCGCGCTTCGCTCTGCCGGTCGGATCGGCGGGGTCATCTCACGCAAGGTGCGCCATGAAGCCCGGTATCCATCCCGAATATCACGAAATCACCGTCATCATGACCGACGGGACGACATTCACCACTCGCACCTGCTCCGGCAATGCCGGCGACACGTTGCGCCTGGACATCGACCCCAAGTCTCACCCGGCATGGACCGGCGTGCAGCGCATCATGGACACCGGAGGCCAGGTGGCCAAGTTCAACAAGAAGTTCGCGGGCATCGGCATTCGCAAGTAAGCCGAACGCCACAGCGATTTTCTGCACGCGCCGCCCCTTGAACCAAGGGGCGGCGTTTCTTATTTCTAAGGCGTCGGGGATGCCCATTCGGGGTCTCGGACGTCTCCCCAGGGATCGGCCCATTCGGGCGATCCGCGTTGTAACCTTGCTCGTGCAGGAGGTTCGCACATGAACGCCCTTAATTTGTCCCCGCTGTTCCGCACCGCCATCGGCTTCGACCGGCTCGCCCGGTTGATGGACACCGCTGCCGCGGCCGACACGTCCTATCCCCCCTACAACATCGAGCGCACCGCCGAAGACAGCTATCGACTGACGATGGCGGTTGCCGGTTTCGGCCCCGATGACATCGAGCTGATGGTCAAGGAGAACACCCTCGTGGTCGCCGGCCGCGCCTCTAACGAGGCGCCGGGCGCGGAACTGCTGTACCGCGGCATCGCCGGCCGCGCCTTTGAGCGCCGCTTCGTGCTGGCCGACCACATCGTTGTCGAGGGCGCCGACCTGCAGCACGGCCTGCTGCATGTCAGCCTCAAGCGCGTGGTGCCCGAGGCGCTGAAGGTCCGCCGCATTGCCATCGGCGCACCGCAAGCGACCACCCAGCCGGCGATCCAGCAGGCTGCCTGACGCCCTGGGGGGAGGGGTTTACGCCCCTCCCCTCACCCCTTCTTGAAGAACAGGTCAGCCGCCGCACGGTGGCTGCCCTTGCGCCCGATTTCGGCGCGCACCCGGGCGATTTCCGCCTCCAGCTCCCCGATATAGGTTTCGAGCTCCGCGAGCCCCATCGCGTCGAGCAGCGGGGGCGTGAGCCGCGCAGGCTTCGGCCGCGGCAGGTCGTCATCGATCGACATTCAATTCAACTCCTTACAACCCTGCCCCACTATGTCACTGTATTGACCCGCCGGTCCGGCACGTCCATATCCCGCGCTTTCCAGTGATCCAGGCCGCGCGCGTCGGGAACACGCGCGCCTGCGTACTCGGAACCCAAAGGTAAAGTGCCATGACCCTGCCTCTCATGCCAAAGGCCACCGCGGTGTGGTTGATCGACAAAACCGCCCTCACCTTCACCCAGATCGCCGAGTTTTGCGGCATGCATCCGCTGGAAGTCCAGGCCATCGCGGATGGTGAAGTGGCGCAGGGCATCGTGGGCTATGATCCCGTCGCCAACAGCCAGGTGACTTTGGCGGAAATCCGCCGCTGCGAGGCTGATCCAGAGGCGCGGCTCAAGCTGCTGCCCACCTCGCTGCCGCAGCCCAAGCGCCTCAAGGGCGCGCGCTACACCCCCGTGGCCAAGCGCAATGACCGTCCGGACGGCATCGCCTACCTGCTGCGCAACTACCCGCAGCTGACCGACGCGCAGGTAGGCAAGCTGATGGGCACCACCAAGGAAACCATCGAGAAGGTGCGCAACCGCTCGCATTGGAACAGCGCCAATATCAAGCCGCGCGATCCGGTCATCCTCGGCCTCTGCACCCAGACCGACTTGCATAACATGGTGAGCGCCGCCAATGAGCGCCTGGTGCGCGAGGGCCATGCGGTGCCGGCACTGCCGACTCCGGAAACGGATGAGGCGGCCTGATCAGGCCGCCTCGGGTAAAATTCGTTCAGGCCGCTTGTAGGGCCGATCGCAATCGTTCGATCTCCTGTTTGATGTGGAGCTTGTCGATTTTGAGCCGATTGAGCAATTCGGCGTCGGGGCGGGGTCTCCCGTCTTCGGCAGCGATCTGGCTCTCGAGCGCGGCGTGACGGGCTTGCAGGCTTTCGATACGGGCTTCCTGACTCATGGGGACTCCTCTCGATCGGCTTCCGCAGAGGGCGGCATCGGCTAGGATGACGCCGAACTGCAAAGAAACGGTAACTCCAACCTGGTGAGGAATGCCATGCGAAAATTGGCCCATCCCGCCTCCGAGCGTGTTAAAACCCCGCCATGTTGAACGATCGCGACGCATTGCTGCGGCAATTGCATGAATTGAGGAGCGAGCACCGGGACCTTGACACCGTCATCGTGCGGCTGATCGAGACCGGCCCGCTGGATCAGCTGCATCTGCAGCGCCTGAAAAAGCGCAAGCTGATGCTGAAAGATGAGATCGCCAAACTCGAGTCCCGCCTTATCCCGGACAGCATCGCGTGAGCGACACGCCGCTGGTCGGCATCATCATGGGCAGCCAGTCGGACTGGCCGACCATGAAAAACGCCGCCGATACGCTCGTCCGCCTCGGCATTGCCCATGAGCGCCGCATCGTCTCCGCCCACCGCACGCCGGATCGTCTGGCGAGCTATGCCAAAGCCGCCAAGGGCCGGGGGTTGCGGGTGTTCATCGCCGGCGCCGGCGGGGCCGCGCATTTGCCGGGCATGGCCGCCGCCTTCACGCCGCTGCCGGTGCTCGGCGTGCCCGTCGAGAGCCACGCGTTGAAGGGCATGGATTCCCTGCTCTCCATCGTGCAGATGCCGGCCGGCATCCCCGTCGGCACGCTGGCGATCGGCCGCGCCGGGGCGATCAACGCCGCCCTGCTCGCCGCCGCCATCCTTGCCACCACGGATCCTGCGCTGGCGGAGCGGCTGGACGCGCTGCGCGCCGAGCAGACCGCGGCGGTGGCCGAAGAACCGGTCGACCTGCCGCCGGCATGAGCGCGCTGCCGCCCAACGCCACCATCGGCATCGTCGGGGGTGGCCAGCTCGGCCGCATGTCGGCGCTCGCCGCCGCCCGGCTCGGCTATCGCTGCCACATCCTGAGCCCCGAGCAGGACTGCCCGGCCGCCCTGGTATCCGCCCGGCACACCCTGGCCGACTATGAAGACTCCAACGCGCTGCGCCGCTTCGCCGGCGCGGTTGACGTCATCACCTTCGAATTCGAGAACGTCAGCGCCGCCGGGCTGGAGCTGCTGGCCTCCCTAGTGCCAGTGCGGCCCGGGCCGACGGTGCTGCGCATCAGCCAGGACCGGGTGGCCGAGAAATCCTTCGTCAACGGGCTCGGCATCCCAACCGCCCCGTGGCGGCAGGTGGAGACGCCGGAGGAGTTGGAGCAGGCTGTGGCCGCGCTCGGCCTTCCCGCCATCCTCAAGACCACGCGGCTCGGCTATGACGGCAAGGGCCAGGCGATGCTCCGCAGTGCCGAGGATTACCGCGCCTTCTCAACACTCGAACCCAAACCGTTGATCCTGGAAGGTTTTGTCGATTTTGCCTGCGAGATCAGCGTCATCGTCGCACGCAATCCGCAGGGCGAGGTGACGTGTTTTGACCCGGTGGAGAACCGGCACCGCCATCATATCCTCGATCTCACCTTGGCCCCAGCCCCGATCGCGCCGGAAACCGCAGCGACCGCCGTGGCCATCGCGCGCGCCATCGCCGCGGGGCTCGATCTGGTCGGCCTGCTGGCAGTCGAGATGTTCGTGACCGCCGATAACCGGGTGGTGGTGAACGAGATCGCGCCGCGGCCGCATAATTCCGGCCATTGGACCATCGATGCCTGCCCAGCCAGCCAGTTCGAAATGCATATTCGCGCCGTCGCCGGCCTGCCGCTGCCCCCCGCGCGGCGCCATGCGGACGCCGTGATGAAGAATCTGGTCGGGCCGGATGAGATTAGCCAATGGCCGGAAATCCTGCGAACCGAAGGGCTTATCGCCCACCACTACGGCAAGACGGAAGCACGGCCGGGCCGCAAGATGGGCCATGTGACAAGGCTGTTCCCGCTCGGCGCGCTACCCGGGCCGTTCGGTATCGCGGATGCCCTGGGGCCAGTCGCCCCCCAGGCGTGATCAGGCGGACTGCACGCTGCCGTGCGGCGCGTGGCTGAGCACGGTCGGAACCGTGCCGGCATTCGCCGTCATACCCGCCAGCGCCGCGGCGAGCGCGAGGGCAAGCATCACGAGGGTGGGCGAGGTGGTGCGCGGCATGTCGGTGATCCCTGTCGTCGTCCGAGCTACACAGAGCGCTCAACCGCGTTAAGGTTTCGTAAAGCTTCAGTTGAAATCGGGCGGCAACACTTGGCGGCGATGCGCGAACATCCGGCGGATCTGGCCGGGTAGCACGCGGTCGAGCGAGAGGTCAGCCGGGATCTCATCCTCAGCGAAGAACGCGACCTCGCTGGTCTCGGCCGAGGGCGTCGCGCTGCCACCCGTGATTTCGCACAAAAAGAACAGCTTGCAGGCGCCGAAGGGCTGCGGATGATGCCCCGCGCGATGACGGTCAAGCGCCGCCACAAGTCGTTCGGCACGCACGTGAAATCCTGCTTCCTCAAAGACTTCCTTGACGACGTTTTCCGCCGGGCTCAGCCCCACATCGCACCATCCGCCCGGCAGCGTCCAACGCCCGCCATCGGCGGTCTCACGCACCAGCAGAATCTTGCCGTCCCGGAACACCGCACCACGCACGTCGAGCTTGGGCGTCGCGTAGCCGCTCTGGCCGGCGAATAGACCGGCCACCATCGCCGGGTCCCCATCGCCGATCGCCGCCATCATGCCAGCCGCCAGGGTCTCCAGCGCCTCGTAGCGCTCGCGGTCATAGCCAGGGGGTGCGAAGGTCAAGCCGGTCTGGGCGATCGCCTGGCAGGCCCGGATAGCCGCCAGCCAGTCGAACCCGCTCATTCCGGGAGGTCGTTGAGCCCGATGGCCCGCAGCCGCGCGCCTTCCTCGTCCCAGCCCGCACGCTCCTTCACGTTGAGGAACAGATGCACCGGCCGCTCCAGGAGCTGACCGAGATGCTTGCGGGCGGCGGCGCCGATCTCGCGGATGCGCTTGCCGCCCTCGCCGATCATGATCGCCTTATGGCCCGGCCGCGCCACGTAGATGGTGGCATCGATGCGCACCGAGCCATCCTTGCGCTCGGTGAAGCTCTCGGTCTCCACGGTGGAGCCATAGGGCACCTCCTCCTGCGTGCGCAGGAAGATCTGCTCACGCACGATCTCGGCGGCCAGCAGCCGGTCCGGCATGTCGGTGAGGTCATCGTCGGGGTAGAGATGCGGCCCCTCCGGCATCATCGCGGCCACCGCCACCAGAAGATCCTGCACGCCATCGCCATTCGCGGCGCTGACCATGTAGGTCTCCTCGAACGGGGTGATCGCGTTGCACTCGGCGATCATCGGCAGCAGTGCCGCGGGAGAGACGAGGTCCGTCTTGTTGAACACCAGCCAGGCCCGCCGCCCCGCCGCGCCGATGCGTGTGGCGATCTCGCGGACATGGGCGGTCACCCCGGTCTTGGCGTCGATCAGCAGCAGCGTGAGGTCGGCGTCCTGCGCACCGGTCCAGGCGGCCGCGACCATGGCGCGATCCAGCCGGCGCTTCGGCTTGAAGATGCCGGGGGTATCCACCAGCAGGATCTGCGCCTCGCCCTGCATGAGGATGCCGAGCACCCGGGCGCGGGTGGTCTGCGCCTTGGGTGAGACGATGGAGAGCTTGGCGCCCACCATGCGGTTGAGCAGGGTGGATTTACCGGCGTTCGGGGCGCCGACGATGGCGGCATAGCCGCAGCGTGTGGGAGGATTGGTCATTTGGTGAGCTGCCCCAGCAGTTCTGTCGCGGCCGCTGTTTCGGCAGCGCGCTTGTTGCCGGCGGTGCCGGTGGCGGTTCGGCCATTGACGGTGACGGAGATGACGAAGACCGGCGCATGCGGCGGCCCCTCGCGGGAGACGGTGCGGTATTCCGGCAGAATATGCCCCCTGCCCTGCGCCCATTCCTGCAGCGCGGTCTTGGCGTCCTTCGGCGGCGCCACTTCGCTGGTCATCGCCGGCTCCCAGGCGCCGCGCACGAAGGCACGCGCCGGCACCAGGCCGCCATCGAGATAGATCGCGCCGATCAGCGCCTCCATGGCATCGGCCAGCACGGTGGCGCGGCGGCGCACGCCCGCACGCGATTCGCCCGGCGCCACGGTGAGCACCGCAGGCAGGCCGACATCTTCGGCGATGGTGGCGAGGATCGGCTGCGAGACCAGCTGGGCGAGCCGCAGGCCAAGCGCGCCCTCCTGCTCGGCGGGAAACCGCTCGGCGAGCCATTCCGCAATCAGCAGCCCAAGCACGCGATCGCCGACGAACTCCAGCCGCTCGTTAGAGCCCATGCCCTTGGCCCGGCCGGAATGCGGCTTGCGGTCACGCAGGCTGGGCGCGGCGGAGCGGTGGGTAAGCGCCTCGCGTAGCAGGTCGGGTCGGGTGAAGCGGTGGCCCAGGATGGTCTCGGCCGCGCCGATCGCGAGGCCGGCCTCCATCGCGCTATCGGCGGCCATGGCAGGGAGCGGGGCGATCAGTTGATGCCCTTGAACAGGCGCGACCAGCGGATTTCGAACGGCCATTCCCAGACCTCCCACCACGGAGCGGTGGCGTTGACCGAGAAGAAGATGAATTCCGCCCGGCCCACCAGGTTCTCCACGGGGATGAAGCCGACGGCGTTCAGCACCCGGCTGTCGAGCGAATTGTCGCGGTTGTCACCCATGGCGAACACATGGCCCTCGGGCACGCGGAATTCCTGGGTGTTGTCGAGCGGTTCGTTGTCGCTCGCCTTGAGGATCTCGTGCACCTTCGGCGCCTTGCCCTCGCGCGACGGCGGCAGCGTCTCGTCATAGCGGCGCAGCAGGGTGCGCGGCCCGTCGCCCTCCGCCAGATACTGGCCAGCGTCCTTGCGCTGCACGATGGTGCCGTTCACGTAGAGCTGGCCGGCCTTCATCTGCACCCGGTCACCGGGCAGGCCGATGATACGCTTGATGTAATCGGTCTGGTTGTCGCGCGGCAGCTTGAACACCGCGACATCGCCGCGATTGGGCAGCGAGCCGAAAATGCGGCCCTGGAAGAGCGGCGGCGAGAGCGGCATGGAGAAGCGCGAATAGCCGTAGCTGTATTTCGAGACGAAGAGATAGTCGCCGATCAGCAGCGTCGGGATCATCGAGCCCGAGGGGATGTTGAACGGCTCGAAGGCGACCGTGCGGATGCCGATGGCGATGAGCCCGGCATAGACGATCGTCTTGATGTTCTCGACGAGGCTGCTTTGTTCGCGGCGGGACATGCTTGGGTGGCGTCCGATCGGGTGAAGCGGGGTTGAAGCCCTTCGCCTCCCCGGTGTCAAGGAAAGGCCGGGCTAGGCGGCCGGGATGGCCGAGATGATCACATGGGCATAGGCATAGGGATATTCATCCGTCATCGTCAGATCGATCCGCGCCGTCATGCCCGCGGGCACCAGGAATGCGAGGCGGGTGGCGGCCCCGCCAGTTAAGGCCATGGTCGGCTGGCCGCCGCGCATGTTGACCACGCCGAGATCGGACATGAATACGCCGCGGTTGAAGCCGGTGCCGAGCGCCTTGGCGCAGGCCTCCTTGGCGGCGAAGCGCTTGGCATAGGTGCCGGCGCGGTTCTTGCCATTGCGCCGGTCGGCCTTGGCGATCTCGACGGGGGTGAATACCCGCTCGATGAAACGGCGGTCGAAGCGCTCCAGCGTGCGCTCGATGCGGCGGATGTCGCAAATGTCAGAGCCGATGCCGAGGATCATGTGCTCAGCCCTTCGCCCGCTCGACCTGATGCACCCCGGTGGCGGCGCGCAGTGAGGCGATGACGTTGATGAGCTGGCGGAGGTCCCGCACTTCGACGTCGATGACCATTTCGAAGAAATCCGCCTGGCGGTTGACGATGCGCAGGTTCACCACGTCCCCATCCTGCTTGGCGATGGCGTTGGTGACGTTGGCGATGGCGCGGCTGTCATTATCGGCGATCACGCTGATGCGCCCGGTATGGCCCTCGCCCTTGCCCTTGCCCTCCGGCAGGGCCGAGATATCCCAGTCCACATCTATGAAGCGCTCGGGGGTGGCGGAGAAACTGTCGAGCGTCGGGCATTCCCGCGTGTGGATGGTCACGCCCTTGCCGGTGGCGACGATGCCGGTGATGCGGTCGCCGGGGATCGGGTGGCAGCAGCCGGCGTAGTGGATCGCCATGCCCGGCACCAGGCCGGTGATCGGCATGCCCGTCGGTCCGCTGCTCCGCGGGCGGGCGGGCAGCGGCATCATCATGCGCGGCGTGCGGGCGGCCTGGCGCAGTTCGGGATAGGCGGCCAGCACCACATCCTTGGCGGCGAGATTGCCATTGCCGACAGCGACGTAGAGATCGTCAAGGCTCGCCTGCTTCAGCCCCTTGAGCTGCGGCTCCAGCACTTTTTCCGAGCCGTCAACGCCATCCTGGCGGAACGCCTTGGCCAACGCGGCGCGGCCCTGATCGCGATACTGCTCGCGCTGTTGCGCCTGCACGAAGCGGCGGATGCGGGCGCGCGCCTTGCCGGTGACGACGAAGCGCTCCCATTGCGGGCTCGGCGTGCCGCCGCGGGCCGTCATGATCTCCACCTGGTCGCCGTTCTGCAACTCGTGGCGCAGCGGCATCAGGCGGCCATTCACCTTGGCGCCAACACAGGTATCGCCGACCTGGGAGTGCACGGCGTAGGCAAAATCAACCGGGGTGGCGCCGCGCGGCAGCGGGATCAGCGTGCCCTTGGGCGTGAAGCAGAAGACCTGATCCTGGTAGAGGGCGAGCTTGGTGTTATCGAGGAAGTCATCCAGCGTCGAGTTGTCGAGGATCTCCTTGAGGTCCTGCACCCAGGAGAACTGCGCCGCCTCGCTGGCCGCCGTGTCGCCCTGCTTGTAGAGCCAATGGGCAGCGACGCCGTTTTCCGCGACGTCATGCATGTCATGGGTGCGGATCTGTACCTCGATCTTCTGGTTGCGCGGCTCGCGCAGCGTGACCCCGGTGTGCAGGCTCTGGTAGCCGTTGGTCTTGGGGGTGGAGATGTAGTCCTTGAAGCGCCCGGCGATCACCGGATAGGTGGCGTGCACCGCGCCGAGGGCGGCGTAGCAGGCTTCGCGGGTGGGAACCACGATGCGGAAGGCCATGATGTCGGACAGCTGCTCGAACTGCACGTTGCGGCGCTGCATCTTCTCCCAGATCGAGTAGGGCGATTTCTCGCGTCCGGTGACCTCGATGACCTCGACACCGTGCTCGCGGCAGATGCGGGCGAGCTCGAGCCGTACCTCCTCGATGACGTCCGCCCCCTGCCCGCGCAGGAAGTTGAGGCGGGCCTTGATGGATTCGGAGGCCTCGGGGTCGATCTGCGCGAAGGAAAGGGTCTGGAGTTCGTTCTTGATCGACTCCATGCCGATCCGCTCGGCCAGGGGCGCGTAGATCTCCATCGTCTCGCGGGCGATGCGCTCGCGGCGATGCGCCTCCTTGACGAAGTGCAGCGTGCGCATGTTGTGCATGCGGTCGGCGAGTTTGACGAGCAGGACACGGATGTCCTTGCTCATGGCGAGCACCAGCTTGCCGAAATTCTCCGCCTGCTTGTTGCGGTCCGATTGCAGTTCGAGGCGTGTCAGCTTGGTGACGCCATCGACCAGGCCGGCGACCTCGCGGCCGAACTGCCGCTCGACCTCCGGCCGCTTGAGCGCGGTATCCTCGATCACGTCATGCAGCAGCGCGGTGACGAGGGTGGCGTCATCCAGCCGGTAGCGCGCGAGGATCTCGGCGACTGCGAGCGGATGGGTGATGTAGGGGTCGCCCGCGTCGCGCTTCTGGCCCGCATGGGCAGTGGCGGCGGCGTCATAAGCGCGCTGGAGGAGGGCGCCGTCGCTGTCGGGGTTGTAGCGGCGCACCGCCTCGATGAGGGCCGCGGCCGGCGAGGCGATCAGCGGTGCGGTAGTCGTGTCATCGGGTCCGCGCAAGGGCGCGGCGCGCCAGGTCTCCGGGGCGCCGCGCGTCATCGCTGTCCGTTAGCGCGAACGCGGAACAGATAGACGTTCCGCTTTCGCGCTAGTTCTATGTTGTGTCGCGTGATTCACGTTTTCTGACCTACCGGCCGCAAACGATCACGCTCTAGCGGCGGCGGCCGCCAAGTTCCGCCTCGATGGCGGCCTCGAGATCGTCCGGCCCAAGCTCCTCGGAAGCCTCGGGCAGGCTCGCGGCCTCCTCCTCGGCGGAAATGTCCTGCAGGCCGAAGATGTTCTGATCGGTCGGGATGAGGTCCATCACCTCCTCGTCGGCCGGCTCCGGCTCGGGCGAGCGCGAGAGGGACTTGATGAGGTCCGACTCCAGCTTTTCCAGCGGAATGGTCTGGTCAGCGATTTCGCGCAGCGCGACGACGGGGTTCTTGTCGTTGTCGCGATCGACTGTCAGCTCCTCACCGCGCGAGAGGTTGCGCGCACGCTGCGCCGCGAGCAGGACGAGCTGGAAGCGGTTGGGAACTCTCTCGACGCAATCTTCGACCGTCACGCGTGCCATACGCAGCTCTCCGCACACCAAAATGGAATAGTCCAGATAAGCCGCTGAGATGGTGAACGCAAGGCGTTTGCTGCGCCACAGCAATCCGCTGGCGCTATAGCAGCCCAACGCCCTGCGGCGGCAGCGCGGCAAGAAGCGCCTCCACGCTGCGGCCGAGACGCGGGTGCACCCAGCCAGGTGCCACATCGGCCAGCGGGCGGAGCACGAATTCGCGCTCATGCGCGCGGGGATGCGGCAGCACCGGGTCCGGTTGATCGCGCACCATGCCGCCGATGGCGATGATATCGAGATCGAGCGTGCGGGCGGCATTGGGCAGGCCGCGCACCCGCCCGGCCCGCGCCTCGATCGCCTGCAAACGATCGAGCAGATCCAAGGGGTCCGCTTCCCCCTCCAGCCGCACCACGCCGTTCACATAGTCGGGCTGGCCCGAGGGCGGGATCGGCGCGGTGGCATACCAGCGCGATACCGCGGCCACCCGCAGACCCGGCAGGCTGCGCAGCGCCTCGGTGGCAGCCCGACAAGTAACCAACGGATGGGCGCCGGCCTGGTCAGGCAAGTTGGCGCCAATTGCGACCAGGATCATGGCGATTCCGACCATCGAAAATTTGCATCGCGCGGGAATATCACGCCACCTTCACGCGTCACCTGAGTTGATATATCCTGCTCAATTCCCGGGCCGCCGATTGCGCTCCCACGGATGTATTTTAACGCCGGCATGAGGTTTTCACCAGTGCATTTCCTGCCCAACGAACGCGTAGCCCTGTTTATCGATGGCGCGAACCTCTACTCTGCCTCGCGCAATCTTGGCTTCGACGTCGACTATCGCAACCTGCTCGAATTCTTCCGGCGCAAGGCGCATATCATCCGCGCCTACTACTATTCCGCCGTGCTGGAGACCGAGGAGTATTCCCCGCTCAAGCCGCTGACGGATTGGCTGGCCTATAACGGGTATACCCTGGTCACCAAGCCCGCCAAGGAATTCACCGACGCCATGGGCCGCCGCCGGGTGAAGGGCAACATGGATATCGAGCTCGCGATCGACATGCTGGAGCTCGCCGACAAGATCGATCACGCCGTGCTGTTCAGCGGCGACAGCGATTTCCGCCGGCTGGTCGAGGCGGTGCAGCGGCGCGGCGTGCGCGTCTCGGTGGTCTCCTCCATCCGCACCACGCCACCGATGGCCGCTGACGAGCTGCGGCGGCAGGCCGATCAATTCCTGGAGTTGTCGGACATCGCGCCCGAATTCACCCGCCGCCAGATGGACCCCCGCCCGACCCGTGCACCGGTCCGCCAGACGCCCTCCGAGCCCTACGGCAACGATCCGCTCGACAACGAATAACCGTCAGGCCGGGCAGACGCTGCCCGCCGCTTCCGGCGCCACGGCGCGCAACTCCGCGAAGACATCCCATCCCGCGCGCCGCTCCGCAGGCGGCAGCACCCGCAACAGCCGCATCGGCCGCTGCACCCGGCCGTCCCTGCCGATTTGCGCGCCGCGGGTAAAAGGGCTGTTGACCGGAGTGTAGCGCATTTGCCGGGCGAGGCCTGCCGCGCCGCCCCCGCTGGCCGCCACCACGCCAAGCACGTGGCGCACTGCCTCATAGGCTCCGATATCGCCGATCTCCGGCAGGCGGCCGGCGCGCTGCAAGAACCGGCGCACCCATGCCAGCGCCGCCTCGCCGGCGGATGGCACGGAGGACCAGGCGAAGGGCGCGACGGTGAGCCACCCCACCGCGTCCGCCAGCGCGGCCTGGTTCAGCCGGGCGGCGATGCCGGGCGGTCCGGGCGGCAAGGGGCCCACGCCGCACAGCACCGCCACCCCCGCCATATCCTCGCCGATGCCCTGCTCAGCAAGCGCGGTCCGCACCGCCGCGGCTTGTGCCTCGGCGCCACCAGCCATCACCCGGCAGGAGCGCTGCCCACTGACGGCGAGATGCGCGGCGATAGCGCGGCCAATCGCGCGGTCATCCCCGGTCCACATGAAGCTGCCGCCGTCGCAACCTGGGCCAGACAGCGCGAGGCCACTGGGGCCGCAGAACAGCACGATACGCTGGCGTGCCCGGCACACCGCCTGCGCGGCCAGAGCGCCCGGCCCGTCCTCCAGCACCACCACGGCAGCGACGTCGTCCTCGGCGATCCAACGTTCGACCATCCCCGCCGCTCGCACACCATCGCCGCCCGGGTCCGCCGAGACGATATCGACCGTGCGGCCGATCCGTCCGCCGCCGAATTCCTCGGCGGCCATGCGCATCGCAACGAGCGCCCCAGGCGCAGCCTGAATATCGGCGAGCACAAGGAGGCGCAGCGGCGTGGCGGCCACGGCGGGGGGCGCGGCGAGCGTGCCGAGCCCGGCGAGCAACGACCGGCGCGCGACCGCCCGCGCCATGCTCAGCGCTTCTTGGCGCCCTTGGCCGCCGGCCGGGCCGCCGCCCGCTTGGCCGGCGCCCGCTTGGTGGACGGCGCCGGCGCGGCCGGCTTGGCCGCCGCGCGCATCGCCGAAATCGTGGTGCGGCTGGTGATCTGGTCCGGGTTCATCCGCAGCTCGATCACCGCAGGCTTGCCGCTGTCCACCGCGCGGCGGAAGGCGGGCGCGAACTCGGCGGTCTCATTCACCACCTCGCCATGCCCGCCGAACGCCTCGATGAACTTGGCGAAATCGGGGTTGGTGAGCGCGGTGCCGGAGACGTGGAACGGGTAGGTGCGCTCCTGGTACATCCGGATGGTGCCGTACATCTGGTTGTTGAACACCAGGATGATCGGCGCCACGCCGTGATGGAAGGCGGTGGCGATCTCCTGCCCGGTCATCAGAAACCCGCCATCGCCGACGAAGCCGACCACCTGGCGATCGGGATGCGCGATCTTGGCGCCAATCGCCGCCGGCACGCAGTAGCCCATGGCACCGTTGGTCGGGCCGATGAAGCGCTGGCCGTCCTTGAAGTTGATGAAGCGCGGCGGCCAGGTGGCGAAGTTGCCGGCGTCGCAGGTGAGGATCGCGTCATCCTCCAGCAGCCCGGCCAGATCATGCATCACACGGGCGAGGTTGAGCGTGCCCTCGTAGTTCGGCACCGCCTGCCCGGCGATGCGGATGGCGCGGAGTTCCTTGGTCCAGGCCATCCACGGCAGCTTCTTCGGCACGGCAAGGCGGCTGGCGGCCTGGGCGAACACGTTGAGGTCCGTCGTGATGCCAAGCGCCGGGCGGTAGACGCGGCCGATCTCGGCGGCTTCGGGATAGACATGGATGATCGGCACGTCGCCGACCGCCTGGAACAGCGTGTAGCCCTGCGACACCGGCTCGCCGAGGCGGGTGCCGATGGCGAGGATGAGGTCGGCCTCCTTCACCTTCGCCACCAGCGCGGGATCGGAGCCGACGCCGAGATCGCCGGCGAAATTATCCAGCGTTTGGTCGTAGAGCGCCTGGCGGCGAAAGCCGACGGTGACGGGCAGGTTGAAGGCGGTGAAGAAATCGCGGATTGCCGCCCGTCCGCTCTCCGTCCAGCGCGTGCCGCCGACGATGGCGAGCGGCTTCTGCGCCTTCACCAGCATGGCGCGCAGCCGCTCCATCGCCGCCGGGTCCGGATGCGGCACCGAGACCGCGGCCGGGCCGATATCCGGCACCTCGACCAGATGCTTCTGCATCTCCTCGGAAATCGCGATCACCACCGGGCCGGGGCGGCCGGAGGTGGCGACGTCAACCGCGTGGGCGATGATCTCGGGGATGCGCTTGGCGTCGTCGATCTGCGTCACCCATTTGGCGAGCGGCCCGAACATGCGGCGGTAATCGACCTCCTGGAAGCTCTCGCGGTCGGTCTCCTCAAAGGGGATCTGGCCGACGAAGAGCAGCATCGGCGTGCTGTCCTGGAACGCGATGTGCACGCCGATCGAGCCATGGCAGGCGCCGGGGCCGCGGGTGACGAAGGCGGCGGCGGGGCGTCCGTTCAGCTTGCCATAGGCCTCGGCCATGTTCACCGCCCCCGCCTCAAACCGGCAGGTGACGAGCTTGAGCTTCTCGCGCACGGCGTAGAGCCCTTCGAGCACGTCGAGATAGGATTCGCCGGGCACGGCGAAGACATGGTCGATGCCCTGCGCCACCAGCGCATCGGCGATGACACGGCCGCCGCTGCGCGGGGTGGGGCGGCCAGCGCGGGTTTTTGTTTGTTCCATGATGCCGACTCCTGCGATCGCGCCGGAGGATAGCGCCTGCGCGGCGGAAAGGAACCGCGCCGTGCGTTGCGCGTTGCCGCGCGGGCGGGACTTGGCCAGACTGCGGGCCGAACCGCCGGGAGACCGACCATGCGCCGCCGCAACCTGCTCAGCCTGGGGGCCGCCGCCCTCGCCGCTCCCTCCATCGCCCGCGCCCAGGGCGCCGGTGTGCTGCGCTTCATCGCCGAGGCCGATCTCGCGATTCTCGATCCCGTCTGGACCACCGCGACGGTGACGCACACCCACGCCCGGATGGTGTTCGATTCGCTCTACGGGTTCGACACCTCCTACGTACCGCAGCCGCAAATGCTGGCGGGCCATGAGGTCAGCGGCAATGACTGGACGCTGCGGCTGCGCCCCGGGCTGAAGTTCCACAACGGTGAGAAGGTTCTCGCGCGCGATGCGGTGGCGAGCATCCGTCGCTGGGCGGCGCGCGACACCTTCGGCCAGGCGATGATGGACATCACCGACGAACTCTCCGCCCCCGACGACACCAGCATCCGCCTGCGCATGAAGAAGCGCTTTCCCATCCCGCGCGCCCTGGCCAACTCCGCCCTGGTGATGCCGGAGCATCTGGCGCTCACCGATCCCTCCAAGCAGGTGACGGAGATGATCGGCAGCGGGCCCTTCCGCTTCCTCGCCGCCGAGCGGGTGCCGGGCGCTCGCGTCGCCTATGCGCGCTTCGAGGGCTACGTGCCGCGCGATGAGCCGGTCAGCCAGTCTGCCGGCTCCAAGCGCGCCTTCGTCGATCGGGTGGAGTGGATGGTGATCCCCGATCCCAGCACCGGCCTCGCCGCCATGCTCGCCGGCGAGGCGGATTGGTGGGGCCCGCCGCCCGACCTGCTCCCCAAGCTGCGCGCCTCGCCGAAGCTGCGGTTGGAAACGATCGACCCGCTCGGCGGCATCGCCATCCTGCGCTTCAATCATCTCCAGCCGCCCTTCGACAATCCGGCCATCCGCCGCGCCCTGCTCGGCGCGGTGAGCCAGGCCGAGTTCATGACCGTCGTTTCCGGCGACGACAAAACCCTGTGGCGCGACGGCGTCGGTGCCTTCACGCCGGGCAGCCCGATGGCGAGCGACGCCGGGATGGAGGTGCTGCGTGGCCCGCGCGATCTCGCCAAGGTGCGCGCCGACCTCGCCGCCGCCGGCTACAAGGGCGAGAAGGTGGTGATGATGAACCCCGCCGACATGAACGAGCTCAGCGCCATCACCGTCGCCGCCGCCGACCTGCTGAAGCGCTGCGGCATGAATGTCGATCTCCAGACGATGGATTGGGGCACGCTGATCCAGCGCCGCGCCAAGACCGGGCCTTCCTCCGAGGGCGGATGGAACCTGGTGCACACCAATCTCGGCGGCGGCGGCACGATGGACCCCGCCGGGCATATCGGCCTGCGCGCCAACGGGTTGAAGGCCTGGGCGGGCTGGCCGACCAGCCCCGAACTGGAACGCCTGCGCGACGCCTGGTTCGACACGTCAGACATTGCCGCCCAGCACGATATCTGCGTGGAGATGCAGAAGCGCTTTTGGGTGGATGTGCCCTATATCCCCCTCGGCCAGCGTTTCTTCCCCCACGCCATCAACCACCGCGTGCGCGACGTGCCGAAGGGCGGGACCTATTTCTACGGGGTGAAGCTCGCTTAGCCCCCTGCTGGAGACACCAAACTCGTGAACCCATTGTTTTCGCTGGCCAGCAAAGTCGCCCTCATCACCGGCTCCTCCCGCGGCATCGGCCTCGGCATGGCCAAAGGGATGGCCGAGGCCGGCGCCACCGTCATCCTCAACGGTTCAGACGCCAACACCCTCGCCGCCCCCGTCGCCGCCCTGCGCGCAGCCGGCCACAGCGCCGACAGCGTGGCCTTCGACGTGACCGACATCCCCGCCATGCAGGCCGCCATCCGTGACGTGGCCGGGCGGCACGGGCGGCTCGACATCCTTGTCGCCAACGCCGGCACCCATGGCGCCGCCCCCCTCGGGCAATGGACCGAGGAAGCCTGGGACCGGGTGCAGGACATCAACCTCAAAGGCGTCTTCTTCGCCGCGCAGGAAGCCGCGCTGCTGATGATGGGGCAGAAATCCGGCTGCATCATCCTCACCGGCTCCATGACCGGCACCCGCGGCCGGCCGACCATCCACGGCTACGCCGCCTCTAAGGCCGGCGTCGGTGCCCTCGCCCGCACCCTGGCCAGCGAACTCGGCCCGCACGGCATCACCGTCAACGCCCTCGCCCCCGGCTATATCGTCACCGAGCTTAACGCCCCGCTGCGCCAAGACACCGCATTCGTCGAACGCATGACCAACCGCATCCCCCTGCGCCGCTGGGGACAGCCCGAGGACCTCGCCGGCATCGCCATCTTCCTCGCCAGCCCCGCCGGCAGCTACATCACCGGCCAAGAACTCTACATCGACGGCGGACTCGCCACGGCGCTCTGATCCCGCCGCCCGCTGGTCGGGGGCTAGAACTCAAGCAAGGGGCGTTACCCCCCTTGCCTTACTTCCCAGCTTCCCCGGCCGAAGTGGAGTTCAGCCCTTCACTGCTGCCGCCGTCAGCCCCTTCACGAAATACCGCTGGAAGAAAATGAACAGTGCCGCGATGGGAATGGTCGCCACCGTCGAGGCCGCCATCGCCGCGCCCCACATGGGCTGCCCGAGATAGGGCTGCGTATAGGTGGTCAGCCCCACCGACAGCACGTTCAGCGCCTTGTCCTGCACAATCACCAGCGGCCACAGGAACGCGCCCCAG
>CAIPLM010000110.1 GCA_903865895.1 uncultured Rhodospirillales bacterium | reverse complement strand
GCCGCATCGCCGATCTCGAGGCCCATTTCGGCGTGCGCCTCCTCCACCGCACCACGCGCCGCCTGAGCCTCACCCCCGATGGCGAGGACCTGCTGGCCCATGCCCGCCACATGCTGCAGGTGGCCGAGGAGATGGAGGTCGCGCTCGGCAGCCATCGCACCGCGCCGGTCGGCCTGGTGCGCTTCGGGGCGCCGGTCGGATTCGGCAACTACCTCGCGGGGCATTTGCCGGAGCTGCTGTCCCGCCACCCCGGCCTCGCCATCGAGCTGGTGATGAGCGACGAGACGACCGACATGGTCGCCAATCGCCTTGATATCGCCGCCCGTTTCCGCCCGCTCGATGACAGTTCGCTGGTTGTGCGCCAGATCGGCGAGGTCGGCTGGCTGCCCGTCGCCGCGCCCTCCTACCTCAACCGCCGCGGCACGCCGGCGCGGCCGGAGGATCTGGCCGAGCATATCTGCCTGCTGCACACCTCCTCCCGCAACGAGGTCTGGCATTTCACCGGCCCGCGCGGCCCGGTGGACGTGCCGATCACCAGCCCGCTCTCGGCAAACGTCGTGGAGGCGCTCTACCGGGCGGCAATCGCCGGCTACGGCATCGCCCTGCTGCCGGACCTCGAACTGGTGGAGGACCTCGCGGATGGCCGGCTGGTGCGCGTGCTGCCCGGCTACCAACCGCCACGGGTACCCGTGTACCTCGCCACCCCCTCCCGCCGCCACTTGCCGCCCCGCACCCGCGTGGTGATGGACTTCGTGATCGAGCTCACCGCCCGGCTGCGCGCCCGCATGGCCGGCGGCGCCCCGGTCTCGACCCGGCCGGGCCAGGCGAGCGGTGGCGCCTTCCGTCATGCCGCAACACCTTGACGGGCGCGCCCGCTGCGCCATGGTCATCCCCAACCGGGAGGAACCCCCATGACCAACCCCAGCATCGGACGCCGCACCCTCATGCTCGCCGCCACCGCCGCCCTCACCAGCCCCACCGCCCGCGCGGATGACCTGCCGCCGGTGATTTTCGTGCACGGCAACGGCGACACCGCCGGGCTGTGGATCACCACGCTGTGGCGCTTCGAGAGCAACGGATACCCGCGCGACAAGCTCTTCGCGCTCGACCTGCGCTACCCCCAGGCGAGTTCCGTCTATGACAAGCCGCAGCCCGGCCGCTCCACCGCCGATGAGGTGATGCACCAGCTTGCCGCCGAGGTCACGCGGGTGAAGGCGCTCACCGGCGCGGCCAAGCTGGTGCTGGTCGCGCAATCCCGCGGCGGCAACACCACGCGCAACTATCTGCGCAACGGCGGCGGCGCGGCCCATGTCGCGCTCCTCGTCACCTGCGGCGCGGTAAACCACGGCGTTCTGGTCTCCGACAAGATCCTGATCGGCAGCGAGTTCAACGGCGCCTCGCCCTTCATGCGCGGCCTCAACGGCCCGCCCGGCGAGGTGGTGGCCGGCGTCCGCACGGTGACCATCCGCAGCGACAGCAACGACAAATACGCCCAGCCCGACGGCGCCTATCTCGGCATGAAGGGCATCCCCACCGGCATCAGCTTCGATGCCCCGGCGCTCGCCGGCGCCGAAAACCACGTACTCCCCGGCGCCGACCATCGCGAGGCCGGCTACGGCCTCGCCACCCTCGCGCCGCTCTACCAGGCCATCACCGGCGCCGCCCCCAAAACCCTCGCCATCACCCCGGAATCCACGCCCGTGCTGAACGGCAAGGTGAGCGGCTTCGAGGCCGATGCCCCCACCAATATCGGCATCGACGGCGCAAGGGTGACCATCTTCCGCGTCGATCCCGCCACCGGCGAGCGCCAGGGTGCCGCGGTGCATGACCGCATCACCGGCGAGGACGGCATCTGGGGCCCCTTCACCGCCGATCCCCAGGCCTTCTACGAATTCGTCGTCGCCGCGCCGGGCAACCCCATCACCCACATCTACCGCGCGCCCTTCCCGCGCTCCTCCGCCATCCTCCATCTCCGCCCGCAGCCCTTCGCCAAGGGCGACACCGACGCGGCGGCGGCGCTCTACATGTCCCGCCCCCGCGGCTATTTCGGCGCCGGGCGCGACAAGGTGCTGATCAACGGCCAACCCGTCAGTGACGTTCCACCGGGCGTGCCGACCGTCTCCACCACCAAGCTGCTCGGCGAACCCGGCAAGACCGTCACCGGCACCTTCAACGACGAGACCATCCCCGCCCGCACCTGGCCCACCGCGGGCAACCACATCACCGTCATCGAAATCACCGGTTGAGCCATGCGCATCGTCAACGAGACCACCGCCGGCCGCATCAGCGGCTACACCGCGCAAGGGGTGATCGCCTTCAAGGGCATCCCCTACGCCGCCGCCCCCCTGCCCCCCCACCGCTTCAAGGCGCCGCTGCCGGTCGCGCCGTGGGAGGGGGTGCGCGATGCCCGCAGCTTCCCCAACCAGGCCCGGCAAATCCTGTTCCCCTTCCTCGACCCCGCCCAGGCCGGCAATCCCGCCAACGGCGCCTCGCTCGAATTCCATCGCGGCGTCGAAACCAAGCCGATCCCCTACAGCGAGGATTGCCTGGCGCTGAACGTCTGGACCCCCGCCACCGGTGGCAAGCGCCCGGTGATGGTGTGGCTCCACGGCGGCGGTTTCGCCTCCGGCTCCGGCTCCTGGGGCTGGTGGACCGGCGAGGACCTCGCCCGCAATCAGGACGTCGTGGTGGTCACCCTCAACCACCGCCTCAACATCTTCGGCTTCCTCTACCTCGATGAACTCGGCGGCGCCGCCCACGGCCTCGCTGGCAATGCCGGCATGCGCGACATCATCGCCGCCCTCGAATGGATACGCGACAACATCGCCAACTTCGGCGGCGATGCCGAGAACGTCACCATTTTCGGCCAGTCCGGCGGCGGCATGAAGGTCACCACCCTGCTGGCGATGCCCGCCGCCCAGGGCCTGTTCCACAAGGCCATCGTGCAGTCCGGCCCCTTCCTCCGCGCCGTGCCCCGCGCCCGCGCCACCGCGGCCGCCGAACAGGCCCTGCACCGGCTCGGCATCAAGCCCGGCCATCTCGAAGACCTGCAAACCGTCCCCGATGACGCCATCCTCGCCGCCTTCGCCGCCGCCCGCGAGGGCGCGCCCGGCGTGCTCCGCCAATTCGCCCCGGTGATCGACGGCGCTACCTTGCCCTCCGACCCCTTCGAGCCCGCCGCCACGCCCCTCGCCGCCGGCATCCCGATGCTGATCGGCGCCACCAGCGAGGAAGTCACCAGCCTCACCGGCTTCGGCGACCCCTCAATCTTCTCCCTCTCCGCCTCCGACCTGCCCCGCCGCATCGCCGACGCCTGCGAGATTGACATCGGCACCGCCAAATCCGTCATCGCCACCTACCGCGCCAACCGCCCCAAGGCGACGCCATCCCAACTCTACGCCGATATCGAGTCGGACCGCCGCTTCGGCCAAGGCAGCATCACCCAGGCCGAGCGCCAATCCGCCCACGCCCCCGTCTACGCCTACCGCCTCACCTGGCAGAGCCCGGTGCAGGGCGGCCGCATGGGCGCGCCCCACAACCTCTGCCTCCCCCTCGTCTTCGGCCGCGACCGCGCCCCCGGCGTCACCGGCGACGGCACCGCTCACCACGCCCTCGCCGCCGCCATGCAAACCGCCTGGGCCAGCTTCGCCCGCACCGGCACCCCCAACCACCCCGGCCTGCCGGACTGGCCCAGCTTCGACACCACCCGCCGCGCCACCATGATCCTCGACGCCGAGTGCCGCATCACCGACAACCCCGACGCCACCGAGCGCACCGCCCAGCAAGCCCTCCCACCCCGCCTGTAAGCCCGTCTTCCCCCCTCCCGCGTTTGCGGGAGGGGCCGGGGGAGGGTCGTGCCGACGCACCCCAGCATCCCCAATCCCCACCCGACCATGCCCGCGTCACTCACCACGAAGGAAGGCCTTCTTTTTCTGAAGAAAAAGAAGCAAAAAGACTTTACCCGTTTTTCCATGCGAAAACGCCGCCCCCGCATAGCGCACGCGGGCGGTGACCACGCGGCACACAGTCCGCCGGTACATCGGGCATACTCCGCGCACGGCACCGCCGCCACGCACGCCGCGCACCGCATCCCCCGCCCCCACGAAAACAGCCCAAGCCGGCGCGGCAGCGCCCGCCGCCCCGCATCAGCCCGGCACCGCGCAACCTCCGCCGCCTTGCCAGCCGTCCGAGGGTCCTCCCAGAAAGCCGCATCCTCCAGCGCGGCCAGCGCCCGCACCAGCCCGCGCAACTCCCGCTCCATCCGCCCCCGCCGCGCCGGCCCCAACGCCCCACCCAGCATCAACACCAGGCGCAGCACGACTCCGTGCAGCAGGCGGTGCAGGGGGAAAATTGCGGGCGGCATCGCAGGGGTCTCCATGGCAAGGGTTGATCAACCCAGGCAGCCTACCCCATCATAACATCGCAGTCAATCATAAAAACGATACCCGCCGAAGATTTTCCCCTCAGCCCTTCACCGCCGCCGCCGTCAGTCCCTTCACGAAATACCGCTGGAAGAAAATGAACAGCGCCGCGATCGGGATCGTCGCCACCGTCGAGGCCGCCATCGCCGCGCCCCACATGGGCTGCCCGAGATAGGGCTGCGTATAGGTGGTCAGCCCCACCGACAGCACGTTCAGCGCCTTGTCCTGCACAATCACCAGCGGCCACAGGAACGCGCCCCAG
>CAIPLM010000109.1 GCA_903865895.1 uncultured Rhodospirillales bacterium | reverse complement strand
CAGCCTGAACAGCACGCTCGACCAGATTACCTGGGTGCTGACCTCCTACGTGGTCGCCTCGGCGATCATGACGGCGCCGGTGGGTTGGCTCGCCGCCCGCTTCGGGCGCAAGCGGCTGTTCCTGATCTGCCTCGTCGGCTTCACGGTCACCTCCATGCTATGCGGCGCGGCGCAAACGCTGGACCAGATGGTGGTGTTCCGCATCGCCCAGGGCGGTTTCGGCGCCGCGCTGGTGCCGCTGTGCCAGGCGATCATGCTGGATATCTACCCGGTGGAGAAGCGCCCGCAGGCGATGGCGATCTGGGGGCTCGGCGTCATGGTCGGGCCGATCTCGGGCCCCACGCTCGGTGGCTGGCTGACGGAGGCGTATAACTGGCGCTGGGTGTTCTACGTCAACCTTCCCTTCGGCATCCTCGCCATCACCGGCCTCGCGCTGTTCCTGCCCAAAAGCGAGCCGAACCGCGCCTTGCGCTTCGACTGGACCGGCTTCGCCGTGCTCGGCATGGCGATCGGCAGCCTGCAATTGATGCTCGACCGTGGCCAGGAGCTGGACTGGTTCAGCTCCGCGGAAATTACCGCCGAACTCGTGCTCGCCGTGCTTGGCACCTACCTTTTCATCGTCCACATGCTCACCGCCGAGCGCCCCTTCATCCCGCCGGCGATCTTCCGCGATCGCAATCTCACCAGCGCCATGCTGGTGATGGGCTCGACCGGCATGGTGCTGATGGCAAGTTCAGCCCTGCTCGCGCCCTATCTGCAGAACCTCGCCGGCTACCCGGTGGAGACCGCCGGCATCGTGCTGGCGCCACGCGGCCTCGGTACGATGGTGGCGATGACGCTGGCGGGCAAATACGGCGGGTGGGTGGATCAGCGGATTTTCATGACCGTCGGCGTGCTGGTGCTGGCATCGACCTTGTTCTCGATGAGCGGCTGGACGCCGGATGTCTCGCGCGACCAGATGCTGCTCACCCTGGTGTTCCAGGGCTTCGGCATGGGTTGGATCTTCAACCCGCTCTCGGTGATCGCCTACGCCACGCTCAGCCCGCAATACCGGGCCGACGCCGCCGGGCTGCTGTCGCTCGGGCGTAATATCGGCGCCGCGGTCGGCATCTCCATCACTTCTTTCTCACTCACCCGCAACGCGCAGACGGTGCACGAAGTGCTGAGCGCGGTGGCGAGCCCCTTCAACCGCCTGCTGCACGGCGCCACCCCGCTCGGCCACGCGCTCAACCCCGCCACCCCCCAGGGCGCCGCGGTGCTCGACCAGATGATCAACCGCCAGGCCCTGATCGTCGCCTATAACGACGACTTCCTGCTGATGACCTGGGTAACGCTGCCGACCCTGATATTGCTTGCCATGATGCGGCGGGTGCGCCGGTAAGGCCGCACCAGGGGTTGCGGTGCGGCAAGGCGGCAGGCCATTCTGGCGGGATGACTGGTCATGAACCCCTCGAAATCCACGGCCTCTCCCGCAAGTTCGGCGCCAAGACGGCGGTGGATAATGTGTCGCTCACCGTACCGCCCGGGCAGATGCTCGGCATCCTCGGCCGCTCGGGCGCCGGAAAGTCGACCTTGCTGCGGATGATCAACCGGTTGCAGGCACCGTCTTCCGGCAGCGTTCGCTACGGGGAGACCGATGTCACCGCGCTCTCTGGCCGCGCGCTGAGGGATTGGCGGACCAACTGCGCGATGATTTTCCAGCAGTTCAACCTCATTCCGCGGCTCGATGTGCTGACCAATGTGCTGATGGGCCGGCTGAACCATCGCGCGACGATGCCCTCCCTGCTCGGGCTGTTCAGCGCGGAGGAGCGGGCGCTCGCGTTGAAGACGCTGGAGCGGTTTGACCTGCTGGAGGTCGCGCTCCTGCGCGCCGGCCAGGTCTCGGGCGGGCAGCAGCAACGGGTGGCGATTTGCCGGGCGCTGTTGCAGGAGCCGCGCCTGCTGCTGGCCGACGAGCCGATCGCCAGCCTCGACCCGCATAACGCGCGGATCGTGATGGACGCGCTGCGCCGCATCAACCGGGAGGACGGGCTGACCGTGCTGTGCAATCTGCACCACCTCGACACCGCCCGCTCCTACTGCGACCGCATTGTCGCCATGCAGTCCGGCCGGATCGTGTTCGATGGCACGCCGGCCGATCTCACGGCGGCGAAGGTGCAGGAGATCTACGGGGTGAGCGAGGATGAATTCCACGCCCCGATGCCGGAGGGGGCCCTGGCGCTCGCCTGAGCGATGGGTTATACGCGAAGGATGATGTTCCGGACGCAGATTGCGCGAATTACGGGCCCGGCTGCCTAGCAGCCGGGGCTTAGACGCGCCTGATTTTCTGTACTCACGTTCCGGACTTCCATCATCATGTCAACCGAACCCTGGGCCCTTGTCGGCCTGCTTGCCGCCGTGCGCTTCACCGTCCATGCCGAGCCCTCACCCGGGCTGCTGCCGCGCCTCTTGCAACCCTTCGCCAAGCGCGACCTGGTGCCTGATCGCTTCGAAGCCCAGGTCTCCGGCACCGCCATGCGCATCGATATCGCGATGGAGGCCATGCCGGCCGAGATGGTGCATCTCGTGGCCGGCAATATCGGCCAGACTATCGGCGTGCTGTCGGTAACGCATCGCCAGGAGATCACCGGCCAAGTCCGCCGCCGCGCTGCCTGAGCGCGGCGGCTTCCATCCCGCGCCTTATACCAACCCGCACAATGCGTGACTCCTCACGTATCGTGCGGGTTGGTATCGCGCGTGGGGTTGGCGGGGCGGCCGCGCGCCAAAAGAGACCCTGATACCGACCCGCGTTGACCCATTCTTCATCGGTCACCATCAAAGCGGGCTGGTATTAGGCGTTCGCGCTGCTCCAGGCGGCGTACCAGGCCTGGAACAGACGCAGCTGAGTCTCGGCCAGATGCTTCTGGCTCCGGCTCAGCGCGTCTGTGGCATTGAAGTTGAGTTCGTATTCGGGGTTGCCGGTCAGCACCATCAGGTATTTGTAGAACAGCACGAGGTCCGCCCCCTCGTCGAAGCTTGAGAGCACGCCGAGCGCGCGGTCGAGCTCTTCCGCCCTGCGGCGGGCGACGGGGTCACCGGCGGCGGCCTGTTCGCAGAGGGCGACGAGGTGCAGCACCTCCTTCGGCAGCACGTTGCCCACGCCGGTGATGGCGCCCACCGCGCCACAATTGACGAAGCCGTGCACCACCTGGGTATCGACGCCGACCATCAGCGTGAGGTCGGGCGACTGGCCAGTGATGTGTTCGGCGGCATAGGAGAGCGCCTTGGCGCCGCCGAATTCCTTGAAGCCGACGAGGTTGGGGTATTGGCGGCGTAGGTCGAAAAACAGCTCGGCCTTGGTCTCGAAGCCGTAGTAGGGCGAGTTGTAGATAACCGCCGGCAGCCCGCCGGCCGCCTCCAGGATGCCGGCGAAATGGGCGCGCTGGGCGGAGGACGAGGTGCCGCGCGAGAGCACGCGGGGGATCACCATCAAACCCTGGGCGCCGACGGATTTGGCATGGGCGGCGAAGGCGGCGGCGCGGGCCGGGTTCTGCGCCCCGGTGCCGACGATGACCGGCACCCCGGCGGCGGTGAGGCGGGCGACGCCCTCCATGCGCTGTTCGTCCGACAGCAGCGGCCAGTCGCCCATCGAGCCGCAATAGACCACGCCGGACATGCCGAGCCCGACCAGCTCCACGCCCTTGCGCACCAGGGCATCGAAATCCGGCCGGCGATCCGCCGTGCAGGGGGTCATCAGGGCGGGGACGGTGCCTTTGAAGATCGAGGCGGTCATTTCAGTCCTTTCGTCAGAGCGTCATGTCCCGGACATGCCGGATGGTGTCGGTGAGGGAGTGGGTGCAGCGGAAGCCCAGGTCGCGTGCGGCCGCCTGGGTGTCGGAGGGGGCGGGGCGCATATGGGGGAAGCCGGCGAAGCCTTTGCCGCTGGGGGGAGGCAGGGTGACGGAGAGGCCCGGGGCGACTTCGCGCACGGCGGCGACGAATTCCGCCAGCGTGCACCAGCCGCCCGGGGCGACGTTGTAGACGCGTTGGACGGGGGTGGCGGCATCAAGCGCGGCCACATTGGCCGCGGCGCAGTCGCGCGCATCGACGAATTCCTCGCCGCCATCCCAGGCCATGAAGGGATCGTCCAGCACCACGTGGCTGCCGGTGCGGGCGCCCTCCAACAGTCGGGCGAGCAGGCGGCCGGGGACGCTGCTCGGCGGTTCGGCCGTAGCGCCGAGCACGGCGGCGTAGCGGAGCGAGACGACGTCCACCCCATAGAGATCGTGAAACAGCCAGGCGAAATGCTCGCCGGCGATTTTGCTGGCGGCGTAGATGCTGGCGGGGCGCTCGGAGATCAGATGGAGCGGCAGGTCCTCCTCGATCGGCGCGGCGTCGTGGCGGCCGAAGGTGGTGTAGCCGACGGTGGAGGAAGAAGCGCAGACGACGCGGCGTAGGCGGTGGAGGCGGGCGATGTCGAGCACGTTCACCGTGCCCATCACGTTCACCAGCACCCCCGCCACCGGGTCCTGCCGTATGCCGGTGGAGAGCATGGCGGCGGTGTGGATGATAGCGCTGACGTGGTGGCGGACCACGAGCGCCTCAAGCCCAGCCGCGTCGGTCACGTCGCAGGGCTCGATGGCGAGGCCGGCGGGCGCGCGGATATCGGCGAGCACCACGCGCTCCCCGCGCGCGGCCAGCAGCCCGGCGGTGAGGCGGCCGATCAGTCCGGCGCCGGTGACGAGAACGCTCACCCGACGATCGAGGCGTGGACCATGTTGCTGATGACTTCCATGCGCAGATCATGATCCTCCTCGGCGAGGCGGCAATTGCTGAGGAAGCTCATCGAGACGCCCGAATCCGGGTCACCCCAGCAATAGGAGGAGCCGGCGCCGCCATGGCCGAAGGTGCCGGGATGGGCGAGCGCGCCCATGCCGCGAACAGTTTCGGTGGTGCCGCGGACATAGGGGCCGAGGCCGCGATGCATCGGCATGCCGCTGGAAAGGTCGAGCCGCTCGCCGGTGAAATTCTGCGTCACGTAGCGCAGCAGGCGCGGCGAGACGATGCGGGTGCCGCCGAGTTGCCCGCCCTGCACGAGCATCTGGTAGAAGGCCGCCATTGCCCGCGCGGTGGCATAGCCGCCGCCGCCGGGCACGCCGGCCATGCGATGCGCCGCCGAGCTTTCCGGATTCTTGTTGCGCACGCCGCCGGCGCCATCGGGCTCATGCATGTCGGCTGCGCGGGCGTGCTGCGCCTCGGGCAGGCCGACATATAGTTCGTCGCCGAGGCCGAGCGGGGCGATCACCTTGTCGCGGATATAGAGGCGGAAATCCTGCCCGGTGACGGCCTCGATCATCGCGCCGGCCACCCAATGAGCGGCGCTGGCGTGGTACTGCAGGCGCTGCCCGGCCGGCCATTCCGGCACGAAATCGCAGACGACGTGGCGCAGCAGGTCGTGATCGCCCCAGACCTCCGGCGGCACCGCGGCGGTGGGGAAGCCGCCCTGGTGGGAGAGCAGCTGGATCAGCGTGATGTCGCCCTTGCGGTGCTTCTCGAAGCCGGGCAGGTGGTCCGCCACGCGATCGCCGAAGCGGATGGCGCCGTCCTCGACGAGGGTCCAGACCGCGCAGGCGGTGACCACCTTGGTGTTGGAGTAGAGCAGGAACAGGGTGTCATCCCTGGCCGCCACCGGGGCGGCGGTGCGCGCCTGGCCGAAGCTGCGAAACATGGCGAGCTTGCCATGCCGCGCCACCGCGATCTGCGCGCCGGGATGCATGCCGCCGGCGATATGGCGCTCGATGACGGCGCATATTTGCTCCAGCCGCGCGGGATCGAGGCCGACAGCGTCCGGGGTGGCGATCGGTAGGGGAAAGCTCATGGCGGATCCTCCGTGTTCTTACCCGAGCCTAGACGATGGCCCGACGGGTGCAAGGTGGGGGGATTTGCCAGCGGCCGGCAATTGGGCAACGATCACGTCAACCAAGACGCGGAGGAACCCAAAATGGAATTCGGCATTTTCTACGAGCTGCAACTGCCCCGCCCCTGGCAGCCCGACAGCGAGCACAAGCTCTACCAGAACGCGCTCACCCAGATCGAGCTCGCGGACCGGCTGGGCTATGACTACGCGTGGCAGGTGGAGCACCATTTCCTCGAGGAATACTCCCACTCCCCCACCCCCGAGATGTTCCTCGCCGCGGCGAGCCAGCGCACCAGCCAGATCAAGCTCGCGCACGGCATCATGCAGCTCACCACCTCCCACCCCGCCCGCGTCGCCGAGCGGGTGGCGACGCTTGACCTGCTGAGCAACGGCCGCGCCGTGTTCGGCTCCGGCGAAAGCGCCTCCATCACCGAGCTGGAACCCTTCGGCCGCGTCATGGAGGATAAGCGCCAGGTGTGGGAGGACGGGTTGCGCGCGGTCATCCCGATGTTCAAGGACGGTCCCTGCGAGTACGACGGCCCCTACTTCAAAATGCCGCTGCGCAACGTGCTGCCCAAGCCGATCCAGCGCCCGCATCCCCCGCTCTGGGTCGCCTGCTCGCAGCTTGAGACCATCGAAATGGCCGGCCGCCGCGGCCTCGGCGCGCTCGCCTTCCAGTTCCTCAGCGCGGACGCCGCGCATGCCTGGGTCCATGCCTACTACAACGCCATCACCAAGCGGCTCGATCGTCTGGCGGACTACGCGATCAACCCCAACATCGCGCTCGTCAGCTACTTCATGTGCGCCGAAACCGACGAGGAGGCGCAGCGCCGGGCCGATGGCGCGATGTTCTTCCAGTTCGCGCTGCGCTTCTACGGCGCCCAGCCCGGCCGCAAGCGCCCGCCGGCCGGCACGGTGAACATGTGGGAGGAGTTCGAGAAGTGGAAGGCTGAGAACCCCGAAGGCCACGCCCGCGCGCTCCGCGGCGGTCTGATCGGCTCGCCCGAAACCATCCGCCGCAAGCTGCGCAAGTTCGAAAGCTCCAAGATCGACCAGATCATCCTGCTCAACCAGGCCGGCAAAAACAGCCATGAGCATATCTGCGAAAGCCTGGAGCTGTTCGGCCGCGAAGTGATGCCGGAGTTCCACGACAAGCACGCCGCCCACCTGGAGTGGAAGCGCAAGGTAATGGCGCAGGACATCATGCTCGAAGAAATCGACACCACCGCCTTCACCGACCGCTACGGCCCCAACAGCGTCCAAATCGCCACCCCCAAGACCACCGAGGTCGCGGCGTAGCCGCGGCGCTCGCTGCGCGGGCGTGTTGAGAAGGAAGGCAAGGGGCTCTGCCCCTTGACCCCGCTGGGGGCTGGAGCCCCCAGACCCGCATCCGTTTAAGAGGGTGAGAATAGAGAGAGGGGCCTGCTCGGTGGTTGCAACCATCGAGCGGGCCCCTCTCTCTATTCTCACCAAGCCTTCAAATGCATGTGGTCCAGGGGCTCGGCCCCTGGCCGGGGTCGAGGGGCCAGCGCCCCCTCGCCTTTGCTTCCAAAGGCCCCGCTCAAGCCGGCCGGTGTTGCGCCGCGCCGAGTTCGATCAGGCGGCCCCAGCGGGCGCCGGAGTGGAGGTGGGCGTAGAGTGGGCCGATCCAGCCGCGGCGGCGCCAGTCGAGGAAGGTTTCGTCGCTCAGGCGGTCCAGCCGTTCGGGCTTCAGCACTTTGAAGCCGCGGATGCGGGTGCCGCCGCCGGAGGTGTAGTTCACGGTCGCCTCTTCTTCTTCCAGCAATCCCTGCGCTTCGAGCGCGCGGCCGAAAGTGTTGGCGGCGGTGAGGTTGTCGCGGAAGGCGAGGCAGAAATTGACCGATTCGCTCATCGCTGGTGTCGGCTGCCCGTCCTCGAACATCGGCTGCCCGTTATCCGGCCCGATGCAGGCAGCGCTCTCTTCCATGCCGACGTAGACGGTCTTGGAATTGGGGTCCTCGACGAAGATGAAGGGGAAGGCGCGCACATAGGCTGGCACGTAGGTATCGCGCCGCCAGCTGCCGTCGGGCTCCACGAAGAGGTTGTGACCCTCGCCCAGGCCGAGCAGGGCGAGCGGCGTGGGGATTGGGCCGCTGGCGAATACGATCGGGTAGTGCTGCGCCACGATGTCGAACTCGCCGATGCCGATTGGCACGGATTGCGCGGCGCCGGCGAAGCCGAACCCGGTAGAGCGGTCGATCTTCAAATGTCCGTGCGTTGCCGGGTTTATGCCGACCACCTTGTGGAAGAACAGCGGCAGCACCGGCGCCGCGGCCGGTTGCACCGGTTCGGCCTGGGCCATGGCGGATGAAATGGAGGATTCGGACATGCGCATTCCCTCAAGCGGCACCACGCCGCTGGACGAGTCAGTCTGTGGCCGATCCGTCTCGCGAAATCAACCCGTTGGCCGCAATGCCAACAGCGCCGGCACCAGGGCGGGGGGCACGAAATGGAAGATGAAAACGTAGGGGTCGGAGGCCGCAAAATTCGCCGGTGAGGGGGAGGCGACCTGCATGTGCGCGGCGTTGAACGCGGACACTTCGTGCCAGCCGTCGAGCCAGAAGAAGCCGGCGAGGCCGAGCGCGGCGAGCAGTGCCGGCACGGCGCGCGTGCTGCCCACCCGGTGGCGCTCCTCGATCTCCACCGTCATCACCGGCAGGCAGGCGCGAATGGTCGCGGCGCCGCCCCGGATCACCTCCTCCTCGGCGCCCTCGACATCGAGCTTGATGCCGGTGATGTCGGGCCAGGCGAACCCGTCGAGCCGCTTTAGTTCCACTTCGAAGCGGTCGATACGCTCCAGTCTGGGGTCCCAGGCCTGGATCGCCGCGTAGTCCTTCACCAGGGAGGCCCATTGCTCCTGCGCCACCCCGCCGACCGAGGGCATTTCCAGTTCCGCCGTCCCGTCACGCTCGGCGAGCGCGCAGGCATGCAAGCGAATATTGGCACGCCCGGCGGTGGCGGTGGCGAGCCGGGCATGAGCGGCGGGCAGCGGCTCGAACGCCTCCACCATCGCGCCGGGCAGGGTGGAGAGCGGCAGCGTCAGCAGCCCGTCATGCGCCCCGATATCGAGCAGACGGCCGGGCCGGTAGAGGGCGCGATGGACGGTGAGTTCATCCAATCAGGGCGCGCTCCAGTAGTTCCAGCGCGGCCTGGGCGAAGGCGCGCATATTGCCCTCGCGGTCGCCATGGCCGGTTTCCAGCACCAGGTCGAGCGGGACGGGGCCGGAGACCGCGATGGCGGCATGGCCGGCGGCGTCGCCGTAGCGGTTGCCGGTGGGGCCGGTGGCGCCCGATTCGGCGATCGCCCAGTCGGTGCCGAAGCGGGAGCGGCAGGCATCGGCCATCAGGCGCGAGTAGTTGGCGGTGGAGGGCCGCACCGCGCGCATGTCGTCGTCCGAGAGGTTGAGCAGCACGCGCCGCGCGACGCGCGTGTAGACCACCGCGCCGCCCATGAAATAGGCCGACGCGCCGGGCACCGCGAGCATGGCGGCCGACATCAGCCCGCCCGCTGAGCCCTCGGCGATGGAGAGCGTCTGCTTGCGGTCCTTGAGGATGGCGGCGATGCGGTGGGCGACGGGTTTGAGGCTGTCCATTTTGGTTTCTCCCTATCCGCGCACCGTCTGGTGGGCGGCCAATGTCGCCATGTCGACGATCTGGTTCACCGAGGCATCCATCGGCACCAGTTGCACGGCATGGGTGAGCCCGATCAGCAGCGGCCCGATGGTGCTGCCGCCGCCGAGGCGGGGGGCGAGGCGCGAGGTGATGTGGGCGGAATGCAGGCCGGGCATCACCAGCACATTGGCCGGCCCGGTGAGGCGGCAGAACGGGTAGATCGCGCGGTAGGACGGGTCGAGCGCCACGTCCGGGCTCATCTCGCCGTCATATTCGAAGTCGACATGGCGTTCGTCGAGGATCGACACCGTCTCGCGCATCACGTCGGCCAGGGCGTGGCGGGGGTTGCCGAAGGTGGAGTAGCTCATCAGCGCCACGCGGGGCTCATGGCCCATGCGCCGCGCCGCCGCCGCGGCGCCGACCACGATATCGGCCATTTCGGTGGGGTTGGGGCGGAAATGCATCAGCGTGTCGGCGATGAAGATGGTGTGGCCGCGCTCGCCCAGCATCAGCGTGAGGCCGAAGGCGATCCCGCCGGGGGCGGTGTCGATGACGTGGCCGATATCCTCCAGGCACACCGCGGCCGAGCGGGTGAGGCCGGTCACCATGCCGTCCGCATCGCCGGTGGCGACCATGCAGGCGGCGAAGACGTTGCGGTCCTGGTTGACCATGCGCTGGCAGTCCCGCTGCAGGAAGCCACGGCGCTGCAGGCGGCCATAGAGGAAGTCGGCGTATGTGCGGTTATGGGTGGACATCCGCGCATTATGGATCTCGATGCCGTCGCCCATACCGAGGCCGAGCGAGGCGAGGGTGGCGCGCACCCGGTCCTCGCGGCCGATCAGCACCGGGGTGCCGTAGCCGGCGTTGCGGAACTGCACGGCGGCGCGGACGACCTTCTCCTCCTCGCCCTCGGCGAACACCACGCGGCGGGGATTGGCGCGCACCCGCTCGGAGATCGCATCGAGCGCATTGGCCGTGGAGTCGAGTCGGGCGGAAAGCTCGCGCTCGTAGCGGCGCAGATCGGCGAGCGGCTTGCGCGCCACGCCGCTATCCATCGCCGCCTTGGCCACCGCGGGCGGCAGGCGGGAGAGCAGGCGGGGGTCGAAGGCGTTGGGGATGATGTATTCCGGCCCAAATTGCAGCCGCTTGCCACCGCCGGCGGCGTTCACCTCATCGGGCACGTCCTCGCGGGCGAGCAAGGCCAGCGCCTCGGCGGCGGCGATCTTCATCGCCTCGTTGATGGTGCTGGCCCGCACGTCGAGCGCGCCGCGGAAGATGTAGGGGAAGCCGAGCACGTTGTTGACCTGGTTCGGATAATCCGACCGGCCGGTGGCGATGATGGCATCCGCGCTGGCGGCGCGGGCCTCCTCCGGGGTGATCTCGGGGTCCGGATTGGCCATGGCGAAAATGATCGGCTTGGGCGCCATGGCGCGCACCATGTCCTGCGTCAGCGCGCCTTTGACGGACAGGCCGAAGAACACGTCCGCCCCCTCGATCGCCTCCAGCAGAGTGCGCGCGTTGGTCGCCACCGCATGGGCGGATTTCCACTGGTTCATGCCCTCGGTGCGGCCCTGGTAGACCACGCCCTTGGTGTCGCACAGCGTGACGTGCTCGGGCCGCATGCCCATCGCCTTCAGGAGTTCCACGCAGGCGATCGAAGCGGCGCCGGCGCCGTTGACCACCAGCTTGGTGTCTTTCAGCGCGCGCCCGGTGAGGTGGCAGGCGTTGATCAGCCCGGCGGCGGCGACGATGGCGGTGCCGTGCTGGTCGTCATGGAAGACGGGGATATCCATCAGCTCGCGCAGGCGCTGCTCGATGATGAAGCACTCCGGCGCCTTGATGTCCTCGAGGTTGATGCCGCCGAAGGAGGGGCCGAGGTAGCGCACGCAGTTGATCAGCGCATCCACGTCCTCGGTATCGACGCAAAGGTCGATGCCATCGACGTCGGCGAAGCGCTTGAACAGGGCGACCTTGCCCTCCATCACCGGCTTGCCGGCGAGTGCGCCGAGGTTGCCGAGACCGAGTACGGCGGTGCCGTTGGAGACCACGGCGACCATGTTGCCCTTGGACGTGTAGTCATAGGCGAGCGTCGGGTCGCGGGCGATGTGCAGGCAGGGCTCGGCGACGCCCGGCGAATAGGCGAGCGACAGGTCCCGCGCGGTGGCGAGCGGCTTGGTCAGGCGTGTGGCGAGCTTGCCGGGCGGATAGGCGGCGTGCATCGCCAGCGCCTCGTCCCCCGAGACGCGCGCGGTGCGTGTGTCATTGCCATCGGCCATGAGATCCCCCTCCGTTGAACGGCGTTATCGAACCATTGTGACCGGCGGCCCGCCCGACGCAAGCGCGATCTTCGCGCGTGGGGACTGACAGGGCAGGCGGCATCGGGCAGTCTGGCGGGATGACAATGCCTCTCGTTCTGCTCGCGCTGCTCTCCGCCCTGCTGCATGCCGGCTGGAATGCGGCCGTCAAAGTCGCGCCACGGCCCACCGAGGCGATGGCGGCGCAGATGATCGTCGGCGCGCTGATGGTGGTGCCGGTGCTGGCGGTGATCGGGTTGCCGGCGATGGCGTCCTGGCCCTGGGTCGCGGCCTCCACCGCGACCAATGTGGTGACGGTGCTGACGATGATGCGGGCCTACCGGGCGGCGGAGTTCGGAGTGGTCTATCCGGTGATGCGGGCGATCGGCGTGCTGCTGGTGGTGCCGCTCTCCACCTGGATCGCGCGCGAGGCGATCTCGGGCTACGCGATCGGCGGCGTGTTGCTGATCGTGGCCGCTCTCGCCCTGCTGGCCCGTTCGGCGACGACGGATCGCAGTTTTCCCCCTGCCGCGCTCGGCTGGGCGCTGGCCTCGGGCGGCGCGACCGCGGTCTATGTGCTGTGCGATGCGCAGGGGGTGCGCGCGGCGGGGGATGCGTTCGCCTATGGCTGCCTGACCTCGGTGACCAATGCGCTGGCGATGTGCATCCGCCTGCGCCGGGAGATTTCGCCCATCGGCATCCTGAAGGGCTCGGGCCTGCGCGCGATCCCGGTCGCGGCGGCCTCGATGGCCTCCTACATCCTCATCCTCTGGGTGTGGACGCATGGGCCGATCGCCCCGGCAGCGGCGCTGCGCGATACCTCGGCGGTGTTCGCCATCCTGATCGCGGTGGTGTGGCTTCGCGAGCGGCTGACGCCGGTTCGGCTCGCCGCCGTGGTGCTGGCGGCGATCGCCATTCCGTTGCTGCGGCTCGCGTGATGGCCAATCCGCTCGCCCCGCCGCCGCCCGATGGCGCCACCCCCGCGATGGCGCAGTGGTTCGCCGCCAAGGCGCTGCACCCGGATGCGCTGCTGTTTTTCCGCATGGGCGATTTCTACGAGATGTTCTTCGCCGATGCCGAGGCGGCCGCCGCCGCGCTCGACATTTCGTTGACCCATCGCGGCACCCATGGCGGCCAGCCGATCCCGATGTGCGGCGTGCCGGTGCATGCCGCGGAAGCCTATCTCTCCCGGCTGATCCGCCGCGGCTTCCGCGTCGCGGTCGGCGAGCAGATGGAGGACCCCAAGGCGCGCACCGGCAAGGCGCCGATCCGCCGCGAGGTGGTGCGGTTGATTACCCCGGGCACGCTGACCGAGGATGCGCTGCTCGATGCCTCGCGCCCCAATCTGCTGCTGGCGCTGGCCCGGCGCGAGGCGGTGATCGGCGCGGCTTGGCTCGAAATCTCCACCGGGCTGTTCGAGACCCAGGCGCTGGCGCCATCCGCTTTGCCGGCGCTGCTGGGACGGCTCGATCCGGCGGAAATCCTGGCGCCCGAGGAGATCGTGCTGGGCGATTTTACCGCCCGCCGCACGCCGGCCGCGCCGCCGCCGGCCTTTCCGCGCCGGCTGCTGGAGCAGCATTTCGCCGTCACCAGCATCGAGGCGTTCGGCAGTTTTTCGGAGGCCGAGACCGAGGCGGCGGCGGTCGCGCTCGACTATGTGCGCGCCACGCAGGCCGGCAAGATGCCTCGCCTCTCGGCCCCGAGCCCGCTCGGCGATGCAGGGCGGATGGAGATGGATGCGGCGACAAGGCAGAGCCTCGAGATCATCCGGGCGCGCGACGGCTCAAGCAGCCATACCCTGCTCTCCGCGGTGCAGCGCACCCTCTCGGCCTCCGGCGCGCGGCTGCTGGCGGAGCATCTCGCGGCGCCGCTGGCCGACCCGGCCGCTATCGCCGCGCGGCAGGATGCCTGGTCCTGGCTGCTGGCCAATCCCGGGGATGCCGGGGCCATTCGCGCCGCCCTGCGTGGCGCGCCGGATATCGCCCGCGCTTTGGCCCGGCTCTCGCTCGGCCGTGGCGGCCCGCGCGATCTCGCCGCCATCCGCGACGGCATGGCGGCCGCCACCGCGGCTGCCGCCCGTCTTGCCGGCCCGCAGCCGAACCTGCTGGCGGATATCCGCGACCGGCTCGCCGTGCCGCCCGCCCTGCATGGGCTGCTGGCCGCTTCACTCGCCGATCCCGCGCCGATGCGCCTCGATCCCTCGGCCGGGGGTGCGGCGATTGCGGCCGGGTTCGATGGGGAGCTCGATGCCGAGCGGGCGCTGCGCGACGACAGCCGCCGGGTGATCGCGGCGATGCAGCTCGATTTCGCCCAGCGCTACGGGGTGGCCAGCCTCAAGATCAAGCACCACGCGCAGCTCGGCTACGTCATCGAAGCGCCGGCGCAGTTCGTCGAGAAGCTGCGCGAGCACCCCGATCTCACGTTGCGCCAGGGCATGGCCAACGGCGCCCGCTTCACCCAGCCCGACCTCTCCGACCTCGATCGCCGGATCAGCGAAGCGGGCGAGCGAGCGGCGGCGCGGGAGCGTGTGGTGTTCGCCCATCTGCTCGGCGAGACCTTGGCGCAGGCCGATCCGCTCGCCGCCGCCGCCTCGGCACTGGCAGCGCTCGACGTCGCGCAATCCGCCGCGCGGCTGGCCGAGCCCGGCACCTGGTGCCGCCCGGAGATCACCGACGGCGCCGAATTCAGGATCGAGCTTGGCCGCCACCCCGTGGTGGAGGCGGCGATCGCCGGGCAGAGCCCCTTCATGCCCAATGACTGCGATCTGTCGCCCGATCGCCGCGTGCTGCTGCTGACCGGGCCGAATATGGCCGGCAAATCCACCTTCCTGCGGCAGAACGCGTTGATCGCCATTCTCGCCCAGGCTGGCCAGCCGGTGCCGGCGCGGGCGGCGCGGATTGGGGTAGTGGACCGGCTGTTCTCCCGCGTCGGCGCGTCGGACGATCTCGCGCGCGGGCGCTCCACCTTCATGGTGGAGATGACGGAGACGGCGGCGATCCTGCATCAGGCCGGGCCGAAATCCCTCGTGGTGGTGGACGAGATCGGCCGCGGCACGGCGACGCTGGATGGGCTCGCCATCGCCTGGGCGGTGCTGGAGGCGCTGCATAACGCAACGCGCTGCCGGGTGATTTTCGCCACCCATTTCCATGAGTTGGCCGAGCTGACGGGCGAACTGCCCCGCCTGAAACCGCACATGATGCGGGTGAAGGAGTGGAAGCAGGACGTGGTGTTCCTGCACGAGGTCGCCGAGGGCTCGGGCGGGCGCTCCTGGGGCGTGCATGTCGCGCGGCTCGCCGGTGTGCCGGCCCCGGTGGTGCGCCGCGCCGGCGGGTTGCTCGCCGATCTCGAGAAGCGGCACGGCCGCCTCACCGAGGCTGCCGCCTTGCCGCTGTTCGCCGCCGCGCGGGAGACCACGCCCGAGCCGCCGCCGCTGGACCCGGTGCATGAGAGCCTGGCGGCGATCGATCCGGACGCGCTGACCCCGCGTGAGGCGCTTGCAGCGCTGTACAGATTGCGCGGATTGCTGCTTGGCGCGCCGCCCGACTAGCCCGTAACATCCCCCGATGCTGTCTCCGCAACCCCTGCCCACCGACCCGATCCAGGCGACCGCCCAGCTTCGCTCGGCGCTGATCAACCTCATCCAGGGGCCGACCTCCGGGGATGACGGCCCGATCCCGCGCGAGGCGGCGCTGGGGGCCTTCCGCCGCCATCTCGGGCGCATCCAGTCGCTGGTGCGCGACACCTTCGAGCAGGGCAACCTGCCCGGGCTGAAGGCGGCGCGGCTGCTGGCGAACCTGATGGATGGCATGCTGGGTGAGCTCTACACCTATGCTTGCGACACCAGCACCGCCAATGGCGGGCGGGTGCGCTTGGCCATGGCGGCGACCGGCGGTTATGGCCGCGGCGTGCTGGCCCCGTTCAGCGACATCGACCTGCTGTTCCTCACCGACGACGCGCCGACGCCGCCCGATCTCTGGGCGATCGAGTTCGTGCTGTATTTCCTGTGGGATCTCGGCCTCAAGGTCGGCCACGCCACCCGCTCGGTGCCGGATTGCCTGCGCGAGGCCAATGGCGACGCCACCATCCGCACCTCGCTGCTCGATGCGCGGCCGCTGGCCGGTGAGGCGGCGCTGTTCGAGGATTTCCGCGCCCGCTTCCGCGCCGCCTGCACCGAGGCCGGCGCCGCCCGCTACATCGCCGCCAAGAAATCCGAGCGCGACGTGCGCCACCGCCGCTTCGGCGACAGCGCCTTCGTCGTCGAGCCCAACATCAAGGAGGGCAGGGGCGGGCTGCGGGATCTGCAGACGCTCTACTGGATGTCGCGCTACGTGTTCGGCACCAGCACCATGCTGGAACTCGCCGACCCCGCAGGGCCGGCGGGCGGCATCATCACCCTCACCGAGGCGCGGCTCGCGCTGCGCTCGTGGGATTTCCTGTGGTCGCTGCGCTTCCACCTCCACTACGTCGCCGGGCGCGCCGAGGAGCGGCTGACCTTCGATCTTCAGCCGGTGGTGGGCGCCCGCATGGGCTATACGCGCCACGGGCGGCAGGACGGCGTGGAGCGCTTCATGCGCCACTATTTCCTCACCGCCCGCGAGGTGATCCGCCTCTCCCAGGTGCTGGAGCCCGCAATCGAGCGCGCCGCCCTCGGCCCGCCGGCCCAGGCGGTGGATGCCGATGCGGCGCTGGTCAAGGCCGGCTTCCTGCTCGCTGACGGCCGGCTGATGCCGGCGACCTCGCAGAGCTTCCATGACGAGCCGATCCGCATGCTGCGCCTGCTGCAGATCGCGCGGGACCGCGGGCTGAAGCTGCATCCGCTCGCGTTGCGCGCGCTGATCCGCAATGAGCGGTCGGCGACCGCGCTGCGCGGCGACAAAGAGGCCGCGGCGATCTTCCTCGACCTGTTGTGCGGGCGCGACGCCGAGCACAATCGGGCCGATGGCGCGGTGTGGATGAAGGTGCTGAACGAGACCGGCATTCTCGGCCGCATGATCCCGGACTGGGCGCGCATCGTCGGCCAGATGCAGTTCGACACCTATCACATCTTCACCGTTGACGAGCACACGATCGAGGCTATCCGCGTCCTCAACGGGCTGGAGCGCGGGGAACTCGCCGAGGTCGCGCCGGTGGCTTCCGGCCTGGTCGATCACCTGCAATCCCGCCGGGCGCTCTACGTGGCGATGCTGATGCACGACATCTGCAAGGGCCGCGGCGGCGATCACTCCGAATTGGGTGCCGAGCTTGCGCTCGAGATCGGGCCGGCGCTCGGGCTGTCGGCGGAGGAGACCGAGATGGTTTCCTGGCTGGTGCTGCATCATCTGCTGCTCAGCACGACGGCCTTCAAGCGCGACATCGACGACCCCAAAACCATTCTCGATCTTTCTGAGGTCATCCAGTCCCCCGAGCGGTTGCGCCTGCTGCTGGTGCTGACCGTGGCGGATATGCGGGCGGTGTCGCCCAAGGTGTGGAACGGCTGGAAGGCGACGCTGCTGCGCGAGCTTTACGCCCGTGTCGCCGAGGTGCTGGCCGGCGGGCTCTCCACCACCGAGCGGGACATGCGGGTGGCGCGCGCCCGTGAGGCGGCCTCGATGATGCTCGAGGGATGGCCGCAGGAGGATAAGGACCGCTTCCTCACCCTCGGCTACCCCGGTTACTGGCTCTCCTTCGACCCCGAGACCCATGCCCGCCACGCCCATATGATCCGCGACGCCGAGGCCCGCTCGGCACCGCTGACGGTGGTGACGCAGCCCTTGCCCGCCCGCGCGGTGACGGAGGTGACGGTTTATGCGGCCGACCATGCCGGGCTGTTCAGCCGCATCGCCGGCGCGCTGGCGGTGGCCGGCGCCTCCATCGTCGATGCACGCATCCATACACTCACCAACGGCATGGCGCTTGACACCTTCTGGGTGCAGGACGCCGCCGGCGGCGCCTTCGACGCGCCGCACCGGCTGGCCCGGCTCTATGTGCTGATCGAGCAGGCGCTGTCGGGCCGTATCCGCCTCGCCGCCGAGATCAAGAAAGCGTCCAAGATGCTGCTCGGCAAGCGCATGCGGGCGATGAACGTGCCGCCGCGGGTGGTGGTGGATAACCACGCCTCCAACACTTACACCGTGCTGGAAGTGAACGGGCGCGACCGGCCGGGCCTGCTGCATGACGTCACGGCGGCGATCAGCGAGCAGGGGCTGCAGATCGCCTCCGCCCATGTCACCACCTACGGCATGCGCGCGGTGGATGTGTTCTACGTGAAGGATATTTTCGGTCTGAAGGTGGAGAACGAGCGCAAGCTCTCCCAACTCCGGGCCGCCCTGCTCAGCGCGCTCGACAGCCCCGACGAGGCGCCCCCGCCGCCGGCCGCCATGCCGACCCGCCCGCGCCGGCGCCGCGCGGCGGACGCCGCGTGAGGCTGCGGACCGTGCTGGCGCGGCTGTTCGCACTCCTTCTGCTGGCGGCGCCCAGCCTGGCCTGGGCGCAACTCCCGCCGCCGGCCACGCGCGCGCCCACCACCACCGGCAAGCATCCCTGGCGCGTCACCCTGTTCCAGATCGACAAATCCGGCACGCTGCTGGGCGAGCCGCAAAGTTTCGCCTGCACGCAGTCGGGCTGCGAGCAATATCTCCGCCTCGATGTCGACGGGCAGCAGGTGAGCTTCCTCGTTGCCATCACCTTCACGCCGCGCGGCGCCTATTTCGGCGTCTCCTCGATGAGCGACGAGGTGCTGCGGGTGATCGAGTTCGAGAAGGGCTTCGTCGGCCCGCTGTTCCTCCAGGTCAAATCCAACGAACGCTTCAACGCGACGCTGCGCTACACGCTGACCGGCCCGGCAGTGGCGGAATCCCAGCGGCTCAGCACGCCCCTGATGCAGAACGACCGCAGCATGGTCTTCCAGCGCCGCATGCTGCCCGATCTGCTGTTGAAGGTCTCGCTGGAGCCGGCAACAGCCGATCCGGGCGCGCCGATCAAGCCGGTGGATTGATACCAGCGCGCTGAGCCGCAGCGATGGCCCGCGTACGGCTCGGCTGGGCCACGCCCGGCTTCATCACATTCTCGTTGATGCCATCAACCCGCCACGATTTCGGCTGTAAGGTCCGCCCATCGGAGTTGGCGAGGCGCATGGCGATGAGCGACGTGGATTATCTGAGCAAGCTTGACGAGATCGAACGCCTTCTGAACGACCCGGCGCACCGCATGGAGCCGGATCGCGTCTGGTCACTCCTCGCCGAAGTCGCGCGGCACCACACGACCGGCGAGTCCACTGAAAGCTAGGGAGAGAAATCCATCTCGGCAGGGGAGGAGCGGTTAACGCTCCTCGTCGCCCGATTCGGTCTCGACATCGACCGCGATGCCCTCGGCATCATCTTCGAGGTCGGAGGTATCCTCGAGGACATCTTCCTCGCCCTCTTCCTCCGCCACTTCGACCTCGACGTCGGTATCCTCCAGCCCCGGCACCACGGCGGCCTTGGGGCGGCGCTTGTCGTCCGGCACGTTGCCCGGCGCGCGGCGCAGGCGCGGCTGCTCGGCCGGCTGTTCCGTGCTGCACTTCGGGCAAACCGCAGGCTGCTTCAGGAGATCGAAAAACCGCGTCGCGCAGGAGACGCAAACGCGCTTGTTGCCGAGTTCAGGCTTCGCCATGGGTCGCCTCGTTTGGGGGGCCGAAGGGCGCGCGGAATGCCACCGCTTTGCCGCTATGTCAAACGACATCTGATCGCACACCGCAAATAGCGCAAATCCGCCGCCCCGTGCCAATCCACCCGCGCCATGCTAATGCGCAGACCATGAATATGCTCACGCCCCTGCGCTCCACCCGCCCCGCGGCCCCGCTCGCCGGTACCATCACAGTGCCGGGCGACAAGTCGATCAGCCATCGCGCCTTGATGTTCGGCGCGCTCGCGGTGGGCGAGACCCGCATTTCCGGCCTGCTCGAAGGCGAGGACGTGCTGCGCACCGCCGCCGCCATGTGTGCCCTCGGCGCCGAGGTGGTGCAGGACGGCCCGGGATCATGGCGCGTCTCGGGCCGCGGCGTCGGCGGCCTGGTGGAGCCGGCCGATGTGCTGGACATGGGCAATTCCGGCACCGCCGCCCGGCTGTTGGCCGGCATTCTCGCCAGCCACCCCTTCTATTCCGTGATGACCGGCGATGCCTCGCTGCGCCGCCGCCCCATGCGCCGCGTCACCGATCCGCTGGCCGCCTGCGGCGCCCGCTTCGCCTCCCGCGAGGGCGGCCGCCTGCCGCTCTCCATCGAGGGCGCGCGCGAGGCGCTGCCGCTGGAATATCGCGTGCCGGTCCCCTCCGCCCAGGTGAAGTCGGCCCTGCTGCTCTGCGGCCTCAACGCCGCCGGCATCACCCGCATCGAGGAACCGGAGGCAACGCGCGACCACAGCGAGAACATGCTGCGCCATTTCGGCGCCGAGGTGACCGTGGAGACCTTGGGCGCCGGGCGCATCATCGCCCTCACCGGCCAGCCCGAACTGCGCGCCGCCGACGTGGTGGTGCCGGGGGACCCCTCTTCGGCCGCCTTCGCGGTGGTGGCCGCCCTGCTGGTGCCGGGCTCACGGGTGCGCGTCGAGGGCCTCGGCCTCAACCCGCTGCGCTGCGGCCTGTTCACCACGCTGCGCGAAATGGGCGCCGACCTCAAAGTGGAGAACGCCCGCACCGAAGGCGGCGAGCCCGTCGGCGATCTCGTGGTCTCCCACGGCCCACTGCGCGCCATCGATGTGCCGTGGGAGCGCGCGCCCTCGATGATCGACGAATACCCGGTGCTCGCCGTCGCCGCCGCCTTCGCCACCGGCACCACGCGGATGCTTGGCCTGAAGGAACTCCGCGTGAAGGAGAGCGACCGCCTCACCGCCACCGCCGCCCTGCTGGCCGCCAACGGCGTGAAGGTCGAGATCATCGGCGATGATCTCATCGTTCACGGCACCGGCGCAGCACCGCAGGGCGGCGCGATGGTGGAAACCCACATGGACCATCGCCTCGCCATGAGCGCCCTGGTCCTCGGCCTAGCCGCCCGCGCGCCGGTCGCGGTGGATGATGCGAGCTTCATCGACACCAGTTTCCCCGGTTTCGTGCGCCTGATGAACGGCCTGGTCGGCAACGGGGGTACGCCGGCGATTATCGCGGCATGAAGGGCGTCGTCGTTGCCGTTGATGGCCCGGCGGCAGCGGGGAAGGGCACGCTGGCGCGCCGGTTGGCCGCCGAGTATGGCCTCCCCTACCTCGATACCGGCCTGCTCTACCGCGCCGTCGGCCGCCGCGTGCTCGATGCCGCGGCCGATCCGCGCGATCCCAATGCCGCCGAGGCCGCCGCCCGCGCGCTCCGCCCGGAGGACCTCCAGCGTGGCGATCTGCGCGGCCCTCCTGCCGATGACGCCGCCAGCAACGTCGCCGCGCATCCCGGGGTGCGCGCCGCCCTGGTCGATTTCCAGCGGAGTTTCGCGGCCCGGCAGGGCGCGGTGCTCGACGGACGGGACATCGGCACGGTGATTTTCCCCGACGCCCCGGTCAAACTCTACGTCACCGCCTCGCCCGCCGCCCGCGCCCAGCGCCGCTGGCTGGAGGTCTCCGTCCGTGATCCTTCGGTGACACTTGCAGCCGTCACCGCCGAAATGGCCGCCCGCGACGCCCGCGACGCCGGGCGCGACGCCGCACCGATGAGGCCCGCCGAGGACGCGATGGTGCTCGACACCACCGGGCTCGACGCCGATGCGGCATTCGCGGCCGCCATCGCCCTGATCGCGGAAAAACTTGCTCGCCCTGGCCTGACCAACTAGCCTAGTCAACTCCAACGCGATGGAGCTGGCGATGGACAGCGTCAACATCTACGAAGCCAAGACCCATTTCTCCCGCCTCATCGAACGCGTCGAGGCCGGTGAGGAGGTGGTGATCGCCCGCGCCGGCAAGCCGGTCGCCCGGCTGGTCCCGATCGCCCCCGAGGCGCCGCCGCCCCGCGTACCGGGGCGGCTCAAGCATCTTGGCTGTCCGCCGGACTCGTTCTTCTTCGATCCGCTGCCGGAGGAGGAGTTGCGGCTCTGGAATGGCGAGGGCGTGGAGGATTTCGGCCCTGGCTGACCGCCCGCTGCTGCTCGACACGCACGTGTTTGCCTGGTGGATGGGTGCCCCGGAGCGCATCGGCGCCGAGGTGCAGGCCGCGATCATGGCGCCGGGCAGTGTCGTGCTGATCAGTGTCGCCAGCATATGGGAGATGGGGCTGAAGCATCGGCGCGGGCGTTGGCCTGAGGTGGCGGCCATTGTCGCCGATCCCGCCGGTCAATTGGCAGCGGAGCAGATGCTGGCCTTGCCGATCAGCCTCGCTCATGCGCGCGGTGCGGGCCTGCTCGACTGGACCCATGGCGACCCCTTCGACCGCATGCTCGCCGCCCAGGCGATCGCCGAGGACGCAACACTGCTCACCGCCGATCGCGCCTTCGCTGGCCTGCCGCAATCGGCCGGATTGCGCGTCCTGTGGAACTGACCCGCCACCGCCGCGCTTGACTCCAGGCGCCCGCGGGAGTTGTGTCCGCCCGCGCTGGCCCATGGTGGGCCGTGCATACCTCAATCCGGCCTGCGCCGAACCCCGATCGGGCGGCGCGGGCACGTCGTGCTTCCCTGAAGCGCGCATGCCAGATCGGGCCCGCCACGCCGCGGGCCGTTCAGGAACCAAGCGACCCTATGGCCTCCGCATCAATGCGTCCCCTCGAAGATTTCGCCTCCCTGCTTGACGAGACCCTTGGCAAGGATACCGGTTTTGACGGCTCCGTCGTCACCGGCCGCGTCGTCCGCCTGACGGACGAATTCGCCATCGTCGACGTCGGCCTCAAGAGCGAGGGCCGCGTCGCCCTCAAGGAATTCGGCCCCCCCGGCAGCACCCCCGAGGTGAAGCCCGGCGACATGATCGAGCTCTTCGTTGAGCGCTACGAAGATCGTGATGGCACCATCGTCCTCTCGCGTGAGAAGGCCCGCCGCGAGGAGGCCTGGACCGCGCTCGAGAAGGCGTTCGAGGCGCAGCAGCGCGTCAACGGCACCATCTATGGCCGCGTCAAAGGCGGCTTCACCGTCGATCTCGGCGGCGCCGTGGCCTTCCTGCCCGGCTCGCAGGTCGATATCCGCCCGGTGCGCGACGTCGGCCCGCTGATGGGCATGCCGCAGCCCTTCCAGATCCTGAAGATGGACCGCGCCCGCGGCAACATCGTCGTCTCGCGCCGCGCCGTGCTCGAAGAGACCCGCGCGGAGCAGCGCAGCGAGCTGATCCAGGGCCTCAAGGAGGGCATGATCCTCGACGGCGTGGTGAAGAACATCACCGATTACGGCGCCTTCGTGGACCTCGGCGGCGTCGACGGCCTGCTGCATGTCACCGATATCGCCTGGCGCCGCATCAACCACCCGGCCGAGGCGCTGACCATCGGCCAGGCGGTGCGCGTGCAGGTGATCCGCTTCAACTCCGACACCCAGCGCATCTCGCTCGGCATGAAGCAGCTTGAGGCCGATCCCTGGGAAGGCGTCGCCGCCAAGTATCCGCCGGGCGCCAAGTATTCGGGCCGCGTCACCAACATCACCGACTACGGCGCCTTCGTGGAGCTGGAGCCGGGGGTCGAGGGTCTCGTGCACGTCTCCGAGATGTCCTGGACCAAGAAGAACGCCCACCCCGGCAAGATCGTGGCGACGTCGCAGGAAGTCGAAGTCATGGTCCTGGATGTCGACGCCTCCAAGCGCCGCATCTCGCTCGGCCTCAAGCAGGTCCAGCGCAACCCGTGGGAGCAGTTCGTCGACGAGCATCCGATCGGATCGGTGGTCGAGGGCGAAATCCGCAACATGACGGAATTCGGCCTGTTCATCGGCCTCGGCGTCGATCTCGACGGCATGGTCCACATGTCCGACCTCTCTTGGGACGAGCCGGGCGAACTCGCCATGGCGAAGTTCGAGAAGGGCCAGATCGTCAAGGCCAAGGTGCTCGACGTCGATGTCGAGAAGGAGCGCATCTCGCTCGGCGTGAAGCAACTCGCCGACGATCCCGCCGCCTCCGTGCTCGATCGCGTGCAGAAGGGCAGCGTTGTCACCTGCGTGGTCACCGCGGTGCAGTCCAACGGCATCGAGGTCAAGATCGACGACGTGCTCACCGGCTTCATCCGCCGCGCCGAGCTCGCCCGTGACAAGGGCGATCAGCGTCCGGACCGCTTCGCCATCGGCGAAAAGGTCGACGCCAAGATCGTCGCCGTGGACCGTGCGGCCCGCAAGCTGTCGCTCACCATCAAGGGCAAAGAGATGGAAGAGGACAAGAAGGCGATCGCCGAATACGGCACGTCGGACTCCGGCGCCTCGCTGGGCGATATCCTGGGTGCCGCGATCCGTCGCCGCAACCAGCTCTCCACGGAGGACTAAGACGCCGGATCGGTTGCGATGACCCTCGAGACCGATCTGCTGATCGACAGGCGGCGCCTCAAGCGCCGCCTGTTGCTTTGGCGCCTGCTCACCGTCGCCGCCGTGTTGGTGGTGGCGGCGATTTTGATCGGCAAGTCCTCCACCGGCGGCGACCATGTCGCGCGCGTGAAGGTCGAAGGCACGCTGATCTCCGAACGCAAGACCATCAAGGCGCTGGAAACCGCGCTGGAGGACGCCTCCGTCCGTGCCGTCATCCTGATGGTGAACTCGCCCGGCGGCGGTGTTGCGGCGGGTGAGGCGATCCATGACCTGGTGGAGCGCGTCGCCACCAAGAAGCCCGTAGTCGCGGTGATGGGCGCCACGGCGGCCTCCGCCGGCTACATGATCTCGCTGCCCGCTGCGCGCATCTACGCGCATAACTCCACCCTCACCGGCTCCATCGGCGTGCTGCTGCCGACCGGCGAGGTCTCCGGCCTGCTGCGCTGGCTCGGCATCACCGACGAGACGCTGACCTCGGGCCCCCTCAAGAACGTGCCGAGCCTGACCAAGCCGATGACCGAGCAGGGCCGCGCCGTGATGCAGGCGCTGATCGACGATCTCTATGACCAGTTCGTGGCCATGGTTGCCAAGGGCCGCAAAATGGAGCCGGCGCGGGTGCGTGAACTGGCCGATGGCCGCGCCTATACCGGCCGGCAGGCCCTCGCCCTCGGGCTGATCGACGCCATCGGCGTCGAGCGCGACGCACGGGAGTGGCTGGCCGCCGAGCGGGCGATTCCCGTCACCTTGCCGGCCCGCGATATCCGCATCGATACCCTGCGCGACAAGCTGTTTGGCGAGGATGCGGAGGGGTTGTTCGGTGGAATTGTGAAAACCCTTCTCTCTCAAAGCGTTAGCCTTGACGGCGGCTGGGCGCTCTGGCAGCCTGGGCTGTATCGGCAATAAGTACGCGGGGGCAGGGCAGCGGGGCATGACGAAATCCGAACTGATCGCTGAACTGTCAGCCGCGAATCCGCATTTATTGAGCCGCGACGTCGAGACCATCGTCGCCACCATCTTCACCGAAATCACCGCGGCACTGTCGCGCGGCGAGCGGGTGGAGTTGCGCGGTTTCGGCGCCTTCACCGTGAAACACCGCGATGCCCGCACCGGCCGCAACCCGCGCACCGGCGAGACCGTGCCGGTGGATGAGAAGGCGGTCCCCTTCTTCAAGGCCGGCAAGGAACTGCGCGAGCGCGTCAACAAGGGTAAGCCGGGCGCCTGATGCTCCTGCGCCTGGTGCTGCTGGTCCCGTTGCTGGCGGTGCTTGTCGTCTTCGCGCTGACCAACCAGCAATCCGTCGCGCTCTCCTTCTGGCCCGGCCCCTGGCGGCTGGATGCGCCGCTCTCCCTCGCCCTGCTGGCCACCCTCGGCGGCGGCATGTTGCTCGGCGCCGCCATGCTCTGGGGCACCACGCTGCGCCTGCGCTGGCGGGCCAGCCGCGCCGAGCAGGCCCGCGCCATGCTGGAGGCCGAACTCCGCCGCCTCCGCGCCAACCCGCCCGCGCCCCCGCTCCCCCCGCCTGGATGACCCAACATGACCGGACTGATCGCCGCGCTCGACACCACCGACCCCCAGCGCGCGCGCCGCTGGGCGACCCAGGTGGCGCCGTCCTGCGGCATGCTGAAGCTCGGCCTCGAATTCTACCTCGCCAATGGCGCCGAGGGGGTGCGGATGATCGATGACCGACCGATCTTCCTCGACCTCAAGCTGCACGACATCCCCAACACCGTCGCCGGCGGCGTGCGTGCCATCCTGCCGCTGCGGCCGGAGTTCCTCACGCTGCACGCCGGCGGTGGCCGCGCGATGATCGCCGCCGCTCGCGCGGCGGCTGAGACGGCCGGGGCGGCGCGGCCGAAGCTGCTCGCCGTCACCGTGCTCACCAGCCTCGATGCCGAGGCGCTGCACGAAGTCGGCGTCGCTGGCGGGCCGCGCCAGCAGGTGCTTCGCCTCGCCCGCCTCGCGCTCGATGCCGGCGCCGATGGCCTTGTATGCAGCGCCCAGGAGATTGCCACCCTGCGTGACGCACTCGGCCCCAACGCCCTCCTCGTGGTCCCCGGCATCCGCCCGGCCGGCAGCGATGCCGGCGACCAGGCCCGCACCATGACGCCGCGTGAGGCCGCCGAAGCCGGGGCGGACTGGCTGGTGGTCGGCCGCCCCATCACCGCCGCGCCCGACCCCGCCGCCGCCGCCGCCGCCATCGCGGCCGATCTCGCGGCGTGACCAAGATCAAGATATGCGGCCTGAACGACGCCGCCGGCTTCGACGCCGCGGTGGCCGTCGGTGCCGAATATATCGGCCTCAACTTCTTCCCTCCCTCGCCGCGCTACGTCGCCCCGGCCGATGCGGCCGCGCTCTCCGCCCGCCACCCCGGCGGGCCACTGCGCGTCGGCCTCTTCGTCAAGCCGGAGGACGCCGAGATCGCCGCCGTGCTGGCGGCGCTGCAGCTCGACATGCTGCAACTCTACGTCTCCGCCGAACGCGCGCGGGACATCCGTGCCCGCTTCGGCCTTCCTGTGTGGCGCGCCGTGGGCGTCACCGCGGCCGCCGACCTGCCGGATGACCCGGAGGGGGCGGATGGGCTGCTGATCGAGCCCAAGGCCCCCGCTGACGCCTCCCGCCCCGGCGGCAACGCCATCAGCATGGATTGGTCGCTGCTCGATGGCTGGCGCGCGCCGTGCGACTGGATGCTGGCCGGCGGCCTCACGCCCGGCAACGTCGCCGCCGCCATCCGGGCCACCGGTGCCCCCTGCGTGGACGTCGCCTCCGGCGTCGAGCGCGCCCGCGGGGTGAAGGACCCGGCCCTGATCGCCGCCTTCGCCGCCGCGGCGCGCGCTTAGCCGAACTGATATGCCGCCGCACTGGATCGCGGGCCCGGTCCGTGGCAAAAGGCGGCAGGGAGAGACACCATGCGCGTGATCCAGCTGACCGACCTGCACTGCGTTCCCTATGGCCGCGTGGCGATGGGGCGATGCGAAACCAACACCCTCGCCGAACGCGCGCTCCGCGCCGTCGCCCGCTTCCGCCCCCAGGCCGACGCGCTGCTGATCACCGGCGACCTCTCCGATAACGGCCTCCCCGGCGCCTACACCCTGCTCGCCGAGATGTTCCGCCGCACGCTGGACATGCCCATCTACGTTATCCCCGGCAACCACGATCGCCGCGACAATTTCCGCGCCGGCCTCGCCCATCTCCCGGGCGTCACCGACCACCCCATTTTCGTGCAGTACACCATCGAGCATTTGCCGGTGCGCATCATCATGCTCGACACCGTGATCCACGGCAGCCCCGCCGGCGAGATGTGCGCCGAGCGGATGGCATGGCTCGAAGCCCGCCTCGCCGAACAGCCGGACCGGCCGACCATGCTGGCGATGCACCACCCCTCCTTCGATTGCGGCATCAACGACGCGATCGGCCTGCGCAACGCCGCCGAATTCAACGCCCTCGTCGCCCGCCATCCGCAGATCCGCCGCATCATCTGCGGCCATCATCATCGCCCGGTCACCGCGCCGATCGCCCAGGCCATCGCCTCGATCTGTCCCGGCGTCGCCCATCAGGTCGAGCTCGACCTCGTCACCAAGGGCCTCGTCGGCCTGTGGAACCTCGAACCGGCCGCCTTCCAGCTCCACACCTGGATGGACCAGCCCGGCGCCGGGCAGGCCATGGTCTCCCACACCGGCTATGTCGACGATTACGGCGGCCCCTTCCCCTTCGTGGGTGACCCCGACGCCCCGCACTGATGAATCCGCGGCCGTCGCGCCGCAACGATTCAGTCACTTGTAACTGTCAGGCTTCCGGCGTGTCTTGTTCCTGGGATACGTGAGGAAGCGCCATGACCACCGTGATCGTCCTGCTCCTGCTTGCCGCCGGCGGGATCGCCTGGCTCTACGCCCATGATGTGCGCCAGACCCAGCACACCATCCTGCGCAACTATCCGGTGCTCGGGCATTTCCGCTATTTCTCCGAAAGCGTCGGCGAATATATGCGGCAATACCAGTACCTGCCGGACTGGGTGGAGCGCCCGTTCAACCGGCTGGAGCGCTCCTGGATCTACCGCTCCGCCAAAGGCGTCTCCAACCTCATCAGCTTCGGCAGCGAGGCGGCCCCCGCCTTCGTGTTCCGCAACGCGCCCTTTCCCATCCTCGATGAGGAGAAAACCGCCTATCCCGGCAAAATAATCGGCATCGCCGAAGGCCCCGGCGCCAGCCGCCAGCCCTTCCACGCCACCACCTTCTTCAACATCTCCGGCATGAGCTACGGCGCACTCAGCCACGCCGCCGTCTCCTCGCTCTCCCGCGGGGCGAAAATGGCGGGCATCTGGATGGCCACCGGCGAGGGCGGGCTGGCCAAATACCACCTCGAAGGCGGCTGTGACGTCATCATGCAAATCGGCACCGCCAAATACGGCGTGCGCGACGAGCATGGCAACCTCTCGGAAGACCGGCTGCGCGAGATCGCCGCCCATCCGCAGGTGCGCATGTTCGAGGTCAAACTCGCGCAGGGCGCCAAGCCCGGCAAGGGCGGCATTCTCCCGGGCGCCAAGGTCAACGCCGAAATCGCCGCCATCCGCGGCATCCCCGAGGGGCAGGACAGCATCAGCCCCAACCGCCACACCGATATCGCCAGCGTCGCCGAACTCGGCGCCTTCGTCGCCCGGGTGCGCAGCGTCACCGGCCTTCCCGTCGGCGTGAAATTCGTGGCAGGGCATCCCGGCTTCCTCGATGAATGGTTCGGCCACTGCGTCACCCACCCGGAAGGCTGCCCCGACTACGTGCAGATCGACGGCGGTGAAGGCGGCACCGGCGCCGCCCCCGCCCCCCTCGCTGACTACGTCGGCCTCCCCGTCACCCAGGCCCTGCCCATGGTGGTCGAGGCGCGCGATCGCCACGGCCTGCGCGACCGCATCCGCATCATCGCCTCCGCCAAGCTCGTCACCCCCGACAAGGTCGCCTGGGCCCTCGCCATGGGCGCCGATTTCGTCTCCTCCGCCCGCGGCTTCATGTTCGCGCTCGGCTGCATCCAGGCGATGAAATGCGGCTCCGGCCACTGCCCCACCGGTGTCACCTCCGTTGACCCCCGCCTCATCAAAGGGCTCGATCCCACGGACAAAGCCGTCCGCGTCATGCGCTACGCCCAACGCGTCCGCGAGGAAGTGGAAATCATCGCCCATTCCTGCGGCCTCGCCAACGCCAGCGAATTCCGTCCCCACCACGTCACCGCCATCGAACGCGGCATCGGCGGCTTCCGCAACGTCGCAGAATGAGGCGCGAGGGATTATTATAACAATATCGAAACAAATAGCCCGCGCGCTCCCCATCAATCCCGCGGCAGTTTTCGCGGCAGCAGAGCCATCGGCTTGCCCTCCAAATTCGGGTACCAAAGAATCGCCTCCCGCTCCTTCCGCGTGAGCCGACGAGGTTTGCCCGCCTCCCCCCCTCCTCCCGCTCTCGCGGGCTTGGGCTGCGAAGCAGAGCACGAAAGCGGTGAGGGCGCTTGAACCGCGCGACTCCTCACCCTCTTCCTCCGGACCACCCGCCCCACACACGGCGCATCGATCGCCAGCAAATGGCATATCGGCCGCATCACCCGCTGCGCCTGCGGACATGCCGCGACCAGCGCGGCCACCTCCGTCCGGTTCAGATGATGCCCGATCATCGCGGCAGCCATCCGCACATCCTCGCCGAGCCGCGCCACCCAGCCATACTCCATCGGCAGCCGCACCCGCGGCGTCGCGCGCGCGGGCAGCACCTGTCCGGCGCGCGAGGGCCGCTTGCGAAACACCTCCCCTGCCGCCAGCCGCTCCAGCACGCGCAAAAACCGCCGCGTCCCGCGCATCAGATAGTGATGCATGTCCACGGCACAGGCCGCGCGCCGATGTCCCACCAGCCGCCAGCCCATCAGCCGCACCAGCTTGGCCATGAACCACAGCATCGCCCCCGCCAGATCGGCGGGGAGGCCCGGCGGGATGCCGGAAGGCGCGGCGGTGGTGGCACTCACGTTCATGGCGTAGATAATAACTGAAAGTTTAGAGCGCCGTCAAGGAAAAATAGCACACTACGCGATAAAATTTCTCACTGCCCCGCCAACCGTCGCCGCATCGCCCGATGCAGCAGCGAGAGCGCCGGCGGAACCCCCATCACCGCCGCCACCCCGATCAGACAGGCCCCCAGCGGCACGGCGGCAATCGCCGCCCCCCCCAGCGCGCCGCCAATCGGCCGGCCGGACTGCATGATCATCCGCAGCGTCGCAAACGCCCGCCCGCGCCATTGCGGCGCGACGTAGCGCATGCGGATCGTCTGCGCCCACACCGTCAACGGGCCCGAAACCAAGCCGAGCACGAAAAGACACAGCACCACCAGGCCCAGCGGCGGCGCCCCCGCCAGGAACAACAGCCCGATCGGCAGGGCGGCCAGCCCCATCAGCGTCTGCGCCGCCGCCACCATCGCCGGCAGCCGCGCCACCGAGGTCACCATCCCCGCCAGCAACGCGCCCCCGCTGCTCGCCACCCCCATCACCGCCAGCAACATGCCATAGGTCTCGCCGCCCCGCCCGAGCCCCTGATCCACCAGCACCGGCAAAAACACCGCCAGCGCCCCGCCGCCGATATTCACGATCACGAACAACACGGTGATGATCACCACCACCGGCTCGAACACCCCGCTCTCCCGCCACTTCACGCGCGCAATTGCCGCCCGCCCGCCGCCGCCGCCGATCGCCATGCCCCGGATCACCAGCCCGAACCCCGCATAGGCCAGCGCCGCGGCCGCCAGCGTGACGGCCGGCGGAACATGCGCCGCGCACAGGCCGGCCAGCAGCGGCCCCACCGCCCCCGCCGCCGAAAACCCCAGCATTTCCAGTGCATTGGCAGCCGAACGCTGCTCCGGCGCGATCAACTCGGCTATCGCCGAGGGCGCCCCCGCCAGCAGGATCATCGTCAACATCCCCTGGATCACCGCCGCGACATAATAGGGCAGCACCCCGCCCACCCCGAACGCCACCGCCAGCGCCACCCCGAGCAACCCCACCGTCCGCACCGCGGCATCCGCCGCCATCACCAGCGACCGCGCGAACCGATCCAGCAACCACCCCGCCACCACCCCGCCCAGGATGATCGGCCCGGTCAGGCACACCATCAGCCACCCCACCGCCCCGGCCGAACCGGTCACCGCGTAGACGTTCCACACCAGCGCCGTGCGCACAAACTCGTCCGCCACCATCACCAGCAGCACGGCGAGCCAGAACCGGCGGAACCGCGCATCGGCCAGTAAGCGGCGGTAGGCCAGCATGGCATGGACTTTCGAGGTGGCTAACCGGATCGTCGGTTATTTGGCCGGGATTGGCAATTACGGCTTGCATCCTCCCCCAGGACCCAAGCTTGCCGGTCGCGAAGTCGGCCAGCTCGCGGCAGCGGTGAGTCCGCTACAAATACCCCTCCCGCCGCAGGCTGCACCATTTGCCGTTGCCGATGATGATATGGTCATGCAGCACGATGCCGAGCACCTGGGTGGCGCGGCGGATTTCGAGCGTCATGTCGATGTCGTCATCCGACGGGCTGGGGTCCCCACTCGGGTGGTTGTGCACGAGGATGAGCGCGGTGGCGTGGAGCTCAAGCGCGCGTTTGACGACTTCGCGCGGATAGACCGGCGTGTGGTTGACGGTGCCGCTGGCCTGTTTCTCGTCGGCGAGCAGGCGGTTGCGGGTATCGAGGAACAGGATGCGGAATTGCTCCACCTTGTCGCGCGCCATGGCGGCGGTGAGGTAGTCGATCAGCCGGTCCCAATTGGAGAGCACCGGCGCCTCGACGGCCTCGGCGCGGGCGAGGCGAATGGCCGAGGCCTGCACCAGCTTGATCGCGGCCACGCTGTGCGGGCCGAGGCCGCTGGCTTGCAGCAGCGCATCCTGCGGCGCGGCCAGCACATGCGCGAAACTGCCGAAATGATTGATCAGCCGCTTGGCGAGCGGCTTGGTGTCGCCCTTTGGCTGCGCGAAAAACAGCAGCATTTCGAGCAGCTCATAATCCGCCAACGCGTCCGGCCCGCGCTCCAGCAGCTTGCCTCGCATCCGCTCGCGATGCCCGTGCGGCCCAGTACTGGGAAATGGCAACGGCCCCGACGCAGGGGGCAGCGCCTCGGCAGTCACACGGGCACTGGCGGCGGACGGCGCCGGCGACCAGGCGGCGGGGCGCTCGGCGAAGCCGCGATAGCCCGGCCCAGGCCGCGGCGCATCATCGGGCGGGGTGGGGGCGCGTTTGAAGAAGGAGCGGAGGAATTCCAGCGACATGCACCGCGTTTTGCACCCGCCGCACAAAGCACCGTCAGTAACCGGTCAACCCCGCCCGTTAACGATTGCACCTTCCGCGATCGACCTTGCCCTCAGGGCGCCGCAAAAAACCTGTTCTCCGGCCGGCGCAACCCGAGATGCTCCCGCAGCGTCGTCCCCTCATACGCCGCGCGGAAAATCCCCCGCCGCGTCAGCTCCGGCACCACGAAGTCCACAAAATCATCGAGCCCCTCCGGCACGGAGTGGAACATCACGTTGAACCCGTCGCAGGCTCCGGTTTCCAGCCATTCCTGCATCGTGTCCGCAATGCGCTGCGCCGTGCCCACCAGCTTCAGCCCGCCATAGCCGCCGACGATCTCCGCGAGTTGCCGCACCGTGAGGTTCTGCGCCCGCGCAAGTTTCACCAGGCTCGCCTGGCCGCTCTGGCTCTGATTGCTCGGCGGCAACTCGGGAAGCGGCCCGTCGAGATCGAACTTGCTGGCATCCACCCCGAGGCGGATCGAGAGGTTCGGCAACGAACTATCGGGATGCACCAGACTATCCAGCAGCTTGAGCTTGGCCGCCGCCTCCTCATCGCTGCGCCCGACCACAACGAGCGCACCGGGCAGGATTTTCATCGAACCCTCCGCCCGCCCGGCCCCAAGCAGCCGGCGCTGCATATCGGCGTAAAAGGCCCGCCCGTCCTCGATGGTGCGGGCGGAGGCGAAAATCACCTCGGCAGTCTCGGCGGCGAACTGCCGCCCCGCCTCCGACGCCCCGGCCTGCACGATCACCGGATGCCCCTGCACCGGCCGTGCGATATTGAGCGGCCCGCGAACGGAGAGATACGTCCCCTTGTGGTTCAGCGTGTGGAGCTTCGCGGGATCAAAGAAAATCCCGCTCTGCTGGTTCCGCAGAAAGGCGTCGTCAGCGAAACTGTCCCACAACCCGGCCACCGCATCGCAGAACTCCCGCGCGCGGTCATACCGCTCGTCATGCTCCATGTGCTCATCGAGCCCGAAATTCAGCGCCGCCTCGGGGTTGGAGGTGGTCACGATGTTCCACCCCGCGCGGCCCTTGCTGATATGGTCGAGCGAGGCAAACCGCCGGGCGATATGGTACGGCGCATCGAAGGTGGTGGACGCGGTGGCCACCAGCCCGATCCGCTCAGTCACCATGGCCAATGCCGACAGCAGCGTGAATGGCTCGAACGATGTCGCGGTCGCACTGCGCCGCAGCGCCGCCATGTCGAGGTTCAGCAGCGCCAGATGGTCCGCCATGAAAAACGCGTCGAACCGCCCCTCCTCCAGCTTGCGGACGAAGCGGACGAGATGCTCAAGGTTGAAATTGGCATCCGCATAGGCGCCGGGGTAGCGCCACCAGGCGGTATGGATGCCCACCGGGCGCATGAAGGCGCCGAGATGCAGTTGCTTGGCCATGGCGAAAACCTCGGTGGTGCGTGGATGGAACTGCCCCCAGATGATGGGCAAAGCGTCCCGCTGTAAATAGACGGGGATTGCAAAGATCGACGGCTTTTCAGCCGTTTATTCTCCCGCCCTGGCGCCACTCCAGCCAGAATGCGATGATCTGCCCCCGACCTGACGGAGATGCCGCATGCGCCTGTTGCCGATCGCCCTGATGCTCGCCGCGCTCGCCGCGCCGGCCCTGGCGCAGCCGCGCGATACATTGCGCATCGGCATGGTGCAGTTCCCGCCGGACATGCACCCCAACATCACCAACACATCCATCAAGGACTACATCCTCAACACCGCCCGCCGCGCGATGACCGGCTACACCGACAAGGGCCGCGTGATCTGCGTGCTGTGCACCGAGGTGCCGAGCCTCGCCAACGGCCGCGCCAAGGTGGTGCAGCGGCCCGATGGCGTGGAAGGAATGGAGGTGCTGTTCACCCTCAAGCCCGACCTCTTCTGGGCCGACGGCACCCAGGTGACCGCCCGGGATTTCGCCTTCGCCCATGAGGTCGAACGCGCGTTCAGCGTGCCGGCCACGGTTGAAAAAGTGGAGGCAACGAGCCCGCTCGACGTGAAAGTGACGCTGAAAGTCGTCCGCTACGATTTCGACCGCAGCGCCCCCGCGCCCGTCGCCGAGCACGTCGAAGGCCCGATCTTCCGCGCCGCCAAGGACCCGTTGGATTACGGCCAGAAGAGCCTCTTCAACCGCCGCCCGGAAGAACCCGGCCTCTGGATGGGCCCCTACCGCATCGCCGAATTCCGCCCCAATGAGCAGGTCACGGTGGTGCCCAACCCCCATTGGAAAGGCCGCAAGCCCTACTTCCAGCGCATCACCATGCGCCTGGTCGAAAACACCTCGGCGCTGCAGGCCAACCTGCTCTCCGGCGATGTGGACGTCGTCGCCCCCGGCAATCTCGGCCTCACGCTCGACCAGCACATCGCCCTCACCAAGAGCCAGGGCAGCCGCTTCGACGTCGCCTATGTCCCCTCCGTCAGCTACGAGCACTGGGCCGTCAACCTCGACAACCCGCTGCTCAAGGACAAGCGGGTGCGCCAGGCCCTGCAAATGGCGATCGACCGGGGCGCCATCGTCAAGCGCGTGTTCGAAGGCAAGTTCGAGGTGGCCGACAGCTTCCTCCACCCCACCCAGTTCGGCCGCTACGCCGGCATGAAAACCTGGCCCTTCGACCCCGCCCGCGCCCGCGCCCTCCTCGCCGAAGCCGGCTTCAAACCCGGCGCCGACGGCATTCTCGTGAACGCCCAAGGCGAGCGCTTCGTGCTCGACTACACCACCACCGCCGGCAACCGCGTGCGCGAACTCGTCGCCCAAGTCATCCAAACCCAGCTCAAGGCCATCGGCATCGACCTCGCCATCCGCAACGAGCCCGCCCGCGTCATGTTCGGCGAAACCCTGCGCAAACGCAGCTTCAAAGGCGTCGTGCAATTCCAGTCCGACCCGCCGCTCGACTGGGTACCCTACACCACCTTCCATTCCTCCTACATTCCCAGCCCCGCCAATAACTGGACCGGCACCAACTACATGGGCCTCAGCAACCCCGCCATGGACACCGCCCTCGCCGAAGCCTGGGCCGCCCTCGATGAAACCAAACGCGCCGCCGCCTTCCGCCGCATCCTCGATATCGCCAACGAAGACCTCCCCGAAATCAACCTCTACTTCACCACCACAGCTGTCCTCACCCCAACCTGGCTCACCGGCGTCGCCCCCGAAGGCCGCTGGGGCAACCCAACCAACTGGGTCGAGAACTGGCGCGCGAAGTAGCGCCCGCGGGCCGAAAGGCAGGACGGCCAGGGCGGACCTGGACTGCGACCTCACGGCCTCGGCAGCAGGCCGCGCAGCAGGTTGGTGGGGAGAGGGGTTTTGGGGAGATCCGGTTGGTAGGTGATGTGGTCCCAGTGGCCGGTGACGTTGACCGGGATTTTCAGGGCGCCGGCGATTTGGGCGACGAGGCGGTAGTCGATGGTGCGGCTGGGCAGATCGACGTGTCCGGCGCCGACGACCGGGATGGGGCCTGATCTGAGCTGGAGGTCTTCGTTGTCGAGGATGCCGTTGGCGATGGTGAAGCTGGCGGTGAAGCTGCCGAAGGCGGTGCCGTTGCTTGCGGTGCCGCCTCCGCCGCCGGGGATGGCCTTGCGGGCGATACTGAGCAGATCGACCCCTCTGATCCGCCCATCGGTGAGATCGATCGCGCCGTTGCCGGTGAGGGCGGCGATCAGGGCGCGTTGCGAAGCTCCGCGACTGGTGATCGCGAGATCGAATCGCCCGACGCCGGCAAGGCGCTCGAAGCCGATGGCGGCGGAGAGCAGCCCGTCTATATCGGTGCCGGCGAGGGCGAGGGTGAGGCCGAGGGCGGGCGGATTTGTCTGGGAATCGAGGGTGAGTACCGCCTTGCCCTGGCCGCGGTATAGCGCGATCTCGCGCAGATCGGCGTGTAGCTTGCCCTCCTGGAGTTGGAGGGCGAGGCGCGGACGCTCAATGCGCAGCTTGCGGTAGAGGATCTGCTCCGCCGCTAAGTCGAGCGTGACGTCGGCGATGCCGAGGGCGGCGAGGTCGATCGGAGCGTCGCTCCAGCCGGCCTCATCCGGCGCGGCTGGCTGTGGGGTGGCGGGCTTGGCCGGGGGGGCGGGCTTGGCGTCTGGTAAATAGGGGTTGAGATCCAGCACGCCGGCCACGAGGCTGCCGGTGAGCCGGGGCCGGGCAGCCGCGATATTCACGGTGAGATTGCCGGTGCTGCGGATGGCATCTAAGGCGATGCTGGCCTCCGAAAACTGCATCTCGGCACCAGCGGCGAGCAGCCGCCCCTTGATCGCCAGCGCCCCGGGTTCACTGCCGGGGAGGGCGAATTTCCCGCCGGTCCAGCTGGCGAGTCGCCGGAGGGAGGGGCTCGCGATATCGATCGCACCCTCCGTCCGCTTGGGCGGCATCCCCTGGAGGCGGCCATTAAAGGCGAGGCGGAGGGGGGCTGCCTCGATCCGCAGGTCAACCGCTCCCTCGCCGCCGGCGAGCAGGGCTCCGGGGGCGGAGGCGCTGAGGGTGATGCGCGTCTCCTCGCCGTTCCAGGTGGCGGTGCCGGCAGCGGTGGCTGTCTGGTCGAGCGCGGGGAGCGCGAGTTGGAGGCTGATGTTGTCGAGGTGCTGCTCGGTGCCGGCGCGGCGGTCGCGGAGGCTGCCCCGTCCGCCCTCGATGCGTACATCGGCGAGGCTGATGGCGGTGGGGCTTGCGGTGGTGGCCGCCGGGGCGCCGGGGGGGGCGGCGGGGCGGGAAGGGGGGGTGAACATCCAGTTGCCGCGTCCGTCCGGCCCGATCTCCAGCGCGATATCCGGCTCGATGAGCACAAGGCTCGCGACCTCGATACGTCCGCCCAGCAGCGCGAGCAGCCGCAGGTTCACCTCGATCGACTTTATCTGCGCCATCGCCGGCACGGCACCCCAGGGGGCGTTCCCGAAGGTGATGCCGGCGGCGGTGAAGCGGGGAGTAGGCAGCAGACGCATCGCGATACCACCGGTGATGCCGAGTTCACGGCCGGTCGCGCTGCGCACCGCTGCGGCGATGCGGCCACTCACCGCGTCGGTGGGTGCCAACAGCGGCACGGCCAACAGGGTCGCGGCGACCAGCACGACCACGCCGGTGATGGCGATCAGGGCCTTCTTCATCGTGTCACTCCGTCACCAGGTTCAAGCCGTTTCACCGCTGCCGCAAGCGCGCCTCGCGCGACGCGGGCATCCCCGCCCAGGCGCAACAGTGCGCCGAGCTGCCAGGGTGCCCGCAGCAAGGACACGAGCAGCGGCAGCAGCACGATACGCCCCGATGAATCGAGCCCGGCGAGCGCCGCCGGCGGCAGGTCGCGCCAGGCGGGGTCGCAGACGATCCGCAATACCGCGAACGGCACGCCATGCCGGGCGGCCGTCATCGCGACCGCGCCACTCTCGAGATCGACGGCTGCCGCACCGGTGGCGGTGAACAGGGCGGCCTTGTCGCTGGCGCTGATGACTGCCGAGCCGGTCGCAACCAGCAGCTCCGCGGTCTGGCCGCCGAGGGTGGCGAGCAGTGCTGGATCGGCCGGATAGGTGACGCCATCGTGGATGACGGCACTGGGGATAATGCAGGCACCCGGCCGCAATGACGGAGCGAGCCCGCCGGCAAGGCCGAGGCTGATGAGTGCCGGCGCACCATCGGCCAGCAGCCGTTCGGCGGCGGCGGTAGCGCCTGCCGGGGTTCCGCCGCCGATCGCGACGGCAAGCCCCGATCCATTCAGCAGACGCGCCTCTGCATGCATGCCGACGACGATGCCGGGCGGGCGGGGGCGGGCGCGGGGTTCGGAGCTGGGCATTGATCCGAAGACTACAAGCACGGCAGCTCCGGCGCACGGCGCAAATACACGAAAGCGGCTTGCAGCCGCCGAAGCGCCCGCAAACCGCTTTTCAGTGTTGCGCCTTCTGCTGCCGGGCAATCAGTCCGGCAGCCGATATCAGCCCGCGGCGCGGCGGGTGCTGGCGGTCTCGGATTTCTTGGTGGCGCCGGCGGCCTCGCCCATGATGCCACGGAGATCGCGCAGGAAGGCGGTGCCCTTTAGGGTGCGCTGTACCAGCACCGAGCGGCGATCCGCCGGGTCCACCTTGCGGCGGGCGAGGTCGAGTTCGCCGAGCCGGTCAAGCGCGCGGGTGATGGCGGGCTTGGAGACGTTCAGGTCAGCGGCGAGGCCGCGCACCGTGTGGGCGCCGTCCTTGAGGTAGCAGGTGAGGAAAACGCCGAGCTGACGGGCCGACAGGTCAGGTCCGTCGCGACGGACCAGGGCGACAATGGTCTCCCGGAGAATGCCGACGAGCTGATCTGCGGTGGGGTTAGCTGCCATGTGGATATCCTTTCTTGTATGGCACGAGGTAACAATGGTCTCGCTACGATGTGTCCGGCGATTGGGCGGCACCGCCGATCGTCGCGATGCCGGGTGCTGATTTGCAACGTATCTAGCACAATTCCGAAATCGGTTGCTAGAACGAATTCGTCAAGTTGTCATGGAAATTTTGCGCAGATAATTAATGTTTCTTTGGAAATTGTGAACGCAGGATATTCACACTGCGAGAATCAGGCGGCAAATCGCTGTAACAAAGCGCCGAATACCGCACGGATACCGGTCGCTTCACCGCCTTCCGGCCGGCCCGCCCGATTCGCGTCGTTCCATGCGTAGATGTCGAGGTGGAGCCAGGGGGTGCCAGGAGCGAGGAAACGGCGCATGAACAGCGCTGCCACGATGGCCCCGGCGCCCGCCTTGGTCGAAACGTTGTTGAGATCGGCGATCGGGCTGTCGAGCCAGGAATCATAGCCATCCCACAGCGGCAGCCGCCACAGGGGATCATGCGCCGCGGTGCCGCCCTCGAGCGCGCCGGCGGCCCAGGCCTCATCGGTGGCGAACAGTGCCGGCAGGTCCGGCCCGACGGCTACCCGCGCGGCGCCCGTTAGCGTTGCGCAATCGATCAGGATGGCGGGCTGCTCGTCCGAAGCCTCGGCCAGCAGATCGCACAGCACCAAGCGCCCCTCGGCGTCGGTATTGCCGACCTCGATGGTCAGTCCACGGCGGCTGCGGATCACGTCGAGCGGACGCATCGCGTGGCCGGAGACACTGTTCTCCACTGCGCCAATCCGTACCGCGAGGCGCACCGGCAGGTCGGCGTCCATGATCATGCGGGCGAGGCCGAGGATATTGGCGGCGCCGCCCATGTCCTTCTTCATCCGCAGCATGCCGGATGAGGGTTTCAGGTCGTAGCCGCCCGAGTCGAAGCACACGCCCTTGCCGCACAGCGACACCAGCGGGCTATCCGCTGTGGCAGCGCTGCCCTGCCAGCGGAAGCCAGCCACCACCGGCGCGCGGTCCGACCCGCGGCCAACGGCGGCGACCGTCGGATAGTCGCGATCAAGCTCCGCGCCCTCGATGCGGAAACTCGCCGCGCCATGGCGGGCGGCGAGCGCGATGGCGGCATCGGCGAGCTCGGCCGGGCCGAGCACATTGGCCGGGGTATTGATGAGGTCCCGCACCATCCATATCGCCGCAGCCTGCGCCTGGGCGGCGGCATGGCTGGCGCCGGCGAGGCGGGCCGGGGCGCGCGGGGCCCGCTTGAAATTGCTGTAACGATAGGCGCCGAGCAGGAAGCCAAGTTCGGACTGCGCGGCATCATAGTCACCGGGGACGAGGTGCCAGGCGCCTTCCGGCAGCCGGAAGGGCAGGCCGCCGAAGGCGAATGGGCCACGATTGGCGCCGAGCCCGAGCAGGGCCGCGGCCACGCCACCCTCGCCCGGCAGCAGCAGCAATTCGTCGGCAGTCCCTTTGAATCCAGCGCCGCGTGCGAACTCGGCCTGGGCTGCCGGCAGACCGGCAAGCACCGCGGCGAGCCCCTCGGGGCGAACGGCATGCACGGCGCGGGACGCGGTAGTGGCGGAGTCCAGCGGGAGCGACTGATCAATCATATCTACGTCTTCCAATGCGTCCGTTCGGCAATATCAGCGGCGGTGACCGGCCATAGTCGTAGTCATTTCTTTGTCACATGCGCGATACCGCAACGGCGCACGGCGATCAACAGCCATCGCGCGCGGAGCAGATAATCGGCCGAGCCACCTGCTCGGCCGATTGTTTCATCCGTCGCTTCAGCCCTGGGCCATCGCCTGTTCGACACGGCGCGCGAAGGCGGCCGGGTCTTTCGGCAGGTCGCCATCCTGGATGCGCGCGAGGTCGAGCAGCATGCGCACATCGCCGGCTATATCGCCCTCGGCCCCCAGGCGCCCGGCGAGCGCCGCGATCAGCCCATGGCGCGGGTTGATCTCCAGCACCGGCGGCGGCGCGTAGCTGGTGCGGCCGGAGCGGCGGAGCAGGCGCTGCATCTGCAAATCCGGCCCGCCATCGCCGGCGGCGAGCACCGCGGCGCTATCCACCAGCCGGTCCGTGCCGCGCACGGCGGAGACCTCGGTGCCAAGGATTTCCTGCATCTTTTCGATCAGGGCGCTCGTATCGGCCTCCGCCACCGCCTCGCCTTCGAGGGGGAACTTGGCGAGATCGCCGGCGGCCTGGCTCACGCTGCGCAGCTTCTTCTCCTCGAAACCTTCAAGCCGCTCGGGCCAGAAGGCATCGATCGAATCGGCCAGCAACAACACCTCGATGCCGCGCGCCCGGAAACCCTCGACCTGGGCGGAGAGCGCCATCGCCTCGGTGTCGTCACCGACGAGATAGTAGATCGCCTCCTGCTCCGGCTTCATCCGCTCGACGTAGTCGGCAAAAGAGACCCAGCCTTCGGCGCCCGTCGAACGGAAGCGCATCAGGCTCGCGACATCCTTGCGGTGGTCGGCGTCGTCCCAGGCGCCTTCCTTCAGGATGGGGCCGAAATTCTCCCAGAACTTGGCGTAGTCTTCCGCGTCCTTTGCCTTGTTCTTCAGCTCCGTAATGGTGCGATTGGTCACCGCCTTGCGGATGCGGGCCAGAACTGGCGTGGATTGCAGCATTTCGCGGGATACATTGAGCGGCAGGTCCTCGGTATCCACCACGCCCTGCACAAATCGCAGCCAGGCCGGCAGCAACTCGGCGGCATCGGTGATGAACATGCGCCGCACATGCAGCCGCAGCTTGGACACCCGCTCATCCTCGACCGGCATGAACGGCTTCATGCTGGGGATGAACAGCAGGGCGCTGAACTCCATCACGCCCTCGGCCCGCCAGTGCAGCGTCGCCCAGGGCGCGTCGAAGTTGTGGCCGAGATGGCGGTAGAAATCGGTGTAGGCCTGCTCCTCCACCTCGGACTTGCTCTTGCGCCACAGGGCGGTGCCCTCATTGGCCGGCTCGTCCTTGCCATCGCGCACGATGGTGATCGGCAGGGTGATGTGGTCGGCCCATTTGCGCACGATGGTCTCGAGGCGCATCGGCTCGAGGAATTCCTCGGCATCGGCCTTGATGTGCAGGATCACGTCGCTGCCGGCCATGTCGCGGCTGCCCGGCGCCAGCGTGTATTCGCCACGTCCCTCCGAGGCCCAGATCCAGGTCTCCTCGCTGCCCGCCTTGCGGCTGACGAACTCCACCCGGTCCGCTACCATAAATGAGGAGTAGAAGCCGACGCCGAACTGGCCGATCAGGCTGGGCCGCTCCTCGGGTTTGGCGTTTGCCAGCGTCTCGGTGAAGGCGCGGGTGCCGGAGCGGGCGATGGTGCCGAGATGGGCCATCAGCTCCTCGCGGGACATGCCCATCCCCTCGTCGGAGATGGTGATGGTGCGGGCCGCCTTGTCCGGGCTGATGCGCAGCTTGGCGCCCTCGGGCACCGCCAGCGCCGGGTGGGTGAGGCTCTCGAAGCGGCGGCGGTCCATCGCGTCGGCCGCGTTGGCGACCAGCTCGCGCAGGAAGATCTCGCGCTCCGAATAGAGCGAATGCACCACGAGATCGAGCAGACGGCCGACCTCGGCCTCGAATCCGTGTTTTTCGGTCCCGGTCTTCTCAGTTGTCGTATCCATCAGAAAGTCACCTCCGTGTCGGGCCGGCATATGCGGCCCCGCAGCGGGGATTTCAATGGTTTCGCGGGCTGTCATGGTTTCGGTGCTTGCATTCCGCAGTGCAACACACAACCATCTGACCATGTCGGGATTCGCACCGTCCTTCCCCCTGCTGGGGCACCGCGTGAAAGCCGTTCTCGGCCCGACAAACACGGGCAAGACCCATCTCGCCATTGAGCGCATGCTTGCGCATTCCTCAGGGATCATCGGCTTCCCGCTGCGCCTGCTCGCCCGCGAGAACTACGACCGCATGGTGGCCAAGAAGGGCGCGCGCTACGTGGCGCTGATCACCGGGGAGGAGAAGATCGTGCCGCCCGAGGCGCGGTGGTTCTCTTGTACAGTGGAGGCCATGCCGCTCGACCGGCACGCCGAGTTCCTCGCCGTCGACGAGATCCAGCTCTGCGCCGACCCCGATCGCGGCCATATCTTCACCGATCGGCTGCTGCATGCCCGCGGCATGGTGGAGACGATGTTTCTCGGCGCCGAGACCATCCGCCCGCTGCTGCACCGCCTGGTGCCGGAGGCGATCGTCGAAACGCGGCCGCGGCTTTCCCGGATCACCCATGCCGGGGTGACCAAGCTGACCCGCCTGCCGCCGCGCAGCGCGGTGGTCGCGTTCAGCGCCGCCGAGGTTTACGCCATCGCCGAGCTGATCCGCCGGCGCCGCGGCGGCTGCGCCGTGGTGATGGGGCGGCTGAGCCCGCGCACCCGCAACGCCCAGGTGGCGCTGTATCAGGCCGGCGAGGTCGATTTCCTGGTGGCGACCGATGCCATCGGCATGGGCCTTAATATGGATGTCGATCACGTCGGCTTCGCGCGGCTGACCAAGTTTGACGGTCATCGCCCGCGCCATCTGCTGGCCAGCGAGGTGGCGCAGATCGCCGGCCGCGCCGGGCGGGGCATGCGTGACGGCACCTTCGGCTCCACCGGCGAATGCCCGCCGCTCGATGAGGACATTGTGCGCGCCGTCGAGGAGCACCAGTTCGAGCCGCTGGAACAGCTGTGCTGGCGCAATGCGGCGCTCGATTTCACCTCGCCCGACCTGCTGCTCGCCAGCCTCAACGCGCCCCCGCCGCGCCACGGCCTGGTGCGCGGCAATGAGGCGACCGATGTCGAGACGCTGGGCGTGCTGATGCAGGACCCCGACATCCGTGCGCTCGCCCGTACCCGCCGCCGCGTCGGGCTGCTATGGGATGCCTGCCAGATCCCGGATTTTCGCAAGCTCGCGGATGATACCCACACCAAGCTGTGCGCCCGGGTGTTCACCCATATCGCACGCGAGGGGCGGCTGCCGACCGACTGGATCGCCGGGCAGATCAACGCGCTCGGCCGCGCCGATGGCGATATCGACACGCTGATGCAGCGCCTCGCCGGCGTGCGGGTCTGGACCTATATCGCCGCGCGGGGTGACTGGCTGGAGGATGCCGCGCATTGGCAGGGCCGCGCGCGCGAGGTCGAGGACATGATCTCGGACGCGCTGCATGAGCGGCTGATCGCCCGCTTCGTCGATCGCCGCGCCGCCCATCTGATGCGCCGGCTGGATGCCGCGGAGGGGCAGGAGCTGCTCTCGGCCGTCACGCGGCGGGGCGAGGTGGTGGTGGAGGGCCATCCCGTCGGCCATATCGAGGGCTTCACCTTCCTGCCCGATCCGCTGACCGAGGGCGACGCGCGCAAGCTCGTGCTGCGCGCCGCCCGCCGCGCCTTGGGCGAGGAGATGCCGCGCCGGGTCGCCCGGCTCGAAGCGGCCGAGGATGCCGATTTCGCCCTGGTGCCTGGCACGCCGGTGATGCTCGCCTGGGAGGGTGCGCCGATCGGGCGGCTGCGGGCAGGGGCCTCGGCGCTCCGCCCGCTCGCCGAGGCGTCCGACAGTGCCTATCTCGACGGCGCCCAGCGCGAGCGCATCCGCGTCCGTCTGCAACGCTTCTGCGACGCGACGGTGCGCGCGGGCCTTGCGCCGCTCTTCGCCGCGTTGAAGGTGGAAGATCCTGCTTTGCGCGGCGTGTTGCACCGGCTCAGCGAGGGGATGGGCGTGCTTGCGGGGGATGAGGAGCCGCTGCCGGCGCCGCTGCGCGCGCGCTTGAAGGCGATCGGGGTGCAGGCCGGGCGTTATGGCGTCTTCGTGCCCGCGATGTTGAAGCCGGCGTTCAGTCCGTTGCGCGCGTTGCTCTGGGGCGTCTGGGCCGGGGTGGCGGTGCCGGACCTGCCGGCGGCGGCACGGGTCTCGCTGCCCATGCCCGAAGCTTGGCCGTTCGGCTTCGCCGCGGCGATGGGCTGGCTCGAGGCCGGCCCGGTGCTGGTGCGGCTCGACGTGGCGGAGAAACTGGGCGGGGACCTCGCGGCGGCGGCGCGCGAACGGCCGATGCCGATGCCCCCGGGGCTGGCCACCCGCATCGCGGTGAAGGCCGAGCAAGTGCCGCCGGTGCTGCGCCGCCTCGGCTTCCGTGTGCTCCCGGCCGTGCCGCTCGCGCCCGGCGAATTCGGGCCGGCCGTGCCGCCCATGCTCGCGCCGCTCCGCCGTAAGCCAGAGCCCGCGGCGCCCTTGCGCGCGCCGAGCGGCCCCTTCGCGGCTTTGGCCGCGCTCAATGCGCGCTGAGGGCGGCGGTGAGCGGAGAGGATCGGGAGTGGCAGCGGCTCGATAAATACCTCTGGTGCGCCCGGGTGATGCGCCAGCGGGCCGATTGCGCGGCGCTGGCCGCCGGCGGGCTGATCCGCATCAATCGCCAGCCCACCGACAAGCCCCATGCCAAGGTGCGGCCCGGCGACGTCATCACCCTCGCCCAGCCCGGCCCCGGCGGCGGGCGGGTGCGGGTGCTGGAGGTGCTCGTTTTGGCCGCAAGGCGGGGCGGCGCGGAGGAGGCGCGGCTTCTTTATCGCGAGGTTCCGCCCGATGCGGGAGCCCAGCGCAATGCCGCGGTGCAACAGCAGCCTTGCGGGGAGGGCGAAGACGCGTCATATCGCGCGCGGACGAGACCTGACCGGAGCGTGTGATGACCTACGTGGTCAACGAGAACTGCATCAAGTGCAAGTATATGGACTGCGTGGAAGTGTGTCCGGTGGACTGCTTCTATGTCGGCGAGAACATGCTGGTCATCCATCCCGACGAGTGCATCGATTGCGGCGTCTGCGAGCCGGAATGCCCGGCCGAGGCGATCATCCCCGACAGCGATGACCGTGCGGCGGAGTGGATCGAGCAGAACCGGCAATACGCCGCGCTGTGGCCCAATATCACCCGGAAGGGTGAGGCGCCGGCGGATGCCGACGAGTGGAAGGGCAAGCCCGGCAAGAAGGCGCTGTTCTCCCCGGAGCCCGGCACACCCTGATCCGCGGGCGGCCCTGCGGGATCGTCAATTCGCCGGATTACGCTGAAAAACATGGGTTTTCGCGATCAGAGCGGGATTCGGTGGGCTGCGGCCCATGACTCCCGCCTGAATTTATGATATATTCCTGACAGAGCGGCACGTCCGCGGCACTCCTCGCCGCGGGTATGAGCGCCGCCGCAATGGAGTGAACCGCGCCCGTCGGAGCGGCCGCCGGTTGCAACCGGCGCCGACGCTTCGGCCATGGATGCATGAGATCGATCAACGAGGTCAGGAATGAAGGCTTCCGCCGATGGGGTGGGCCGCAAGGCCGCCGCTTCCGCTGTAGATATCGCCGTGAACGCTCCGGCCACCAAGGGCCGTTCAGCGAGCGCCAAGCTTGCCGCCGCGCCTGCCGACCCCCCGCTTCCCAAGGTTTCCGCCGCCAAGTCGACGAAGCCGCCGCTGGAGACCGCACCCAAAGTGACCAAGACCATCCCGCCGACCGCCATTGACGAAGCCGCCGCTGCCAAGCCCGTAGCGAAAGTCGCCCCGAAGGGGCTCGCCGAACCGCAAGCCCCGGCACCTGTGGCAGCGCCTGAGCCCGCCCCGACCCCGGTTGCCGCCGAGGCCCCGCGCCCCGCGCCGCGCCCGCCGGAATCCCGCCCGGGCCAGATGACGATGCAGAACGGCCGGCCTGTGCCGCCCTCGCGCGCCGCCGCCAAGGAGGAGAACTTCGTTGACGGCGATTTCGTGGTTTACCCGACCCACGGGGTCGGCAAGGTCGAGAAGATCGCGGTGGAGGAGATCGCCGGGCATAAGCTCGAGCTGATCCACATCACCTTCGAGGAAAACCGCATGACGCTGCGGGTGCCGGTCGCCAAGGCGCGTTCGGCGGGCCTGCGCAAGCTCGCCACCCGCAAGCAGTTCGACGAGGCGCTGGCTGTGCTAAAGGGCCGCGCCCGGGTCAAGCGCACCATGTGGTCCCGCCGTGCCCAGGAATACGAGGCGAAGATCAACTCCGGTGACCCGATCGCCATCGCCGAGGTGGTGCGCGATCTGCACCGCAATTCCGGCCAGCCCGATCAGAGCTTCTCGGAGCGGCAGATCTATGAAGCGGCGCTCGACCGCCTCGCCGCCGAGCTCGCCGCGCTCGACGAGACCGACAAGATGACCGCGATCATCAAGCTCGGGAACTTCCTCAAGGCGGCCTGATCCGCGGCGATCCCATAAAAAAAGCCCCGGTTCGCACCGGGGCCTTTTCTGTGTGTGCCGGAAGTTCCGGTTAGTCGTTCGAGCTGCGGTTGCCGAGCAGCTGGAGCAGCAGGGTGAACAGGTTGATGAAGTTCAGCAGCAGCTGCAGGCTGTCATACACGCTGCGCCGGGCCGCGCCCTCGGTGCCCTCGGCATAGGCGAAGGACACGTAGTCGGACTTGATGCGCTGGGTGTCGTAGGCGGTGAGGCCGACGAAAACCAGCACGCCGATCACGCTAATGGCGAATTGCAGCGCCGTGCTGCCGATGAACATGTTCACCAGGCTGGCGATGATGATGCCGAACAGGCCCATCATCATGAAGCTGCCCATCCGCGTGAGGTCCGCACGCGTGGTGTAGCCGTAGAGGCTGGTCGCCGCGAAGGTCGCCGCGGTGATGAAGAACACCCGGGCCACCGATTCATGGGTGTAGACCACGAAGATCGTCGTCAGGCTGGCGCCCATCGCCACGCAGAACGCCCAGTAGAGCCCCTGCACGGTGGTGGTCGAGAGCCGGTTCACGCCGAACTGCATGACCAGCACGAAGGCCAGCGGCGCGAACATCGCGACGAAGGCGAGGATGGTCGGCGCCCGCACCAGCGTGCCGCGCGCGGTCGGCACCAGCGGATAGAACAGGTCAAGCGCGCCGGTGCTGGCGATGGCGTAGGCGACGATGCCGGTCAGCACCAGCCCCGAGGCCATCCAGTTATAGACCCGCAGCATGTAGGCGCGCAGCCCGGCGTCCAATACCGCGGCGGTCTCGGCCGCGCGCGTGGCGCCCGTGTAGGACCGGTATTGAGGACTGTAAGCCATGGTGTGTTTTTTCCCTTCCGGGCTCGTGTGCCCGATGGATCACATTTTGGAGATTGTGGCAGAGAGTTCAAGCGAATTCGCGGTAATGTTCGGTGATCACGCAGGCCGTCTCGACCGGTTTGGCCTTGCTTTGATGCTTGGCAGCTCGTTGTTTTATCTTGATTTTCACTTGAAGCCCGGTGGTGCTTCGCTGCCTAGGTAGGAACCCCTATCCGCCGCTACTCGTTGCGCAGCATCGGCGCCGCCCGCGCCCGCAGCGCCGCCTCGGTGCCGATGAAGCCGAACACCAGCATCATGGCGATGCAGGACAACACGGTGAGTGCGAGCGTGCCGGGCATGAAGGACCAGTCGGTGCCCATGACATAGGTCATCACTCCCCAACTCGCCGCGGTGCCCACTGCGCCCGCCAGGAGGCCGGCCGCGGCGCCGAGCAGGCCGAACTCCACCATCCAGGCGGTGCGGATCTGCCGCCGGGTGGCGCCCAGCGTCTTCAGCACCACGGCTTGCCGGATACGCCGCTGTTGCCCGGCGGCCACCGCGCCCACCAGCACCAGCGCGCCCGAGGCCAGTGTCAGCGAGCCAGTGGCGGCCAGCGCCCCGGCGATCTGCTCCATCAGGCCCGAGACCGCGGCCAGCACCTCAGCCACCGCGATGCCGGAGACATTGGGCAGCGCATCCGTCACCCGCCGCAGCAACCCGGCGCGGGCGGCAGGTTCGGCGCGCACGGTGGCGATATGGGTGTGTGGCGCGCGGGCGAGCAAGCCGGGGCTCGCCACCAGGGCGAAATTGATGCCGAGCGTGCGCCAGGCGATTTCACGCAGGTTCGCTACCTTGAGATCGATATCGCGACCGAGCAGGTTGATGCGGATCACGTCACCCAGCTTCACCCCCCAACCGGTGGCGAGGGCCGCGTCGAAGGAGACCAAAGGCGGCCCGTCATAATTCGCCGGCCACCATTCACCCGCGACGAGCCGTGTGCCCTCGGGCGGCGTGGCGGAATAGGTCAGGCCGCGATCGCCGCGCAGCGCCCAGGCGGTGTCCGGGGTCGCCTTGACTCGCTCCGCCGGCGTGCCGTTCACCGAGACGATGCGCGCCCGCATGCTCGGCACCTCCCGCAGGTCCGAAACGCCCGGAGTCGCGGCGAGCAAAGCGCGGAACTGTTCCATCTGGTCGTTCTGGATATCGACGAAGAAGAAACTCGGCGCGCGGGCCGGCATTTGCTCCAGCACCTGGCGCTGCAAATTGCCCTGGATCAGCGCCACGGCGGCGAGCGTCGACAGCCCAAGCCCGACCGAGACCATCAGCAGCGGCGTCGCATTGCCGGGCCGGTAGAGATTGCCGAGGCCGAGCCGCAGCGCGGCACTCCCGGCGGTGCCCGCCCACCGCGCGAGGCGGGTGAGCAGCGCGGCGCCGAGGCGGAACAGCAGGAGTGTCGCCAGTGCCGCGCCGCAGAAGGCGGCGGCGAAGCCGGGCGAATCGGCGCCAGCCACGGTCAATCCGATCAGCGCCACGGCGAGCGCCGCGTTGATCGCGATCAGCCCCCAGCGCCGCCCGGCGGCAACCGGTGTCATCGCGTCGCGGAACAGCGCGGCGCCAGGGATCGCCATCGCCCGGCCAAGCGGCCACAGCGCGAAGGTCGCCGCCGTCAGCAGCCCGTAGAGCGCGGCGAGGCCGAGCGGGCGAAGGAAAATCCCCTGCACCGGCGGCACTGGCAGCACGCCGGCGAGGAATTGCGAGGCCAAGGCCGGGATCGCCGCCCCCAGCACCAACCCGGCGGCGATGCCGAGCACGGCCAGCGCCATCACCTGGATCAGCATCACCGCGAACACCAGCCCGGCCGGGGCGCCGAGGCAGCGCAGCGTGGCGATGCTGCGGAATCGCGCATCGAGCCAGGCGCGCGTGCCGTTCGCCACCCCGATGCCGCCGACCAGCAGCGCGGTCAGCGCCACCAGGGTCATGAACAGCGAGGTGCGCTCCAGCACCTGCGTCACCGAGGGCGCCGCGTTGTTGGTATCCCGCACCCGCCAGCCCGTGTCGGGGAAAGCGGCGCGCTGGGCGGCGATCACGGCGCGAACATCGGTGCCGGCGGGGAAGCGGGCGCGCATATGATGCTCGACGATGGCGCCCGGTTGCAGCAGCCCGGTGGCGGCAAGCTCGGCGAGCCCGATCAAGGCGCGCGGCCCGAACACCGAGGGGGTGGCGACCTTGTCGGGTTCGAAGCCGATCACCGCGCGCAGGGTGAAGCTCTGGGTGCCCAGCCGCAGCGTGTCGCCGGCGTGGATGCCGAGCCGCTCCGCCACGAGCGCCTCCACCGCCATCCCCTTCTCGGCCAACACCGCGGCAGGCGCGGAAGCGGGCGTGAACTCGGCAGCCCCGATCAGCGGCCAGGCGCGATCGACCGCCTTCACCTCCACCAGAATCCGCTCGCCGCTGGCGGCCACCAGCATGGAGCGCAGGGTGACGACCTCCGAGATCGCCGCCCCCCGCGCGCGCAACCAGGCGCGCAGCGTATCGGGCAGCGGCTGGGTACCGCCCTGGATCTCGATATCGCCGCCGAGGATCCGTGCGCCATCCGCCGCCATGCCGCGATTCACCCCCTCCCGCAGCGTGCCGACCGCGGCGATGGCGGTGACGCCGAGGGCGAGGCAGGCGAGCACAATCGCCATAGCGCGCAGACTGGCGCGCAGCCCGCCGCGCAATTCGCGGAGCGCGAGGCGAAAGGCGAGGATCATCCCATCACCCGTCCGTCGCCGATCCGCAGGATGCGCCCGCAGCGGGCGGCCAGTGCCGGATCATGCGTGATCAGCATCAGCGTGGTGCCATCGCGCGCCCGCAGATCGAACAGCAGATCCATGATGATGGCGCCGGTCGCCTGATCGAGATTCCCGGTCGGCTCGTCGGCCAGCAGCAGGCGCGGCCGTGGCGCGAAGGCACGTGCCAGCGCGACGCGCTGCTGCTCGCCGCCCGAGAGCTGGCCCGGCAGATGGGTGAGCCGATGCCCGAGGCCGACCGCCTCCAGGCTGGCCTTGGCCTTCGCCATCGCCGCGCGGTCCCCGGCGATTTCGAGCGGGATCGCCACGTTCTCCAGCGCAGTCATGGTCGGGATAAGGTGAAAGGACTGGAAGACGATGCCGACCGTGTTCCGGCGCAACAAGGCCAGTTGGTCCTCGTCCTGCCCCGCGAGCTCCTGCCCAGCGAGGCGAACCGAGCCGCCGGTGGCGTGTTCCAGCCCGGCCAGCACCATCAGCAGGCTGGTCTTGCCGGAGCCGGACGGGCCGACCACGCCGACCGCCTCGCCCGCCGATATGTCGAGGTCGATCCCGCGCAAAATATTGACCGGCCCGGCGGCGGAAGGCACCGTCAGTCGGAGATCCCGGACCTGCACCAGCGATTCGGTGCCGGATTGCGCCGGGAGCGAGCCCGGAGGCGATGATATGGCGTCCATGGGCGCAGGATATGGCCTGCCCGGCCGGTGGCGGAAAGCGGCATTCCCCCTGGTTTGCTGTCTTTTCATCTGCGGATTGGCCTTTTCCGCCGCGGCGGCCCCAATCCGCCTGCTGATTCTCGGGGATTCGCTCACCGCCGGATACGGGTTGGCGCGCGCCGAGGGCTTCCAGGCCCAACTCGCCGCCGCCCTGAAAGCCGCCGGGCGGGACGTGGTGCTGATCGACGGCGCCGTCTCCGGCGATACCACCGCCGGCGGCCGGGCGCGGCTCGACTGGGCGCTGGGCGATGGCGCGGATTGCGCGCTGGTCGAACTCGGCGGCAATGACGGGCTGCGCGCGCTCGATCCCAAATCGACCGAAGCCAACTTGGCCGCCATCCTCGATGCCCTCGCCGCGCGCAAAATCCCGGTGCTGCTCAGCGGCATGCGGGCGCCGCCCAATCTCGGGCCGGAATATGTCGCCGCCTTCGATGCCGCCTTCGCCCGGCTCGGCGCGCGGCCTGGCATCCTCTTCGACCCCTTCTTCCTCGAAGGCGTGGCCGGCGACCCCGCGCTGAACCAGGCCGACCGCATCCACCCCAACCCCGAAGGCGTGCGCCGCATCGTCGCGCGGCTGCTGCCGGTGGTGGAGAAACTCCTGGCGGGGGTGCGGTGAGGCTGTTCGTCGGACTCGATCTGCCGTGGGACCTGCGCCAGCGCCTCGCCGGCCTGGGCGGCGGCGTGCCGGGCGCGCGTTGGGTGCCCTCGGAGAACTACCATCTCACCCTGCGCTTCATCGGTGAGGTTGCCGCCTATCAGGCCGAGGAGATCGATCATGCGCTCGCCGCCCTCAAGGCGCGCCGGTTCGAACTGACGCTCGCGGGCATGGGCACCTTCGCCAAGGGCGGGCGCGATACCCAGCTCTGGGCCGGGGTGGAGCGCTGCGCCGGGCTCGACCTGCTGCAATCCAAAGTGGAGCAGGCCCTGCAACGCGCCGGCATGGCGCCGGAACGGCGGCGCTTCGTGCCGCACGTCACCCTGGCGCGGCTCGACGCCGCGGTGCCGGCGAAAATCGCCAGCTTCGTGCAGACCCACAACCTGTTCCGCGCCGAGCCGGTGGCGGTGGAGCATTTCGTGCTGTTCAGCTCCCGCCTCGGCAAGGAGGCCTCAGTATATACGCCGGAAGTGGAGTATCCTCTCATCTGATGGCCACACTCTCCTTCGTCACCCACCCGGACGTGCTGATCGACCCGGCGGTACCGGTGCCGGACTGGCCGCTGAACCTGCGCGGCCGGGCGCGGATGACGGCAGCCTGCGCCCAACCCTGGGCCGCGACGCTGGGCGCGATCTGGTGCAGCACCGAGCGCAAGGCGATCGACGCCGCGGACATGCTCGCCACCGCGCGCGGCCTGGCCTTTTCGACGCTGGCCGATCTCGGCGAGAACGACCGCCGCAGCACCGGCTTCCTCCCCCGCGCGGAGTTCGAGGGGGTGGCGGACCTGTTCTTCGCCCATCCCGAACAGAGCATCCGCGGCTGGGAGCGCGCGGTCGACGCCCAGCGCCGCGTGCTCACCGCCTTCGAGACCGTGCAGGCCGCGACCCCCAAGACGCTGGACATCGCGGTGATCGCCCACGGCGCGGTCGGCGCCCTGCTGATGTGCACGCTGAAGGGTGTGCCGATCAGCCGCGCCCATGACCAGCCGCCCGGCAGCGGCGGCTATTTCTTCGCCGTCGATCGCGCCACCCGCCTGCTGCGGCACGGCTGGCGTCCGATCGATGGCTGAATCCCTCGCCCAGGCCGCCGCCGCCGCCCGGGCCTGCACGCTATGCGCCGATTTGCCGCTCGGCCCCCGACCGGTGCTGCGCGTTTCACCCACCGCGCGCCTCCTCATCGTCGGCCAGGCGCCCGGCACGGCGGTCCACGCCAGCGGCATCCCGTGGGACGATCCCTCCGGCGAGCGGCTGCGCGCCTGGACCGGCATCTCGCCCGAGATCTTCTATGACGAAACGCGCGTCGCCATCGTGCCGATGGGCCTCTGCTACCCCGGCCGCCTGCCCAATGGCGGAGACGCGCCCCCGCGGCCGATCTGCGCGCCCACCTGGCATCCCCGCATCTTGCCCCTGCTGCGCGCGGTGGAACTGACCCTCGTCGTCGGCAGCTACGCCATCAATCGCCTGCTCGGCCCCGGCGCGATGAGCACCCATGTCGCCGATTGGGAGCGCCATCTCCCGGCCCGCCTGCCGCTGCCGCATCCCTCCTGGCGCACCATCGGCTGGGAGCGGCGCAACCCATGGTTCACCGCCGAACTCTTGCCGGAGTTGCGTGCCCGGCTGAGGGCGCTCGGCCTGTAATGCCTCGGGCAGATCAAGGATTATCGTCATACATCCCCCCTTGAGTTGACCGGGATCAAACCCCATGTCGAAGGCCGAGGGTAAAGTCTCCATCGCCTGATGAGGGGTGGGGGCAGCCCGTCGCCTGAAGAGGGACATGAGAGATGGACATCGAGAAATTCACCGAACGCGCCCGCGGTTTTCTGCAGGCCGCCCAAACCATCGCCGTCCGCGAATTCCACCAGCAATTGACGCCGGAGCACCTGCTGAAGGCCCTGCTCGATGACGAGGAAGGCGCCGCCGCCGGCTTGATCCGCGCCGCCGGGGGCGACGACAAATCCGCCCGCGTCACCATCGACGCCGAAATCACCAAAATGCCGAAAGTGCAGGGCGCCGGCGCCGGCCAGCCGCAGGTGACTCCCACCCTGATGCGCGTGCTCGATGCCGCCCAGCAGGCCGCGACCAAGGCGGGCGATGAATACGTCGCGCAGGACCGCGTGCTGATCGCGCTCGCCAATGGCGAGGGCGCCGCCGCGCGCGCGCTGCGCTCCGCCGGGGCCACGCCGCAGGCGCTGGAAAAGGCGGTCGCCGATATCCGCAAGGGCCGCAAGGTGACCAGCCAGAACGCCGAGGCCAATTTCGACGCGCTGAAGAAATACGCCCGCGACGTCACCCAACTCGCTCGCGACGGCAAACTCGATCCGGTGATCGGCCGCGACGAGGAAATCCGCCGCACCATCCAGGTGCTCGCTCGCCGCACCAAGAACAACCCGGTGCTGATCGGCGAGCCCGGCGTCGGCAAAACCGCGATCGTCGAGGGCCTGGCCATCCGCATCGTCAATGGCGACGTGCCGGAGGCCCTGAAGAACAAGAAGCTGATGGGGCTCGATCTCGGCGCCATGGTCGCCGGCTCGAAATACCGCGGCGAGTTCGAGGAGCGGCTGAAGGCGGTGCTGAAGGAGATCGAATCCGCCAATGGCGAGATCATCCTGTTTATCGATGAGCTGCACACCCTCGTCGGCGCCGGCAAGGCCGACGGCGCGATGGATGCCTCCAACCTCATCAAGCCCGAGCTTGCCCGCGGCGCACTGCACTGCGTCGGCGCCACCACGCTCGATGAGTATCGCAAGCACATCGAGAAGGACGCGGCGCTCGCCCGGCGCTTCCAGGCCGTCTTCGTCGGCGAGCCAACGGTGGAGGACACCATCTCCATCCTCCGCGGCATCAAGGAGAAATACGAGCTGCATCACGGCGTGCGCATCACCGATGGCGCGCTGGTGGCCGCCGCCACCCTCTCCAACCGCTACATCACTGACCGCTTCCTGCCCGACAAGGCGATCGACCTGATGGACGAGGCCGGCTCGCGCCTGCGCATGCAGGTGGACAGCAAGCCCGAGGAGCTGGACGAGCTCGATCGCCGCATCATGCAGCTCAAGATCGAGCGCGAGGCGCTGCGCAAGGAGCAGGATCCGGCATCGAAGGACCGCCTCGGCAAGCTTGAGAAAGAACTCGCCGAGATCGAGGAGAAGTCCGACGCGATGACGGCGAGCTGGAAGGCCGAGAAGGAGCAGCTCAACGAGAGCCAGAAACTCAAGGAACAGCTCGACCAGGCCCGCAACGAGGAGGAAATGGCGCAGCGCCAGGGCAACCTGCAACGCGCCTCCGAACTGCGCTACGGCGTGATCCCCGGCCTCGAGAAGAAGCTCGAGGCGGCACGCGAGGGCGGCAAGCTGGTCAATGAGGCCGTCACCGAGCAGCAGATCGCATCGGTAGTCTCCCGCTGGACCGGCATCCCCGTCGACAAGATGCTGGAAGGCGAGCGCGCCAAGCTGCTGCGCATGGAGGATGCACTGCGCAAGCGCGTGGTCGGCCAGGAGGATGCCCTGAAGGCGGTGTCCGACGCGGTGCGCCGGGCCCGGGCAGGATTGCAGGACCCCAGCCGCCCGATCGGCAGCTTCCTGTTCCTCGGCCCGACCGGCGTCGGCAAGACGGAACTCACCAAGGCCCTGGCCGCGTTCCTGTTCGATGACGACCGCGCGATGATCAGGATCGACATGAGCGAGTTCATGGAGAAACACGCCGTCTCCCGCCTGATCGGCGCCCCCCCGGGCTATGTCGGCTACGACGAGGGCGGCGTGCTCACCGAGGCGGTGCGCCGGCGGCCCTACCAGGTGATCCTGTTCGACGAGGTGGAGAAAGCGCACGAGGACGTGTTCAACGTGCTCCTCCAGGTGCTCGATGACGGGCGGCTGACGGACGGGCAGGGCCGCACGGTGGATTTCCGCAACACCATCATCGTGCTCACCTCCAACCTCGGCAGCGACATCCTGGCCGCCCAGCCCGATGGGGCGGACCTCGCGCTCGCCTATAAGGACGTGATGGCCGTGGTCCGCGGGCATTTCCGGCCCGAATTCCTCAACCGGCTCGATGAGATCGTGCTGTTCCGCCGCCTGCAACGCAGCGACATGGCCAGCATCGTCGATATCCAACTGGCCCGGCTGCGCTCGCTCCTGGCGGACCGCAAGCTCGAAATCGTACTCGACAAGGCAGCGATCGATTGGCTGGCCAATGAAGGCTATGACCCGGTCTACGGCGCGCGGCCGTTGAAGCGGGTAATCCAGCGCAGCCTGCAAAACCCGCTCGCCGGCCTCATCCTCGAAGGCGAGATCCACGAGGGCGAGACGGTTCAAGTCTCGGTCGGCCTCGATGGGCTCACTCTGAACGGCCGGATGGAAGAAGCCGCCTGAACGCCCCCCGGCTCCGGCCAGCCTACCCCCCCCCGCGTTTGCGGGAGGGGACGGGGGAGGGTTGTGCCGACGCACTGACTCTGCACCACCCAGCCATAACCCCTCGCCCACACGTCATCGCCGCCCGCGCGCAACGCGCCCGGGCGGTGATCACGCGACACCGCGGCCGCACCTACATCGGCCGGCCGCCACGCCCGCCGCGACCAGGGCCACCACCCGCCCAACACGGCGCATCCCGCGCCCGCGGGAAAACATCAGCCCGAACCGCCGCGCCGCCGCGCGCCGCCCGGCATCCCCCACGCAGCGCGCCACCTCCGCTGCCTTACCTTCCATGCGCGGATCGTCCCAGAATCCGGGGTCGGCGACGCATTCCCGCATCCACGCGACCCGCGCCAGCGTGCGCAGGAGAGCCCGCCGACGCCGATGCCCCGCCGGCAGCACGCCGAGCCGCGCCCGCACCATCGCCTCGCGCGCCTCCATCACCCCGCCCAACAGCACCACCAGGCGCAGCACGAGGCTCCGCAGCAGGCTGGAGAGGGGAAGGAAACGGGGCGGCATCGCAGGGGCTCCATGGCATGAGGGATCGATACCGTCTTATCGCCGCTGGTAACGCGTGAGTCAATTTAAAAAATACCAATGATGGAAAAAATATCGCATTCCGCGAGCTACCGGCCGGTCGGCCTCGATTTCCAGAGAGGCTACCGCCCCGGCGGCATATCCGCACCCGCTCCGAGCGGCCGGGTCATCAGCACGGAATCCAGCCAACGGTCGAACTTCCAGCCGATCGCCGGCAACATCCCGGCATGGGTGAACCCGCAGGCGCGGTGCAGATTGATGCTGGCGTGGTTGGCGCTATCGCCGATCACGGCCACCATGAGCCGGAACCCAAGCGCCTCGCAGCGCGCGATCAACACCGGAAGCAGCGCCTTTCCGATCCCGTTTCCCTGTTGACCGGGGGCGACGTAGACCGAGTTTTCCACCGTGAACCGGTATCCCGGTCGGGCGCGATAGGTGCTCGCATAGGCATAACCCACTGGAATCCCGTCGAGTTCCGCGACCAAATAGGGGAACCCACCGGCCAACACACCCTCGCGCCGGTTCGCAAACTCCTGGGTGGTCGGTGGTTCAAGCTCGAAGCTCGCCGTGCCCGTCCGCACGGCATGCTGATAGATCGCGGCGATGGCCGGGATATCGGAGACTTCGCTGTCGCGGACTATGATGTTCATGAAGTCATCTTTCCCCGCACGCGCCGTTCAGGCAAGGGTGGCGCGCGATCGAGAGCGGCGATGTCCGATAGTCATGCAAATGACGCATAGCTTTGCTGTTCATTGTCGCAGTACCGCGTTTCTAGCGCTTTCGGGCCAGTTCGGTGGAGAAAGACATATATTTATCAGATACTTAAAGGATCGCGAGGCGGCGGCTGCGGCACAAAACATCGTCGTTGACACCGCAAGGCCCGGCGCCTAGAAACCGGCCTCCCGAGACGGGGCGCCTACTTCGCTCCGCCGCTTCGGTTTGTTCTTTCACAATTTCATATGGTCTGGAAGGGATACGTTGGCTGCGTTCCTCGGCTGGGGTTTTGGCTCTGGTGTTTGATGGCGTTTATTGATTGGGTTTTTTGATCTGATTGATGAATGTCTTGAGGGATGTATGTT
>CAIPLM010000108.1 GCA_903865895.1 uncultured Rhodospirillales bacterium | reverse complement strand
TGCCCCCCGGCAGCATCGGCCGGCTCTCGCGCGATCCGCGAGGCAACGTCTACATTCCCGTTGGCCTTGGCGTGCGCCAGTTCGCGGCGGCCGACATCGAGGCCGGCCGCCTGGTCGCGACCCTCGACAGCGGCGCCCGCGCCGGGCTCGCCAGCCCAGAGAGGCTGGTGGGCTACCAGGGCGAGGCCTCCGCCCCCACCGCCATCCTGCTGAAAAACCACGGATTGCACGTCGAGCTGCGGCTCGACCGCACCCACCCGATCGGCCGCACCGACACGGCCGGCCTCGCCGACGTGGTGATGGAAAGCGCCATCACCACCATCATGGATTGCGAGGACAGCGTCGCCGCCGTCGATGCCGAGGACAAGGTCGAAATCTACCGCAACTGGCTCGGCCTGATGAACGGCACGCTCTCGGCGAGCCTGGAGAAAGGCGGCCGCACCATCGAGCGCCGCCTGAACCCCGACCGGGTCTATACCGCCCCCACCGGCGGCAGCGTGACGGTCGCCGGGCGCAGCCTCATGCTGGTGCGCAACGTCGGCCATCACATGTTCACCGATGCGGTGACCAACGCCGATGGCAGCGAGATCCCCGAGACCATCCTCGATGCGGCGATCACCTCGATGATCGCCATGCATGACCTCAAGGCCACCGGCGCCATCCGCAACAGCCGCGCCGGCTCGGTCTACATCGTGAAGCCGAAGATGCACGGGCCGGACGAGGTGCAGTTCGCCGCCGACCTGTTCTCCGCCGTGGAAGACCTGCTCGGCCTCGCCCGCAACACCCTGAAAATGGGCATCATGGACGAGGAGCGCCGCACCACCATCAACCTCGCCGCCTGCATCCATGCCGCGCGCGAGCGGGTGGTGTTCATCAACACCGGCTTCCTCGACCGCACGGGCGACGAAATCCATACCTCCATGGAAGCCGGCCCGATGATCCGCAAGAACGACATGCGGGCCGCGTCCTGGATCGGCGCCTATGAGAACAACAACGTCGATGTCGGCCTCGCCAGCGGCCTGCGCGGCCGCGCCCAGATCGGCAAGGGCATGTGGGCGGCGCCGGACCGGATGGCGGACATGCTGGCCCAGAAGATCGGCCACCCAAGCTCTGGCGCCAATACCGCCTGGGTCCCCTCCCCCACCGCCGCCACGCTGCACGCGCTGCACTATCACCTGGTGGACGTCGCGGCCCGGCAGACCGAGCTGGCCTCGCGCAAAATGGCCGATCTCGGCGCCATCCTCACCATCCCGTTGGCCGACCGGCCGAACTGGTCGCCGGAGGAGTTGCAGCAGGAGCTCGACAACAACACCCAGGGTATCCTCGGCTACGTCGTCCGCTGGATCGACCAGGGCGTCGGCTGCTCCAAGGTGCCGGACATCCACGATATCGGCCTGATGGAGGACCGCGCCACGCTGCGCATCTCCAGCCAGCATATCGCCAACTGGCTGCACCACGGCGTGGTCACCGAGGCGCAGGTGATGGAGACGATGAAGCGCATGGCCCTCGTGGTGGATCGCCAGAACGCCGGCGACCCGCTCTACACCGCCATGGCGCCCGGCTATGACGGGGTCGCCTTCCAGGCCGCCTGCGACCTCGTGTTCCAGGGCCGCGCGCAGCCCAACGGCTACACCGAGTTCGTGCTGCACGCCCGCCGCCGCGAGGCCAAGGCGCGCGCCTAATGGGTCTGCGCTACCTCGAAGATCTCGTCCTCGGCGAGCGTTTCCCCTGCGGCGGTTTCCGCTTCACCCGGGACGAGATCATCGACTTCGCGACCCGGTTCGACCCGCAGCCCTTCCACCTCGATGAGGAAGCGGCCCAGCACACCTACTTCAAGGGCCTCTCCGCCTCGGGCATCCACACCCAGGCGGCGGCGCTGGGCTGCATCGTCCGATCAGTGACGGATGTCGCGGTGGTCGCCGGCGCCTCGCTGGACCAAGCCCGCTTCTTCATCCCCGTCCGCCCCGACCGCGACTACACGGTGACGGCCTGGTTCGAGGAGGTCCGCCCCACCCGCTCCAACCCCACCCGCGGGCTGGCCGCCCTGCGCGGCGAGGCGTGCGACGATGCAGGGCAAGTGGTGATGACCTTCGGCGTCACCTACATGATGCAGCGGCGGGTGTGATGTTCGGCGCCATCGCCCAGCGCCTCGCCGGCCTGCGCGCCCGCCTCGCCGACCCCGCACGCGCCTATCACGGCCAACGCCATATCGACCTGCTTCTGGCCCTCCACGCCGAGCTGCGCGACCACCTCCACGCGCCGGACGCGGTGGAACTCGCCATCTGGTATCACGACGCGATCTACGTGCCGATGAGCAGCCAGAACGAGATCGAGTCCGCCGCTCTGCTGCGCGCCGAACTCGCCGGCCTCGCCGCCCCCGCGCTGATCGAATCCGCCGCCGTAATGGTGCTCGCCACCCGTACCCACGAGGTGCCGCTCGGCCTCGCCCCCACGCTCGCCGCCGATTGCGCCTGGTTCCTCGACATGGACCTCTCGATCCTCGGCGCCGATGCCGAGACCTTCGCCTGGTACGACAAGGCCATCCGCATCGAATACTCTGGCGTGCCGGAAGCGGAATGGCGCGCCCGCCGCCCCCGCGTGCTCGGCACCTTCCTCGCTCGCGAACGCCTCTACCTCACCCCGTATTTTCATGCCCGGCTTGACGCCCCGGCGCGCGCCAATCTACGGGCGGCGATTGCGGCGGCGGGCGGCTAGGTCATAATGCCGGGCATGAACACAGACCTCGCCGCCCTCATCGCCCGCCCCGGCGCCAATGACCTGCCCTGGCAGGACGCCAACCTCCCCGGCCGCACCATCGTCCTGCGCAGCGCGCGGCCGAAGCGGATCACGCCGGAGACGCCGGTGCTGTTCGTGCATCACGGCGTGCTGCGCAATGGCGGCGATTATCGCGATTTCTGGCTGCCGCTGGTCGATGAGGCCGACGTGCTGGTGATCGCGCCGGAGTTTCCCACCGCGGATTTCCCCGGCGCGCGCTGGTACAACTACGGCAACCGAACCGACGCGACGGGCAAGGACCATCCCCGCGCCGAATGGACCTACGGTATCCCCGGCCGCGTCTTCGCCGCATTGCGGGCGGCCGGCATCACCAAACGCAGCGGCTTCGGCCAGTTCGGCCATTCCGCCGGCGGCCAGTTCGTGCATCGCGCCATGTCGCTCGGCTTCCGTGATGGGGTGCAGGCGGCGGTGACGGCCAATGCCGGCACCTATGCCATGCCGACCACCGCGCCCGATTTCCCCTACGGCCTCGGCAAGACCGGCCTCGATGACGCTGCCATTGCCGCCCTGCTGCGCTTCCGCCTCACCGTGATGGCCGGCACCGCCGACATCATCACCGAGGACGAGCACTTCCCCAAGGACAAGCCAGCGATGGCCCAAGGCCCCACCCGCTACGCCCGCGCCCACGCCTATATCGCCACCGCCCGCGCCGAGGCGGCGCGCCGCGGCGTCGAGTGCGGCTGGACGATCGTGGACGTCAGCGGCGTCGGCCATGACGGCAACCGAATGTCCGCCGCCGCCGCGCCGATCCTTTCGGCCGCCCTTCACGCCGCTCCCCTGTAAATCCCGGAGACCACCATGCAGAACGAAGACCCGATCTGGCAGCTCGTCGACCAGCGCCGCGACGCCTATGTCGGCCTCGCCGACCGCATCTGGGGCATGCCGGAAATCGCCTATAACGAATACAAATCCTGCGCCGAGCACACCGCGATGCTCGAACAGGAGGGCTTCCGCGTCACCACCGGGCTGGCCGGCATCCCGACCGCCGTCATGGGCGAGGCGGGCGAGGATGGCCCGGTGATCGCCATTCTCGGCGAATATGACGCGCTGCCGGGCCTCTCCCAAGAGGCCGGCCTCCCCGAGCCGAAGCCGCTGGAGGGCGACGGCATGGGCCATGGCTGCGGCCACAACCTGCTGGGCTCCGCCTCGCTGATGGCGGCCGCCGCGGTGAAGGACTGGCTGGCGGCCAACGGCATGAAGGGCCGCGTGCGCTATTACGGCTGCCCGGCCGAGGAAGGCGGCGCTGCCAAGGCGTTCATGGTGCGCGAGGGCTGCTTCAGCGACGTCGATATCGCGATCTCCTGGCACCCCGCCGCCTTTGCCGGCGTCAATGACGCGATGAGCCTGGCCAATACCCGCATCGACTTCTCCTTCGTCGGCCGCGCCAGCCACGCCGCCGCCTCGCCCCATCTCGGCCGCTCCGCGCTCGATGCGGTGGAGCTGATGAATGTCGGCGTGAACTACATGCGCGAGCACATGCCCTCCGACGCCCGCATCCACTACGCCATTCTCGACACCGGCGGCGTCGCGCCCAACGTGGTGCAGGCCACCGCCAAGGTGCGCTACGCCATCCGCGCGCGGGACCTCACCGAGCTATGGCCGCTGATCGAGCGGGTGAAGAAGGTGGCCGAGGGCGCGGCGCTGATGACGGAAACCACCGTCACCCACAAGGTGATCTCCGCCGTCTCCAACCTGCTCGGCAATACCCCGCTGGAGAAGGCGATGTATGGGGCGCTGACCCGCCTCGGCCCGCCGCCCTTCGACGACGCGGACCGCGAACTCGCCGCCAAATTCCAGGCCACCCTCTCCGAGGAGGACATCCGCTCCTCCTATCGCCGCGTCGGCATGAAGGTGAAGAAGAACACGCCGCTCTGCGATGAGGTGGTGCCGCTCGATGCCAAGGGGGCGCCGATGATGGGCTCCACCGATGTGGGCGACGTCTCCTGGGTGGTGCCCACCGTGCAGGTCCGCGGCGCGACCTACGCGATCGGCACGCCCGGGCATTCCTGGCAGCTCACCGCGCAGAGCAAGTCCTCCATCGGGCACAAGGGCATGATCCATGTCGCCAAGGTGATGGCGGCCACTGCGACCGAGGCGCTGAAGAACCCCGCCATCATCGCCGAGGCCAAGGCCGACTATCAGGAGCGGACCGAGACCAACCCCTATGTCTGCCCGCTGCCGACCGACGTGATGCCGCCGATCCGCAAGGCTTCATGACAATTCGCGTGCATCCACACTCATTTACACAAACTTGACGCGGCGGGGGTGAGGCTGCGGCATCGACTTTAGGAGCCGGTGATGCCCAACGCCCGTACCCCCGCGGTTCTCCGACGCCTCGCCATCGACACCGCCGGCCAATGGGCAGCGATGGCGCTTGGCCTGGCCGCATGTTTCTTGGTGCTGCTGGCCACCAAGCGCCTGGGCGCGGAGGTGCGGGTCTTCTGCGCTTTCGGGGCGATGGCGGTGATCCTGCTGTGGCTGGGCACCGGCAGCTTCCGGCGTGACGGGCTGGCCTGCGCCGCCTCCTCCACCCTCGCCCTGCTGCCGATCGCCGCGCTGGAATGCGGCTGGGTTGAAATGGAGGGCCAGGGCTCGGCCCTGCTGGTCGAGACCTTCAGCCTCGCCATCCTGTTCATCGGCCCGCTGCAACGCCTCGGCGCCGAGGCGATGGCGGCCGCCCTTGGCCGCCCGATCGCCCGGACCGAGACGGTGCCTTCCGTCCGCTAGCTACTGCCCCCCAAGCCGACCAAGCAGCCGTGCATGGCTGCGCAAGCCGTGGCGGAAGCAGGCGACCTCGAATTTCTCGTTGGGCGAGTGCACCTGATCGTCATCGAGGCCGAAGCCCATCAGCAGGCTTTCGAGCCCCAGCGCCTTCTGGAAGGTTTCCACCACAGGGATCGAGCCGCCGCAGCCGATCATCACGGCGGGCTTGCCATACTCGTCCTCCAACGCCGCGGCGGCGGCCTGGACGATTGGTGAATCTGTTCCAATCTCAAGCCCTTCCGCCTCGCCATGGGTAATGAAGGTGAGCTTCGCATCCTTCGGCACGCGGGCCTGCATGAACGCCTTGAAGGCATCCGCCACCTGCCGCGGCTCCTGCCCGGGCACCAGCCGGAAGGACACCTTGGCGCCGGCCTCGGAGGCGATCACCGTCTTGGTACCGGGCCCCGAATAGCCGCCCCAGATGCCGCAGATATCGCAGGTCGGCCGCGCCCAGAGGCGCTCCAGCGCGCCGCGGCCCTTTTCGCCATAGGCTTCGGAGAGACCGATATCGCCGAGGAACTTGTCCTCGGAGAAGCCGAGCGAGGCCCATTGGTTGGCCTGGCGCGAGGAGATGTCGCGCACCCCATCGTAGTAGCCGGGCAGCATCACCCGGCCTTCCTCGTTCTTGAGCTGCCCGAGCGCCTTGGTCAGCGCGTTGATCGGGTTGAGCGCCGAGCCGCCATACATGCCGGAATGCAGGTCCCGGCTGGCGGCCTTGAGGATGACCTCCATGTAAACCATGCCGCGCAGGCTGGTGGAGAGCGCGGGGGTGTCGATGTCCCACATCCCGGTGTCGGACACCACGATCATGTCCGCCTTGTTGAACTCCTCGCGGTTGGCCTCCACGAAGGGCTTGAAGCCGAGGCTGCCGGTCTCCTCCTCGCCCTCGATCAGCACGGAGATGCGGCACGGCATGGTGCCGGTCTCCTCGAACCAGGCGCGGAAGGCGGAGAGCCACATCTGCACCTGGCCCTTGTCGTCGACGGCGCCGCGGGCATAGACGCGCTTTCCATAAGGGCCATCGACGATGGTCGGCTCGAAGGGCGGCGAGGCCCAGAGCTCCAGCGGATCGGCCGGCTGCACGTCGTAGTGGCCGTAATAGAGCAAATGCGGGACCTGCCCGCCCACGTCTGAAGAATTGGGGCCGGGGTGGTGGGCGACCACGACGGGATGGCCCGTGGTCTCGCGCACCGAGGCGTCGAAACCGAGCGATGCCAACTCGTTGCAGGCATATTCGGCCGCGGCGCGGCAATCCGCGGCGTGCTTGGGCTGGGCGGAAATGCTGGGGATGCGCAGCCAGTCGATCCAACGCGCCTGGGCCGCCTCGAAGGTCGCGTCGATCCGCGCCAGTACCTGTTCCGTCACGCTCATGTGGTCCCCCGTTCGGGCTGCTGCCCATATGTCTTGTAGCGTTCGCTCACGGCCGCCATCGCATCGGCGCCGAGGATGATCGGTTCGCCGGCGGCCAGCGCCAGCAGATATTGCCGCGCCATCGTCTCCAGCCTGATCGCGGTGAGCAAGGCCGAAGCCGCATCGCGGCCATGACAGATCATGCCGTGATTGGCCAGCAGGCAGGCGGTGCGGCCCTCGAGCGCGGCGACGGCATGGCCGGCGAGCTCCGCCGACCCGAACAGCGCATAGGGAGCGAGGCGCACATCATCGCCGCCGAACGCCGCGACGTCATAGTGGAAGGCCGGTATATGCCGCCCGAGCGCGGCGAGAGCGGTGCAGCAATCGGCGTGGGTGTGCACGATCACCATCGCGCGCGGATCGGCGCGGTAGATCTCGGCGTGCATTTGCCATTCCGACGAAGGGGCGATGCGACCCCTGTAAGCGCCCGCGAAATCCATCCGCACGAGCGCATCGGGGTCCACCGTATCGCCGCGCACGCCGGTCGGGGTGATGATCATTCCCTCGCCGATGCGTGCGCTGACATTGCCGGCACTGCCGACATTGAGGCCGCGGGCACAGACTTCGCGATGGAGCCAGGCGACATCCCGGCGCAGCGCCGCCGTCCGCCCCTGCTTCCCCATCATCCCCCCTCCGGCACCACGCCCGGCCGCGGGTCAATGGGCAACAGGTGGTCCAGCCCGCTTTCGCGCTCGAAAATCGCCGCCGCCGAAATCGCCACCGCCTCGCCGCGGGCGGGGGCGATGAGTTGCAGGCCCACCGGGCGGCCGTGCCTGTCGAACCCGCAGGGCAGGCTGAGGGCCGGGCAACTCGTGAGCGTGATCGCCGAGGTCAGCGCCGAGCCGGCGATGTAGTTGGTCAGCTTCACGCCATCCACCTCCGTGCGGGCGCGCAGCGCGACGTCCCAGGCCGGCGTGGCGCTGCCGGGGGTGACGAGGAGGTCATAGGTTTCGAAAAAGGCGGCGAAGCGGCGATACATGGCGGCACGTTCGCGCTCGGCCCAGGCGTAGCGCGAGGCGGTTTGGGCGAGGCCCTGCTCGGTGTTCCAGATGATATCGGGCTTGATGAGGTCACGATGGGCGGCGATGCGCGGCTCGTTGGCCACCACGAAGTGGTGCGAGCGCAAAGCGAGGAACACGTCCTCCACCGGGCCGAGTTCGGGATAGGCCTCCTCGACGATGCAGCCGGCGGCCTCGAAATGGCGCATCGCGGCGGCACAGATCTCGCGGGTTTCACGCTCCACCGGCAGACGGCCGCCGTAATTGGTGGTGAAGGCGATGCGGCGGGGTTTGCGCGGGTTGAGGGCGGCGTCGAGGAAGGGCGTGGCCGGGGCGTCGAAGGTCAGCGGGTCTTGCGGGCACAGCCCGGCCATGGTGTCGAGGAAGAGCGCGAGATCGGCGGCATTGCGCGCCATCGGGCCTTCGACGGAAAGCGGCGAGAACAAGTTATCCGAACTCCCCCGCGTCACCCGGCCCGGTGAGGGGCGGATGCCGACCACGGAGCACAAAGTGGCCGGGCCGCGCAGCGAGCCGCCATGGTCGGAGCCCTGGGCGAGCCAGGCCTCGCCAGTGGCGAGTGCCACCGCGCCGCCGCCGGTGGAGCCGCCGCAGGTGAGCGCGGTGTTCCAGGGGTTCAGGGTGCGGCCGAACACCTCGTTGAAGGTATTGCCGCCCGCGCCGAACTCGGGGGTGTTGGACTTGGCGATGACGATGCCGCCCTTACGCTCGATGCGCTCCACCAGGGGGTGCGAGCGTGTCGGCACATGGTCCTTGTAGATCGGCGAGCCATAGGTGGTGCGCACACCGGCGACGTCCGCGAGGTCCTTGATGACGACGGGGAGGCCGGCGAGCCAGCCTGGCTCGCCTTCCGCCTCGCGGCGGTGCCCGGCCATGAGGGCCTTGGCGTGGTCGCGGGCGCGGTCGAGGCAGAGGGTTGGTAGCGCATTCACCGCGGGTTCGACGGCTGCGATGCGGGCGGCGGCGGCGTCGATAAGGTCGAGCGGGGAGATTTCGCCACGGCGCAGGGCGGCGACGGCCTGGTTGGCGGTAAGGCGGATCAGCTCGGTGGTCATGGCGCGCGCTCCTTGTGGGTGGGATGAGGCGTCGCGGTCGGGGCGGCGTCAAGGGTGGCTGGCGGCATGGACGGCCGGGCCGGCGGCTTTTACCTTTGCGTCATGTCCCACGCTCCGAAAGCCGCGATTCTCGGCATTGCCGGTCCTCGCCTCACGGCGGAGGAGGCGGCGCTGTTTCGGCGTCTGCCGCCCGCCGGGGTGATCCTGTTTCGCCGCAACGTCGAAGACCCCGAGCAACTCCGCGCCCTCACCGCGGACCTGCGCCGCGTGTTGCCGTTGGGAGCCGTGCTGATGGTGGATCAGGAAGGCGGGCGTGTCGCGCGGCTGCGGCCGCCGCACTGGGGCGGGCATCCGCCAGCCGGCGCGATCGGCGCGCTGTTCCGGCGCGACACGGCGGCCGGGCTCAGGGGCGCGTTCCTCACCGGTGCGTTGATCGGGCTCGACTGCATGGCGATGGGCCTCGATACCGTCTGCGCCCCGGTGCTCGATCTCTGCGTGCCCGGCGCCAGCGACGTGATCGGCGATCGTGCTTTCGGGGGGGAGCCGCTGGAGGTGGCGCGGCTGGCCCGTGCGGTGGCGGCGGGGCTGCTGGCGGCGGGGGTACAGCCGGTCGGCAAGCATGCGCCCGGGCATGGGCGGGCGTCGGTCGACAGCCATCTCGCGCTGCCGACGGTGGAGGCCAATGATCTGGCGGCTGACCTTGCACCCTTCGCGGCCAATGCCGATCTGCCGTGGATGATGACCGCCCATATCGTCTACCGCGCCTGGGATGCGCAACGCCCGGCCACCCTCTCGCCGGTGGTGATCGGCGAGGTGATCCGTGGGCGGGCGGGGTTCCGGGGGGTGCTGACCTCGGATGATCTCGCCATGGAGGCGCTGAGCGGCACGCCGGCGGAGCGCGCCACGCGGGCGTTGGCAGCCGGCTGCGATATCGCGCTCTATTGCCCCGGCGGCATCGCGGAGAATGCGGCGGTGCTAAAGGCGGTCCCTCCCCTCACCCAAGCGGCCGAATCGCGGCTGGCGGCAGCGCGGGGAGTCGCGCGACGGCGGCGTTTGGCGCTAGACCCGGTTGGCCTTCGGGCGGAACGGGACGGATTGGGCATTTGATCGACATCATTCTCTCACTGATCGCGGCGGTGCTCGCGATCACGCTGCATGAGGCCGCGCACGGCTATGCGGCGCTGGCGATGGGCGACAGCACGGCGCGCGAGGCCGGGCGGCTGTCGCTCAATCCGCTCGTGCACGTCGATCGCATCGGCACCATCGCGCTGCCGCTGTTCCTCGCGGTGAGCCAATTGGCGACGATGGGGCGGATCGCCTTCATGTTCGGCTGGGCCAAGCCGGTGCCGGTGGCCGCCTGGCGGTTCCGCAATCCGCGCCGGGGGATGATGGTGGTGGCGGCCGCGGGGCCTGGCATGAACTTCCTGCTCGCCTTCGCCGCCACGGTAGTGCTGGTTGCGACCCATACCGATGGCGGGTTCGATGATGGCAGCATGGCCGTTTCCTTCGCGCTGGCCTTCATCCAGGTGAATATCGGGCTCGGCCTGTTCAACCTGCTGCCCATCCCGCCGCTCGACGGCGGGCGGGTGGTGGTGGGGCTGCTGCCGGAGGCGCTGGCGGCGCGCTGGGCGAAGCTCGAAAAATACGGCGTGCTGATCGTGCTGCTCTTCGTGTTCATCGTGCCGGAGATGTCGCGCGATCTCGGCTGGAAGTTCGATCCCGTGGGCGCCGCGCTCAACGGGCTGATGCCCTGGCTGCTCGAGCTCGATCTGCATGCCGCGCTGTGGACGGTGCTGCGCGCGGCGGACCTGCTGGCGGCGCTCGGGATCGGCTGAGATGGCCGCCGTCGCCGCCAACGACGCGCCGCTCGGCGCCGAGGCGCTGCTGCTGCATCTCGACGGGTTCGACGGGCCGCTCGACCTGCTGCTCGACCTCGCGCGCGCCCAGAAAGTGGACCTCGCGCGCATCTCCATCCTCGCGCTGGTGGACCAGTATCTCGCGGTGATCGAGGGGGCGCGGCGCATTCGGCTCGAGTTGGCGGCGGATTGGCTGGTGATGGCGGCGTGGCTGACCTGGCTTAAATCGCGCCTGCTGCTGCCCCTCGGCCTCACCGCGGCCGATGAGGGCGAGGCGGCGGCCGAGGTGCTGGCGGCCCGGCTGCGGGATTTGCAGGCGATGCGGGCGGCGGCAGCCTGGCTCGGAGCGCGGCCGCAACTCGGGCAAGAGGTGTTCGCCCGCGGCGCCCCGGAGGATTTCGCGGAGACTGACCGCTCCGGCCTGTCGCTCGATATGCCCGCCCTCATGCGCGCCTATATGGCCGCACTCAGGCGTGGCACGCGGCACAAGCAATATCGCCCGGCGCGGATTTCGCTGTGGGGGGTGAAGGACGCGCTGGCCCGCCTCGCCGTGCTGCTGGGCAGCCTGCCCGACTGGTCCGCACTTGATCAGTTCCTGCCGGAGACGCTGGGTGGGCCGCTGGAGCGCCGCGCGGCGCTGGCGAGCACGCTGATCGCCTCGCTGGAAATGGCCCGCAGCGGCACCATCCGCATGCGCCAGGAGGCGGCGTTCGGACCGATTCTGGTGCGCGGGCAGTTGAGCGAGGCGCAGGATGAGCCCGATGACGAGTGAACCCGCCATGCCCGATCCCGAGCAGCTCCGCCTCGCCGAGGCGTTGATTTTCGCCTCCGCCACCCCGGTGACGGCACGCGCACTGACCCAGGCGTTGCCCGATGGTGCCGAGGCTGAGGCCGTGCTGGCGGCGCTCCAGGCGCGCTATGCCGGGCGGGGGGTGGAGCTGGTGGAGGTCGCCGGCGGCTGGCAGTTCCGCACCGCGCCCGACATCGCCGAGCGATTGAAGCGCGTGGTGAAGGTGCCGCGCCGGCTGCCGCGGGCGGCGATGGAGACGCTCGCCATCATCGCCTATCACCAACCGGTCACGCGCGCCGAGGTGGAGGAAATCCGCGGCGCCACACTGTCGCAAACCACGCTCGACGCGCTGCTCGATGCCGGGCTGATCATGCCGAAGGGCCGGCGCGAGACGCCGGGGCGGCCGACGATGTGGGGCACCACGCCGGCCTTCCTCGCCCAGTTCGGGCTTGCCGACCTGCGCGACCTGCCGCGCCGGGAGGATCTGCTGGTGGAGACTCCCACCCCGACCGTCGAGGCACCGGCGACACTACCCGAACCGGAAGCCCCCGACGCGTGACCGGTTTCCCCTTCGCCCGGTTTCCTGCTAGCAGACAACCCCTTGGGATTGGGGCCTTTGGCTGATGTTTGATTTCGCCTGGTCGGAACTTGCGATCATCGGTGTCGTCGCCCTCGTGGCGATCGGCCCGAAAGACATGCCGGTCGCCATCCGCACGGTGACGGGGATGGTGAAGAAGGCCCGCAAGATGGCCTCCGAATTCCAGACCCATGTCGATGAGATGGTGAAGGAAGCCAATCTCGACGGGGTGAAGGACCAGCTCAACGAGCTCCGCAACTTCGACATCAAGAGCGAGTTGGAAAAGGCGGTGGACCCTGATGGGACCATCCGCGACACCTTCTCCACCAACCCCTTCGATACCGCGACCGGTAGCAGCGCGACGCCTGCCGCCGAGATTCGCTGGGAGCGGCCGGCCATGGGTCCGCCCGCCTTCATTCCGCCGGAAATCGCCGCGCCCCCCGCGCCGCCGGCGTTCGTCCCACCCGACACTGTGCGCCGTTGAGTTCGCCCCCCATGGCCGAGACCGAAAAAGTCGATCACATCGACGACAAGCCGATGCCGCTGATGGATCACCTGCTGGAGCTGCGCACGCGGCTGATGTGGTCGGTGATCGCCTTCGTCATCACCTTCATCGCCTGCTACCACTACTCCGGACAGATCTACCTCTTCCTCGCCCAGCCGCTGGCGGACGTGTTCCGCGAGAACGGCGAGGCGCGCAAGATGATCTATACCTCGCTGACCGAGGCGTTTTTCACCTACATGAAGGTGGCCGCCTTCGGCGCGGCGTTCTTCTCTTTCCCGGTGGTGGCCGGGCAGTTGTGGATGTTCGTGGCGCCGGGCCTCTACCGCTCGGAGAAGAAGGCGATCCTGCCCTTCCTGGTGGCGACGCCGGTGCTGTTCGTGCTCGGCGCCTCCGTGGTGTATTATTTCGTCATCCCCGTCGCATGGAAGTTCTTTATCGGCTTCGAAATTCCGGCCTCCGGCAATGGCTTGCCGATCGAGTTGCAGCCGAAGATTGGCGAGTATCTCGACCTGGTGATGAAGCTGATCCTCGCTTTTGGCGTGGCCTTCCAGCTGCCGGTGGCGCTGTCGCTGATGGCCAAGGTGGGGATTGTCACCTCCGCCGGGCTCAAGAAATTCCGCCGCTATGCCGTGGTGGTGATGACGGTGGTTGCCGCCGTGCTGGCGCCGCCCGACCCCGGCAGCATGATCATGCTCGCGGTGCCGCTGATGGCGCTCTACGAGATTTCCATCATCGCCGCCCGCTTCGTCGAACCAAAGCCCACCGAGGAGTGACCTCATGACGCTGCGCATCGCCTGCCTGCACACTGTCGACAGCAACATTGCCGTCTTCGTTGCGGCCTCGCAGGGGCTCGACGTGGCGCTGTCGCATCATGTGCGGTCGGACCTGTTGTCGCGATCGGAGGCGGCGGGCGGGTTGACGGCGGAAATCCGCGACGAGGCGGCCGGGCTGCTGCGCGGCATGGCGGAGGGGGTGGATGCGGTGCTGCTCACCTGCTCCACCGTTGGCCCCGCCGCCGAGCAGGCGGCGATCGGCGCCGGCATTCCGATTCTGCGGGTGGATGGCGCGCTGGCGAAGCAAGCCGTGGCCGCGGCTGCCGCCGGCAGCAAGCGGGTGATCGCGCTTTGCGCGGTGCAGACGACCGTGGAGCCGACTCGCATCCTGTTCGAGCGCGAAGCCGCGGGCACCGGCGTTGCGATCGACATGCGCATCGCCGAGGGCGCCTGGGCCGCCTTCAAGTCGGGCGATACGCCTGGCTATCATCGCCTGGTGGCGGAGGCTGCCGATGCGCTTTACGCCGCCGGCGCCGATGTGATCGCCCTCGCCCAGGCTTCGATGGCCGGTGGCGCGGCGCTTTGCCGGAATGGCACCCCTTTGACCAGCCCCGCCGCCGGCCTCGCCGCGGCGGGCAAGGACTGATCCGATGCATGATATCCGCATGATTCGTGCCGACGGCGCGGCCTTTGACGCTGCCTGCGCCCGCCGTGGCCTGGCCGCCGCCGCCCCCGCCATTCTCGACCAGGACGCCGCCCGCCGGGCCGCGCAGACCGCGCTGCAGGAAAAGCAGGCGCGGCGCAACGCGCTGGCCAAGGAGATCGGCCAGGGCAAGCGCAGCGGTGCCGATACCTCGGCGCTGGAGGCCGAAGCGACCGCGCTGCGCGACGACATGGCGGCGCTGGAGGCCGAGGCAGCTTCGCTCGACAAGACCATCTTCGACACGCTGGCCGCCATCCCGAACCTGCTGGACGCCGAGGTGCCGGATGGCGCCGACGAGCATTCCAACGTTGAGATCAAGCGCTGGGGGACCCCGCGCGAAATGGGCTTCACACCGAAGCAGCATTTCGAGCTCGGCGAAGGGCTGGGGATGATGGATTTCGCCAATGCGGCGAAAATCGCGGGCGCCCGCTTCACCATTCTGCGCGGCAAGCTGGCGCGGCTGGAACGTGCGCTCGGGCAATTCATGATCGATCTGCATACCGGCGAGCACGGCTATGAGGAAATCATCCCGCCGCTGATGGTCAACGACGCCTCGGTGTTCGGCACTAATAACCTGCCGAAATTCGCCGAGGATTTGTTCCGCACCACCGATGGGCGCTGGCTGATCCCGACCGCCGAGGTGCCGCTTACGAACATGGCGGCCGGGGAGATCTACGCCGAGAAGGTGCTGCCGCTGCGGATGACGGCGCTGACCGAATGCTTCCGCAGCGAGGCCGGCTCGGCCGGGCGGGATACGCGCGGCATGCTGCGCCAGCACCAGTTCCGCAAAGTGGAAATGGTCTCGATCAGCCATCCCGAGCACAGCGATGCCGAGCATGAGCGGATGACAAGTTGCGCCGAGAAGGTGCTGGAATTGCTGCAATTGCCCTATCGCCGCATGTTGCTCTGCGCCGGCGATACCGGGTTCGGCGCGGCGCGGACCTTCGATCTCGAAGTGTGGCTGCCCGGTCAGGGGATGTATCGCGAGATCTCCTCCTGCTCCAACATGCGCGCCTTCCAGGCTCGCCGCATGAACGCGCGTTTCCGGGCGGCGGATGGCAAGACGGTGAGCCACGTGCACACCATGAACGGCTCCGGCATCGCCGTCGGGCGCGCGCTGATCGCAGTAATGGAGAACTACCAGCAGGCGGATGGCTCGATCCTGATCCCGCAGGTGCTGGGCCGCTACATGGGCGGGCTGACCCACATCACGGCTTAAGGAGGTAGACATGGCCACGCGCTTCGCCGTCATCGGGCTCGATCATCGCCACGTCTACGAACTCACCGCCTACCTCATCGAGGCCGGCATGGAATGCGCCGGCTATTGGCCGGTGACGACCGATCTTGGTGTGCTGGAGGGGTTCCAGAAGCGCTTCCCGCACCTCACGGCGGTCGCCGAGAAGGAGCGCCTGCTGGATGATCCCTCGATCCAGGTGATCGTCACCGCTGCCATCCCCTCCGAGCGGGCGCCGCTGGCGATTGCGGCGATGCGGCGGGGCAAGGATGTGCTGGTGGACAAGCCCGGCATCACCGATTTCGCCCAGCTCGCCGACGTTGAGCGGGCCATCGCCGAGACCGGGCGGATTTTCTCGGTGTGTTTCTCCGAGCGCTTCCAGACGCCGTCGACCGAGGTGGCGCTAGACCTGGTGCGCCAGGGGGCGATCGGGAACGTGATCCAGACGGTGGGGCTTGGGCCGCACCGGCTGAACCGGAAGTTGCGGCCGGGTTGGTTCTGGGATGCCAGCACCTATGGTGGCATTCTCGTGGATATCGCGAGCCACCAGATCGACCAGTTCATCGTGTTCACCGGCAGCGAGGCGCCGGAAGTGGCCTATGCCTCGGTCGGCAAATACGCGGTTGGCGGCGGGTTTGAGGATTTTGGCGAGGTGGTGCTGAAAAGCGAGCGGGCCAGCGGGTATATCCGCGTCGACTGGTTCACCCCGGACGGGTTGCCGACCTGGGGCGATGGGCGGCTGACCATTCTGGGCACCGAGGGGACCATCGAGCTGCGCAAATATCTGGACATCGAGGGGCGGAAGGGCACCGACCACCTCTTCATGTCCGACGGCAAGGGCACGCGGCACATCGCCTGCGAAGGCCGTCCGTTGACCTATTTCCGCGCCTTTGCTGCCGATGTGCGGGACCGGACGGAAACCGCGATGCCGCAATCGCACGTCATCACGGTTTGCCGTCTCGCGCTGGAAGCTCAGGCGCGGGCAGTGGAACTGCCCGCGCGGTAATCAGGCCGCGTAGTATCCCCCGTCGATGACGTGGGAGGCGCCGGTCATGAAGGACGCCTTGTCGGAGAGCATCCACACGACGGCCTCGGCGATTTCGTCGGCGGTGCCGAGGCGGTGCATCGGCACCTTGGTCATCAGCGCGTCAAAGCGCTCGGCCATGAACGGGTCGGTCATCGGGGTTTTTATGTAGCCGGGGTTGACGCAGTTCACGCGGATATTGTCCTGCGCATACTCCATCGCCGCCGTCTTGGTGAGGCCGACCACGCCGTGCTTGGACGCGACGTAGTGGGCGGAGGTCGGCAGGCCGATGAGGCCGGCGACCGAGGCGGTGTTGACGATGGCGCCGCCGCCGGATTGCAGCATGGCGATGATTTCGTGCTTCATGCAGAGGAACACGCCGCGCAGGTTGATCGCGAGCATGTTGTCGAATTTCTCCTGGCTCATCTCATGCGTGCGCGTGCGGACATCGCCGGGGCGGCTGCCGATGCCGGCATTGTTGAAGCCGCAATCGATGCGCCCGAAGGCGGCGACCGTGCGGGCCACCATCGCCGCGACATCGGCCTCATTGGCGACGTCACCACCGATGGCGATCGCCTGGCCGCCGGCGTTGTTGATCATCGCGACCGTCGCGGCCGCGCTGTCCTCGGTGCGGTCGGCCACCGCGACGCGGGCGCCCTCGCGCGCCATGATCAGCGCCGTCGCCTGCCCGATGCCCGAGGCACCGCCCGTCACCAGGGCCGCTTTGCCCGCCAGAATGCCTGCCATTTTACGTCTCCTCGTTGCCGTTTCTTGTTGCAACGGGATGGTCGGCCATACCGCCGCCGGGTTCAATCCCCCAGCAGCAGATCGGCCAGTTTGCGCCGGTGATGCGCGGCGTCGCCGAAGCTGTATTGCAGCCAGAGGGCGCGGCGGAGGTAGAGTTGGGCGTCGCAATCCCAGGTGAAGCCGAAGCCGCCGTGGAATTGCACGGCGCGGTCTCCGGCGTTGGCGAACACGTCGGACGCCTCGGCCTTGGCCATGCGCAGCGCCACTTCAGCATCCTCGTTGGCGCCGCATAGGGTGGCCGCGTGATAGAGGTGAGAACGGCTGCGCTCCAGCCCGACCAGAATGTCCGCGCAGGCATGCTTGAGGGACTGGTAGCTGCCGATTTTGCGGCCGAAGGCGGTGCGGTTGTTGAGGTAATCCACCGTCACGTCCAGCACGCCCGCGATGCCGCCGGCCGCCTCGGCCACGGAGAGCAAGAGGGCTGCATCGCGCAGCGCGATGAAGGCAGCTGGATCGGTGATCAGCGACGCGGTGGGGATTTCGAGCCCGGTGAGATCGAGGCTGAAGCTGCGGCGGGTTTCGTCGATCACGGCTTCCGCGCGCATCCGCCCCGCGAACGGCCCTTCCAGCACCGCCAGCGCCGGCGCGCCATCCAGCCGCACCGAGGCCAGCACGATCTCCGCCACGCCCCCATGCTCCACCAGGGTCTTCACCCCCTCCAGACGCAGGTGATCGCCATGGCGTGTTGCCGTCGCCTCGATCGCCGCGAGGTCCCAATCCCCGTCCCGCTCGAACACCGCCGTCGTCGCAATCGCCCCCTGCGCAATCCGCGGCAGCAGCGCCATATGCCCGCCCGCCAGCAGCGCCTGCACCGCGATCTGGCCCGACACGAACGGCGTCGCCATCAAATGCCGGCCCATCGGCTCCACCACCGTGGCCACCTCCGCCAGCCCCAACCCGCTGCCGCCAAACCGCTCCGGGATCGCAATCCCGCACCAGCCCAACGCCGCCATCTCAGCCCATACCGCCGGATCAAACCCATCCGCGCCGCCCATCAACGCCCGCACCGCCGATACCGGCGACCTCTCCCGGCAAAAACCCACCGCCGTCTCCAAGAGCATGCCCTGCTCGCCGGAGAAACTGATCCGGTTGCTCAGCATGAGGCGGCTCCATAGGAAGTAAGGCGGGGGGCGCTGCCCCCTCGACCCCTGCCAGGGGCCGAGCCCCTGGACCTCATGCATTTGAAGGAATGACGCTCCCTGAGAGAGGGGGCCGACTCACTGGTAGCAACCTCGGAGTAGGCCCCCTCTCTCAGGGAGCGTCCTCTTAAACGGATGCGGGTGTGGGGGATCAACCCCCTGCGGGGTCCAGGGGAAGCGCCCCTGGCCTTGCTTCCTGCGAACCGCACGATGCCGGGCATTCGGCTCAGTCCTTCGGCAGGCCGAGCACGCGCTCGGCGACGATGTTGGATTGGATTTGGGTGGTTCCGCCGCCGATGGTGCTGGAGAAGCTGTTGAAGTAGGCGCGTTGCCATTTACCGCCCTCGCGGGCGTTGGCGTCGCCCATCCAGCGGGCGGCGTTGGCGCCTTGCAGGCCGAGGGCGAATTGCAGGAGGCGGCGGCGGTGTTCGGAGGTGCGGAGTTTTTGCGAGAGGGGGATGGCGTGGGGGCGTTCTGAGGTGAGGCCGGGGATAGCGCCGCGGGCGGCGGTGAGGCGGTCGCCCTGGTCTTCGATGAGGAAGCGGACGAGTTGGTCGCGCATCAGCGGGTCTTGGATGGCGGGGCGGCCGTCGCGGCGGGCGAGGCGGGCGAGATCGACGGTGTCGTGCACGTTGAGCGCCTGGCGGGCGATGCCGCCGGCCTGGCCGCCGGAGGCGCCGCGCTCGAAGGTGAGGGTCATCATGGCGATTTTCCAGCCTTCGCCCTCCTTGCCCATGAGGCAGTCGTCGGGGATGCGGGCGTCGCGGAAGAAGGTCTGGGTGAAGCCGTATTCGCCGGTGAGTTTGCGGATGGGCTGGGTTTCGATGCCCGGCGTGTGCATGGGCACCAGGAAGTAGGAGAGCCCGGCGTAGCGTTTGGAGCCGGGCTCGGTGCGGGCGAGCAGGATCATGTATTTGGCGTAGGAGCCGAGGCTGGTCCAGATTTTGGCGCCGTTGAGGATGTAGGCATCGCCGTCCCGCGTGGCGCGGGTGGTGGTGGCGGCGAGGTCGGAGCCGTTGTCGGGCTCGGAGAAGCCTTGGCACCAGATATCCTCGGCGGAGAGGATGTTCTTGATGTAGCGCTGTTTTTCGGCTGGGGTGCCGATGGCGAGGATGAGCGGGCCGGCCCAGTTGAGGCCGATGGTGTTGGGCACGAAGGGGACTTTCTGCCGCGCCATTTCGGCGTTGACGATGTCCTGCATTGCCTGGGGTTGGCCGCCGCCGCCGTATTCTTTTGGCCAGGCCATCCCGAGATAGCCGGCCTCCCAGATTTTGCGCTGCCAGGCGCGGAGGTACTCAAATTGCTGTTCGGTGCCGACTTCCATGAAGGATTCCGGCAGGAGGAAATCGGGTTCCGGCGGGCGGTTGTCGCGGAACCAGGCGGCGACTTCGGCACGGAATTCGGCGAATTCGCTCATGGCGCAGGGTCCTTCTTCACCCAGGCGGGCGCGCGCTTTTCGCGGAAGGCGGCCATGCCCTCCTGCCCCTCGGGGGCGATGAACATGGAGGAGCTCAGGGCCTGCATGGTCGCGAAGGCTTCCTCGCGGGCGAGCGCCGGCACCTGGCGGATCAGCTTCTTGGCCGCCACCACCGCCAGCGGGCCGCCGAGCGCGATGGTGGCGACTTCGGCGGCCACGGCGGCGCGGAGATCGGCCTTGGGGACGGCGCGATGGGCGAGGCCGAGTTCGACGGCGCGGCGCCCATCGAAGCGCTCGCCGGTGAGGAATAGGCGCATGGCGTGGTGCGGGCCGAGCTTGGGCAGGCAGGTGACGGCGATGACGGCGGGGATGAGCCCGATGCGCACTTCGGAGAAGGAGAAGGGCGCGTCCTCGGCGGTGATGACGATATCGGCGGCGCCGACGATGCCGAGGCCGCCGGCATAGGCCGCGCCGTTGACGGCGGCGATGACGGGTTTGTCGCTGTCCATGATGTGCTGCAGCACGTCGGGGAAGCTGACCTCCCGCATGGCGCTGAGCGGCGATGTGCCGCGCGGGGACTTGAGGTCCGCGCCGGCGCAGAAGGCGGGGTCGGCCCCGGTGACGACGATGCAGCGCACCGCGGGATCGGCGTTGGCCGCGGTGAGATGGGCGTCGAACTCGGCGACCAGGGTGGGCGAGAGGGCGTTGCGCGCGGCGGGGCGGTTGAGGGTGATCCAGGCGGCGCCGCCGATCACGTCATACAAGGTGGCTTCGGTGCCGCTCATGGTGCTCCCTTCGCCGCGCATGGGTCGCGGCCGCTTGATTGCCGTTGTGGCATAGCTGGCGCGGGCGCTGAAGCCCCCCGGCTTGTATGTCAGCAGGCTAGTGCGCGAGGCGCGTGCGTGCGGCGGCCAGGATCCGATCCGACAACTCCGGATCATCGACCGCGCGGGCCAGGACAAGTGCGCCGACCATGGTTGCGACGACGGCGAGGGCATCGTCTTCGGACGCGCGGCGGCCCGGCAGCAAGCCGGCGATCCGCTTCATGACCGCCCGGACGGCGCCGGTGAAGCTGTGGCGGATCGGGCCGGGATGGAGGGGGATTTCGCACGCCAGCGCCGCCATCACGCAGCCATCGCCGCGCCGCTCCCGATGATCGGTGGAGAGGTAGCGGGCGATGTAGTCCTCCAGCGTCACGGCGTCTCCCATGCGCACGGCACTGGTGCGCAAGGCATGATCGAACGCCTCGGCGGCGAGGCGTTCCTTGCTGCCGAACTGGCTGTAGAGGCTGCCATGGGTCAGCCCGGCCGCTTCGGTCAGGGCATCGACGCCGACGCCCGAGAGCCCGCGCTCGCGGAACAGCCTTGCGGCGGCGATCAGAATGGCTTGCCGGTTTTCGGCCGCCTTCTCCCGTGTAACGCGCATCACCGGTTCCTTTCTGCCGTTCGCCGAGGGCGCTTGACATTTTTAATGGCGGTCGTCACCAATTATATCATTCATGGCGATCGTCATCAATTCGGCGCCGCCCCAGCCAATGGAGCCCGACAATGTCACCTGCCAACACCGCGCTCATCACCGGCGCCTCCGCCGGCATCGGGGCCGTCTACGCCGACCGGCTGGCCCGGCGCGGGCATGACCTGATCCTGGTGGCGCGCGATGAAGGCCGGTTGAACGCGCTGGCCGCGCGTCCGGAGTTGGCGCGGGTTGAGCAACCGGCCAGCCGATACCTCCGGCCGGAAATAATGGCATGAGCGCGACCGCCCGCCCGGGCCTGGTGCTGGCCATCGTCTGCGCCGGCATCGTGCTGGCAAATCTCGATCTGTTCATCGTCAACGTGGCTTTGCCGAGCATCGGCGGGGAATTCGCTACTTCCAATCTGGGCGATCTCTCCTGGATTTTGAATGGCTATGCCATCGTCTACGCGGCGTTGCTGATCTTTTGCGGCAGGCTCGCGGAACGCTTCCCGCGCAACCTGAGTTTTCTGGCCGGGGTTGCGCTGTTCACCGCGGCGTCGGCGGCCTGCGCGCTTGCGGGCAGCGTGGAAGCGCTGGTCGCGTACCGCCTGGTGCAGGCGGCCGGGGCGGCGTTGCTGACGCCGACGTCGCTGGGCCTGATCCTGGCGACCTTCCCCGCCGAGCGCCGCGGCGGCGGCGTGCGGACCTGGGCGGCGGTCGGCGGGTTCGCCGCCGCGCTGGGCCCGCTGGTCGGCGGATTGCTGGTCACGGCGAATTGGCGGTTGATTTTCCTCGTCAACCTGCCGATCGGCCTGCTGGCATTGGCGGTGGGCTGGATCAAGCTGCCCAAGGTGCCCGGCCATGTCGTCCGGGCGCCGAATCTCTGGGCCGCCCTGTTGATCACCGGCGGCATCGCGTCGCTGACCTTCGGCATCGTGAAGCTGAATGACTGGGGGTGGCATGCCCCGGCGGTGCTGTTGAGCTTCGCGGCGGCGGCGGGGATGCTGGCATTCTTCGTTGCGCACTGCCTGCGGTCGGATAATCCGTTCGTCGATCCCGCCCTGTTCCGGATCATGGATTTCACGCGGGCGACCTTGACGATCGCGCCGTTCTCGACCGCGTTCGGCGGATTTCTGCTCTCGCTGGTGCTGTGGGAGGAGGGGGTGTGGCATTGGCCGGCCATGAAGATCGGTCTCGCCATCGCGCCCGGGCCGTTCATGGTTCCGGTGACCTCGTTGTTGCTGTCGGGGCGGCTGATCCGCCGGTTCGGCGCCGAGGCGGTGGTGGCGGGGGGGCTGGCGGTGTTCGCGGCGGGGGTGGTGGTGTGGACGGTGCTGGCCGGACCGCAGGCCGACCTCGGCTTCGCCATTCTCTGCACCATCCCTTCGGGCATCGGCGTCGGGCTCGTGCTGCCAACGCTGATGGGGCTCGGCACGTCGGCGCTGCCGCCGTCATCCTTTGCGACAGGGTCAGGCGTGATCAACATGGTGCGCCAGATCGGCTTCGCCGTGGGCGTCGCGATCTTCGTCGCCATCGTCGGTTCGCCCGGCGTGGAGGCGGGGTATATGGCGGCATTCCGGCTCGCCTGGTGGGTGATGGCGGCGATCACCGCGCTGGGCCTGGTTCCGCTGCTGCTGCTCCGGACGTCGCGGTAGGCGGCGATGGCGCGTTGAGGGGGCCGGTCTTGCGGCGGGCGCGGCGGCGCGGCTAGGGTTCGGCCCGGTTCAGGAACGGGCCACTAGGAGAGAGTTCGGATGACCGGCCGCCAGAAGATCCTGCTGCTCACCGGGGCCAGCCGCGGCATTGGCCATGCCACCGGGAAGCGCTTCGCCGATGCGGGTTGGCGCGTGATCACCGTGTCGCGTCAGGCGTTTTCGCCGAAATGCCCCTGGCTTGGCGGCCCTGAGGATCATGTGCAGCTCGATATTGGCGACATGGCCGGGATTGACCGGGGCATCGCCGAGCTGCGCAGCCGGCTGCCGGAGGGGAAGCTCGACGCGCTGGTGAATAATGCGGGCATTTCGCCGAAGGGGCCGGGCGGGGCGCGGCTGGGGGTGCTCGGGAGCGATTTCGCGACCTGGCTCGGGGTGTTCAACGTCAACATCTTCTCCGTCGCGCTGCTGGCGCGGGGGCTGAGCGACGTGCTGACCGGGGGCGGGGCGATCGTGAACGTGACCTCGATCGCGGGTTCGCGGGTGCATCCCTATGCGGGCAGCGCCTATGCCTGCTCCAAGGCGGCGCTGGCGGCGTTGACGCGGGAAATGGCCAATGAATTCGCGCCGCTGGGCATCCGCGTGAACGCGATTTCGCCGGGGGAGATCGATACTGCCATCCTCTCCCCAGGCACGCGGGAATTCGCCGACCGCGAGGTGCCGATGCGCCGGCTCGGGCGGCCGGGCGAGGTGGCGGATGCGATCTTCTATTTGTGCAGTGAGCAGGCGAGTTACGTGAATGGGGCGGAGTTGCATATTAATGGGGGGCAGCATGTTTGAGGGGTGGACGCGGGCGGCGGAGGGCACATAACGTTCTCTCGCTCCACACTCTCGAGATGGCTGGCTCGATATCCTGCATCATCAATGACTTCTACACGCAGCTAGGAGACACGCAATGACGACGATCCATGCCGGTGGCTGCCTTTGCGGATCGGTGCGCTATGAGACACTGGCGGCGCCCGACCGGGTGACGATTTGCCACTGCACGTTTTGTCAGCGTGCGACTGGCAGCGCCTACATGGTTGAGCCGATTTTCAAATGCGAGGATCTGCGGGTGACCGCGGGGGAGCCTGCCGTTTACAGTGTCCGCTCCGCTGGCAGTGGGAAGATGGTCCATGTCCATTTCTGCAGGACCTGCGGGACGAAGCTGTATTTGACCTTCGAACGGTTTGCCGGTTCGTGCGGCATTTATGCCGGCACGTTCGACGAGCCCGATTGGTTCGATATCCCGCCCGCGACATCCAAGCAGATTTTCACATCCGAGGCCCGGCACGACAGTATCCTTGCCGCCGATCTGCCGAGCTTCGAACGGCACGCGTTTCTGAATGACGGCACGCCGGTGGAGCCCGTCGTCTATGCGCTGCCCCATGTCATCGGGCGGCGAGACGGCTAACGAAGTTTCGCAGAAAATTTACCTGGGAGGGATTGACATCGGGCCGTCAGTTCTGTATTTGTTCGAGCCCACTCGAACCTCAGGAGCCCGCCCGATGCCGCCCGTCCCTTCCACCCTTCAGGAGATTTTGCGCTGCCTCGTGCTGCGCCTGGTCCTGATGGTGGAATCCGCCCTGTCGGGGCGGGTGGCGGGATTGTGGGGGCGGTTGGCGGGGATGCGGGTGGGGCATCGGCACCGGGCGCGGCTGGAGCGGGAGTTGGTGAAGGCGGAGCGCTATGCGGCGCTGCTGGCTGATCCCGCGTTCTGGGCGGACCCGCGGGCGGCCGGGAAGGCGATGGAGGTGGCGCGGGTGGCGGCGGATGCCGGGCGGCTTGCGCTGGTGCGGCGGGTGATTTGGCCGCGGCGGGTGCGGCGGATGCATGGGTTCGGGCTGGTGGGGGTGGTTTGCGATTGGGGGGGCCGATGTATGGGCTGGGTGGGGGGAATGGCGGCTTTGCTTTCAAGAGCGTGGCTTCCCCCCTCACCCAACCCTCTCCCCCCGATGGGGGGAGAGGGCT
>CAIPLM010000107.1 GCA_903865895.1 uncultured Rhodospirillales bacterium | reverse complement strand
GTGCGCCTGCTGGGCGCCACGCCCAAGCTGGTACGGCTGGAGCCGCCGAAATGGGAGTTGCCGCGCGCCGAACTCGCCGCCGCCTTCGGGCCCAAGACCAAGGCCATCCTGCTCAATACGCCGATGAACCCGGCCTCCAAGGTGTTCACCCGCAGCGAGTTGGAGTTCATCGCCGGGCTGGTGCAGAAGCACGACGCCTATGCGGTGTGCGACGAGGTCTATGAGCATTTGGTGTTCGACGGGCTGGAGCACATCCCGCTGATGACGCTGCCGGGCATGCGCGAGCGCTGCCTGCGCATCGGCTCGGCCGGCAAGACCTTCTCGGCGACGGGCTGGAAGGTCGGCTATATTTCGGCGCCCAAGGCGCTGGCGGGCGTCGCCATCAAGGCGCACCAGAACCTCACCTTCACCACGCCGCCCAATTTGCAGCGGGCCGCGGCGGTGGGGTTGCTGAAGGATGACAGCTACTTCGCGGGGCTCGCCGGCGGGCTGCAGGCCAAGCGGGACCTGCTGGCAGCCGGGCTCGCGCGGATCGGGTTCGAGGTGCTGCCCTCGCAGGGCACGTATTTCATCACCACGGATTTCCGCCCGCTCGGCTTCAACGGCGACGACGCGGCGTTCTGCCGCTACATCACCGAGGAGGCCAAGGTGACGGCGATTCCGGTGACCGCCTTTTATGACGGCCCGGCGCCGAGCCATTTCGCCCGCTTCGCCTTTTGCAAGCGGGATGAGATCCTGCTGGAAGCGCTCGCCCGGCTCGAACGGTTGTTCAAGCCGGGCTGAGAGCCGGGCTGAGGCGCCCCCTCAGTCCCGGTAGGACGGGTCGATCGCGTCCAGGCGCTTCATCAGCGCCGGCCATTCCAGCACGCCGCGGCGGCGCTGGCCGGTGGGGGCGAAGATTTTGTTGGTCTGCACCACCGCCTCGCGCGAGGGCATGCGAAGGGGGGTGTTGCAGGAGAGCGTCATCACCTGAAGTTCGCAGGCGCGCTCGAGGCGGAAGAGGTTGTTGAACGCCTCGGCGATGCTGGTGCCGGTGACGAGCAGGCCGTGGTTGCGCAGGATCATCACCTCGCGATTGCCGAGATCGGCGACCAGGCGCTCGCGCTCATCCATGTTCAGCGCCGGGCCTTCGAACTCGTGATAGGCGATGTCGGCGAAGCGCATCGAGGATTGCGCGATCGGCAGCAGGCCGCATTCCATCGCCGAGACCGCCATGCCGGCCAAGGAATGGGTGTGGATGACGCAATCGACGTCATGGCGGGCCATGTGCACCGCGCTGTGGATGACGAAGCCGGCCTTGTTGGCGCCGAGGCCGGTGGGGTCGAGCAGGGCCTTGCCGGATTCATCGACCTTGACGAAGCAGGAGGCGTTCATCTGGTCGTAGAGGTAGCCGTAGGGGTTGAGCAGGAAGGTGCCGTCCTCGCCCGGCACCCGCACCGAGATGTGGTTGGCGATCATCTCGTCCCAGCCGTAGAGGTTGACCAGGCGGTAGCAGGCCGCCAGATCCACCCGCGCCTGCCATTCCGCCGCGCTCACGCTCTCGCGCACTCCGCTCGGTATCCGCGCTGCCGCCACGTCCATATTGGTTTCCCCTTTGATTGGTGCGGCGAGACTGCCACAGCGTTGGGCGGGCGATAAGGGGGCTGCGTTCCGGCAGCATAAGCGGAGGTGGATTCCCCGTGATGACCGCAAACCAGATCGCCTACAGCGCCGACCTCAGGGACACCAGCACAGGAGTTATGCAGGGCGGCAACGCGAACGCAATCGCCACGGCGGAGGCAATGTCGGCGCCTTCAATACTTCCGGCGCGGAAATCTATTGCCTTCTCAGTGTCGCCACCCCAAACGGCGGTGGACGACGAATTGCGGGACGATCAAAGGAACCGTTCATCCCCACGCAAGCGTCCTGCCGAACGGCTCGTCAAACGATACAACCGCGCTGATCGACGGTGGGCGCGTCGGCATCCATCGCGGTGTCACGAACCACGGCACTATCGGTGAGCAGAGCAATGGCATCGGCCAGAGCCATGACGGGGGAAAGAAGATTCCCTATCACCATCAATTGAGAATTGCATCGGCGTTCGATCTCCCACAAGAATGGACACGCGGGCTACCTTGCCCGATCGCGCTCCTTGGAGGGCTTCATGACGACGACGCTTTTTTTCAGTGGCCTGGGTGAAAGACTTGCTGACCCTCACGGAACCGCCAATGGAGTGAGAGTGAACGTCGGGAAGCGAATCTCTACGTCCGCGGGCACGCGTAGTTACGGCGTCTACTACGGCGGGTCAGACTTCATAACTGCTTCGGGCGTGCTGGATACGGTCGGTGATAGCTTCGGTATCTACGCCAATGGCAATTCCGCCAGCGCCATCACGATCACCAACCAGGGCACCCTGTCGATCAGCAAGTACGGCACGGGTATCCGGGTCGATTCGAGTGCCTCGATCACCAACACCAGCACGGGCGTGATCCAGGCCGGCTTGCCGATCCAGATATCAACCGCGCCGGGTGCGGTGGGGACCGTCGTCAATGACGGAACGGTGGCCTCTTTGGGCTATACCGCCATTACGGGCTCCGCCAGCGTCACAAATGGTGCGGATGGACAGATTTTCGGCAATATTGGGGCCACCGGGGTAACCAACGACGGAACCATCCATGGCGCTATCACGGCGGCCGCTGGTGGCGCCGTAAACGGCAGTCCAAGCAACACGGCGGCGCGGATCGAGGGTACCCAGAGCGGCATCACCACCTCCGGCACTGTCATCAATTTCGGCACCCTGATCTCCAACGGCTCAGGCGCGGCCGTGGAGAGCCCCATCGCCGTCGTGAACGGGAGTTCTGCCGTCACCTCCGCACTGATCTCTGGCAGCAACTACGGCGTCCATCCGGTGACCGGTGGGCTCATGCCGACCATCACCAATTTCGGGACGATCCGCGCCGGGAATTTCGGAATCATCGGCAGCAACATGAACTTGGTGAACGGCGTGGCCAGCGCGGTCATCCGTGGCGGGAATGTCGGCGTGGCAGCCGGCCCGCTCTCGACCGTCACCAATTTCGGCAGCATCGTCGGTTACGGCGGCACAAGCGTCGGACTCCGAGGCGGCGGCACGATCACCAATGGCGTCTCGGGCAGCACCATCGGGCTTATCACCGGCGGCGGGCTCGGGATTTATGACCCCAAGTTCCTGACAAACTTCGGCACCGTCGCCGCCACCGGCACTTCGGGCGCCGGCGTGGTGCTGAAGAGCGACACCACGATGGTGAACTACGGCGTGATCTCGGGCACCGGCGGATCCGGCGCCGATGGCCTCCGGGATATCGCAACGGCGGCCTATAACGGCGCAGGAGGCACGATCATTGGCGGCCGATATGGCGTCATTCTCTATAGCAGCGGCGGGTCGCTGCGTAATGCTGGCTTGATCAAAACCACCGGCGCAACCGCAGCCGTCGTCAATTCCAGCTATTCGGCGGCGATCACAAACACCGCCACCGGCACGATATCCGGCGGTGCCTTCGGTATCTTTGAGCAGGGGCACCCCGGCCTCGTGGCCAATTACGGCCTAATTTCTGGCGTCATCGGCGTCCAGAGGCCGGATAAATTGGTAACTGGCGGGACAATTATTGGCACCGGTGGTACCGCTGTCTCCGGGGCCGGCACCATCGTGTTGCTGCCCGGCGCGGTGTTCGGCGGCCAAGTCGTGGCATCAGGTGGTCAACCGCTGCATCTCGGCGGGTCGGGCTCGGTCGGTACGATTGCGGGCCTCGGTGCCAATTTTATCGGCTTCCCCTACCAGGTCGACAGCGGTGCACATTGGCTGATCCAAGGCAGCAATCCTGTCGGTCCCAACGTCTTCCAGATCTCCGGCGAAGCCGATCTTGCCGGTGGGTCTATCGATGGCAGCACGACCGCAAATGGTGATTTCGTCGTCGATGCCGGGGGCAAGCTGTTTGGCTTCGGGACAGTCTCCGGATTTGGGTTCAACTTGGGAACCGTTGAGGCCAATGGCGGCACCCTGATGATGAGCGGGATCTTCTACGGGAACGGTAGCTTCCTCATCGATGCCGACTCGGCGATGGAACTGCCGGCCCTGACTGGCGGCAATGCGCGGACCATCACCTTTAATGGCGCTGGTGCTACCCTCATCCTCGACAACCCGACCGGGAACAGCGGCAGCTTCGCGCATTTCTCGCCTGGCGACACCATCGACCTTGCCGGGATCACGGCGACCGGCGCCTCGATCAGCGGTGGCACGCTGACGGTGACGCGCAGCGGCGGTGCCCCGCTGACCTATGCGGTGCCCTCGGTCGGCCAGATTGCCGGGCTCGTCATCCGGCCCGATGGCGCCACGGGTAGCGATATCGTCGCCTATGGCCTCGCTCGGCCCGGCGCGGCCGCGCCCAACCCAGTGAATTTCGGCGATCGCCATGCCGGCGACGCCGCCAGCATCACGCTGAGCCTGGCCAATGGGGCGGGCGACTATGAGAATCTCCATGCCGGGTTTGCCGGTGCGTCACCCGGCTTCACCGTCTCCGGCAGCATCACTGGCCTCGCCGCCGGCGCCAGCGATGCTGCTAGCCTCGCCATCGGCCTCGACACCTCGGCCGCCGGCAATTTGGCTGGCACTGCCATCCTCACCCTCGCCTCCGATGGCGCCGGGCTCGATGGCAATGGCATCACGCCGCTCGGCGCGCAGACGATCGACCTCTCGGGCGCCGTCTACCGGCTCGCCGCGGCGGGGCCGCTGGCGGATCTCGATTTCGGCAACCACCATGTGGGCGACGTCGTCAGCCTCGCGGTGCCGATCGGCAATGCGGCCACGGCCGATGGCTATTCCGAATCACTCATTGCCTGGATCGCCACCGCCTCCCCTGGCTTCTCCGCCAGCGGCAGCGTGGCGGACCTCCTCGCCGGCGCCGCCGATGGGGCCGGCCTGGTGGTGACGCTCGACACCGCGACCAGCGGCGGCAAGAGCGGTACAGCCGGGCTCACCCTGACCTCGGACGGTACCGGCATCGACTCGCTCGGGACCACTGCGCTGGCCGGCACAACCATCGCCCTCAGCGGCGGGGTTTATCGCCTGGCGACGCCCGTGTTGGCGGATACGTTGAGCTTCGGCGCCGCCCGCGTGGGTGACGCGGCGCCGACGACCGATCTGGCAATCACCAATGGCGGTACTGCCGACGCCTTCCAGGAGGGCCTGGGCTATGCGCTCGGCGCGCCGGATGCAGGCTTCACCGTGCAATCGGGCGGCAGCGGCAGCGTGGCTTCCGGGGCGAGCGATACCGCCACGCTGGCGATGTCCACCACCACGGCGGGGAATCTGGACGGCGCGCAGATCGGCATCGGCCTCGCCTCCAGCGGCGTCGGCACTTCTGGCCTCGCCGACACCACGCTGGCGGCCGCGACAATCACGCTCAACGGCCATGTCTATGCCCCGGCGGCCGCGCAGCTTGGCGCCGGCACGATCGATTTCGGGATCGTGCATGTCGGCGACACGCTTGCGGCACTTCCGCTCGGCCTGAGCAACATCGCCAGTGGCGCGCTGACCGACGTGCTGCTCACCACGCCCGGCGCAATCGGGGACCCGCGCTTCGCCGAGACCGTGACGCCGGGCGCACTGGCTGCCGGTGCGGCGACGGCGCTGGCTTATACCATGAGCACCGCCGATGCCGGCCTGTTCAGCAGCAGCGAGACGCTGCAATTCGCCAGCCATGACGGTGAGCTCGCCGATGCCGTGCTGCCGAGCGCGACCGTGGCGTTGAGCGGCACGGTCGATAACTACGCCACGGCCGCGCTGGCGAAGACGTCCGGCCCTGGGGTGCTGAGCTGGAAAGGCAACCAGGCGACGCTCAACCTCGGCACGATCGCGGAAGGCTCGGGCCCGCTGACGATCGGCCTGTCGGTCACCAACAGCGCGGCCGGCCTCGCCGACATGCTCGGCGGCAGCTTCGCGCTCAGCGGCGCCGCGGCGTTCAGCGCGTCCGGTTTCGGCGGCTTCTCGGGCCTCGCCGGCGGGCAGGCCGATACGGCGCCATCGCTGACACTGGATACCGCCCAGGGCGGCACGCTGCAGGAGACGGTCGTGCTGACCTCCGCCGGCAGCAACGCGAGCGGCTATGCCGGGCCGGACAGCACCCAGACGCTGACGGTGATCGGCGTGCTCGCCTATGCGCTGACCCGCACACCCACCACCATCACCGGCGGGCCGGGCAATGACCTGTTCATCGCCACTGGCGGCGCGCTCTACGGGCGCGACATTATCGACGGCGGCGGCGGCACCAATACGCTGCAACTGAGCGGAGCAGGCATATTCGACCTGCGCGCGCCCCAGAGCCTCGCCAATATCCAGGCGATCACGGCGCAAGAGGGGCAGCCCGCTTTTGCGCCGCCGGGTGGCACGCCCGTCGGCACCACCCGGCAGAGCATCTATCTGCGACCGGGCATGGACGCCGGGCTCACCGTCAGCCCTGGCATATCCGCCCCTGGCAATCCGCTGGGCCAGGGCATCACCATCGTGGGCGCCGCGAACCATGCTTCCATCACGCTCAGCAGCGGCTATGACGTGGTCTATGTCGGGGGCACCGGCGAAGTGGTGCATGGCGGCGGTGGGATGAACCGGATCTATGTGACCGGCCAGACCATCGGCGCCCAGATTGATGGCGGTGGGGGCGGCAGTGCCCTCATGGTGACCGGCGGCGGCGCGGCGCGGATGGGCAACAACATCAAGGGACTCGCCTCGGTGGTGCTCGCCTCCGCGGCCGCGGGAGTGGTCCAGCCGGACTGGGTGTTCACGGCCAACAGCATTCCCCGGCTGCAAATCTTCGGCAGCAGCGGCAATGACACGATCACCGTCGGCGCGCCGACGCAGGCGGTGAGCGCCGGGGGTGGCACCGATCGCGTGCTCGCCACCGCCGCCAATGCCGGCGCCCTCGTGATCGGCGGCGGCAATACCACGCTCGAAATCACCACCGGCGGCAATGCAACGCTGCGGGCGGGCACCAGCAATGTGACGGTGCGGCTCGATGCCCCGACGCATTTGGTGCTGAGCCGCATGGCGTTCGTCACCGCGCTCGGCAGCTCCGGCGCGGACACGATCATCGCCGATGCGCGCGGGCAGGTGATCAGCGGCGGCGATGGGGCCGATATCCTGGTGGGCTACGCCGCCCAAGGCGACGTGTTTCGCGATACCGCGGCCGGGCTGAACGGGGACAGGATCCTGAACTTCGGCGGCGATGACCGGATTGAAGTGACGGATCTCGTGCCTGCCAGTGCCGTGCTGGCCTATGCCGGCACCGCCACGCGCGGCGTGATGACGCTCTCCGACGGGCAGGGCCACGCCACCAGGATCTCCATGGTGGGGGATTTCAGCCAAAGCCACTTCCACCTCGCGCCCGATGGGCATGGCGGCACGGCGGTGACGTACAGCTAGACCGGCGACTGCACGCCGGGAGAGGAGCCGAGGTCTCGGGCGCCGGGCGTCGGGCGTCGGGGATGAGGAAATTTATCGGAATATTGATATTTTTCCTTGACGGCGCTGCGGTCGATCAGTTATTAAATTGGGCATGACCGTCGTTTTAACCACCTCCGCGCCTTCCGGCACTTCGCCGGGCCTCCCCGCCGATTTGGCGGCGGCGGTGCTGTGGTTCATGGCGAAGCTGCTGCGGCTGATGGGGTGGCGGCTGACGGGGCATAAGCACCAACGATTTGCCGTGGAGATGCACCACTACTTGAACAGGGCGACGCAGCGGTTTCTGCGTGTGCTGGCGCGGGCGGCGGCGGGGGAGGTGTTTCGGGTGCGGGCCTCGCGGGCTGGGGAGGTGCGCAAGGCGCGCTTGGCGCCGCGGCTGCGGTTGCCGATGGAGTTCGGCTGGGTGGCGCGGCTCGGTGAGGATGTGCGGATGGCCGCGGCCATGATCGGGCATCATCTCAACCGGACCGAGGTGTCGGCGATCATTGCGGCATGTCCGCAGGCGCAGCGGGTGTTGCGGCCGATGTGTCATTTGCTGGCGATTGATGCGCCGTGTGTGGGGCGGGTGGTTAGGAAGCGGCGGGTCGCAAAGCCGGCGGCTGCCCCCCTCACCCCGGCCCTCTCCCCCCCTCTGGGGGGCGAGGGAGTAGAGAGGACGCGGCCGCGGCTGACGCGGAAGGAGCGGGAGGCGATTCTTTGGTATCCCAATCTGGAGGGGAAGCCGATGAAGCTGTTGCCGAAAAAACTGCCGCGGGATTGATGGGGGATGGCGCGGGGATATTGTTACGAAATCGATCTATTTAGCGGCAAAGGCCGGCATGACCTCCTGGCCGAAGCGGCGCATGGAGGCGATGTTGCTGATGTGGCTCATGGCGCCGAAGCCGGTTTGGCAGAGGAGATGCCGCACGCCGGCCTCGCGCAGTTCGGCGACCTGCTCGCGCACCCTCGCCGGGGAACCGTAGAGGGAGCCGGTTTCCAGCACGTAGGGCAGTGCGTCCGCGTCGCTCACCGCGGGGTCGGTCCAGGGGTTGAGCATGGCGGGATCGATGGTGAAGTCGGGCGGGTTGAGGTCTTGGCGGATGTGCATCATGTGGGCGCGGGTTTCGAGCAGCAATGCGCTGATCTCGTCCTCGGCCTGGGCGTCGGATTCGGCGACATAGACGTTGCGCCACAGCGCGGCATCGGCGAGCAGGCGGGTCTGGGTGGCCTCGTCATGGCCGCCTTCGGCCAGCGATGCGGCATAGAGCGCCCAGCGCTCGCGCAGGCGGGGGACGCCGAGGCGGGCGGTGAGGATGGGGATGGCTCTGCGGCCGCATTCCTGGAAGGAGGCCGGCGAGATCACGCTGCGCCAGAGCGGCGGGCCTGGCTGCTGAATGGGGCGCGGGCGCAGTTCGGGGACGTGGACGTCGAAATATTTGCCGTGATGGGTCAGCGGCGACTCGGTCCAGATGCGTTGGAAGATTTCCAGCGCCTCCTCCATGCGCGCCCGGCTGTCGCCGCTGCGCAGGCCGTGGCCGACGAATTCGAACTCGTTATAGACGGTGCCCTTGCCGATGCCGGCATCGATGCGGCCCTTGCTGAGATTGTCGAGCAGGGCGAGCTGCACGGCGAGGCGGACGGGGTGGTGGAAAGGCATTTGCAGCACGGCGAAGCCGATGCGGATGCGCTGGGTGCGCATCGCCAGCGCCGCGGCGAAGGTCAGCGCGTCATTATAGACGCTTTCGCCGGTGAAATAATGCTCGGTGAGCCAGACGCTGGAGAAGCCGAGCGCCTCGGCCTCCTGCGCCTGGGCGAGTTGCTGGTCGATGCGGGCGGCATCGTCCTCGGGCGAGGGGGAGAGGGCGAGGGTGAGCCAGCCGAATTTCATGGTGGGTCCTGTGCGAACGGCGACGGTGCGAGGGTTTCGCCGCGGGCAGGAAAAAGCAAGGCCGCAGCGTCAGGTTACCGGCTTTTCCCGCGTTTCGGTGAAGGCGAACAGGATCAGCAGCGTGCCGGCGAGCCCGGCGGCGGCGAGGGCGGTGAAGGCGGCGGGGCGGCCGAAGCGGTCGGCGACGAAACCCGCGACGACGGTGGAAAGGGCGGCGCCGAGGGTGGAGCCGAGGCCGAGCAAAGCGAGGCAGAGGGTGTAATGGCGGGTGCCGCGGGTGAGGTCGGCGGCGACGAGGGGCATCATCACCCCGAAGGCGGCGCCGCTGCTGCCCTCCAGCGTCTGCACCGCCATCAGGGCGTAGGGGTTGTGGATCGCCGCGAAGGCGAGGGCGCGGATGGGGGTGGCGGCGAAGCTCGCGAGCAGCACGGGGCGGCGGCCATGGCTTTCCGCCCAGGCGCCGATCGCCGGCGAGACCAGCGCGACGATCGCCTGCGGGATGATGACGTAGGCCGCGATGAACAGCCCGCCCCGCGCGCCGGCGCGCGCGGTGACGTCAACGGCGGCGAGGTTCAGCACCGCGATGGAGGCGAACTGGAACAGCAGCAAGGCGAGCGCGAAGATGACGATCCGGCGATCCCGCAGCAGGGTGAAGGGCGCGATCCAGCCGGGCTGGTCGGGGCCGGACGTGGCCTCCGGCACCTCGGTATCGGCGCCGATGCGGCGGACGGCGAGCAATGCCAGCGGCAGCAGGGCGGCGGCGATGAGGAAAACGGCGATGGGGGAAATCCAGGCGGAGGAGACGCCCATCACCGCCGCCCCGATGCCGGCGCCGATGGAGCCGTAGCGGGCATTGCGGCCGAGCCGCTCGCCGAATCCCTCGCGCCCCGCGACGGTGAGGCTGATGGAGGTGATGACCGGCGAAAGCAGCGTGCCGGCCGCGGCCTGAAGCGCGAGGGCGAAGAACACCGGGGTGGTTTTCGGCGCCAGGGCGAGGATCAGCGGCACGATGCCGATCGCCAGCACCGCGCCCCGGGCCATGTGCCGCCGCCGCGCGCCCGCCGCATCCACCCACATGCCGGCGGGGATTTGGCAGAGGGTGGAGGTGATGGTGGCCAGCGTCAGCGCGAAGCCGATG
>CAIPLM010000106.1 GCA_903865895.1 uncultured Rhodospirillales bacterium | reverse complement strand
GGTGGCAAATGCGCTGGCCGAGGCCGGCGCCGCCCGCGACCACATCGAGATCGGCGCCCGCGCCGATGCCGGCGCGCCCACCTCAGGTGCAATGGCCCGCGAGGTGCGCGTCTATGTCCGCTGACCCGCCGGGGTGAGTCCGCGTCTCACCGGTTACCTCATGCTGCTGGTGACCGCGTTCAGCTGGGGCCTCAACTGGCCGGTGCTGAAATACATCGTGGGCGAGTGGCCGCCCTTCACTTTCCGGCTGTTCTCCGGCCTCGGCGGCGCCGGGCTGATGTTCGCGCTGGCCATTCTGCGCCATGAGCGGCTGCTGCCGCCATCCGGCCAATGGGGGCGGCTGATCATCGCCAGCATCCTCAACATCACCTCCTTCACCGGCCTCGCCACCTTCTCGCTGTTCTGGCTCGATGCCTCGGAGGCGGCGATCATCGCCTACACCATGCCGATCTGGGCCGCGCTGTTCGCCTGGCCGGTGCTGGGCGAGCGGCCGACCCTGGGCCGCGTGGCCGGGCTGGTGCTCGGGCTCGGCGGCGTCGCCACGCTGCTCGCCGGCCAGTTGCTGAGCGCGCCGCTGCCGGCGCTGGTGGCCAAGCTGCCCGGCGTCGCCTTCATCCTCGGCACCGCCCTGATGTTCGCCTCGGGCGCGGTGTTCACCAAGAAATACCCGCTCACCTTGCCGCCCGCCGCCAACGTGGCCTGGCAGATCTTCTTCGGCTCCCTGCCGCTTGGCATCGCGGCATTGGTGGCCGGCCAATGGAACCTTGCCCGCATCAGCCCGCTCGGCTGGGCAGCCTTCGCCTATGTGGTGCTGATCGGCCTCTGCCTCTCCTACATCACCTGGTTCCGCGCGCTCCGGAACCTCCCGGCCTCCACTGCCGCGGTCGGGACGCTTATGGTCCCCGTGATCGGCGTGCTGAGTTCGGCCGCCGTATTGGGCGAGCCGCTCGGCCCGCGCCAGCTGATTGCCCTTGGCATGACGCTCACTGGCGTGGCACTGGCATCGCGATCATGACCGACAGACCCCTCATCCGCCTCAATCCCGGCTTCGAGCGCCGCCTTAAAACCGGCCACCCCTGGGCCTTCAGCAACGAAATCCGCATGTCCCCGGAGTACCGCGCCTATCCCAAGGGGATCCCCGTGCGGCTGGAAAGCCCGGAGGGCTGGCGCTTCGGCACCTATATGTTCAACGCCCACAGCCTGATCGCCGCCCGCCTGCTCGATCGCGACCCGGCAGCGGTGATCGACGCGCGCTGGGTGCGCGCCCGCATCGAGGACGCCATCGCGCTCCGCCAGCGCCTCGGCCTCGGCACCTACCACCGCCTGGTGCATGCCGAGGCGGACCGGCTGCCCGGCCTCATCATCGATCGCTACCATGACGTCGCGGTGGTGCAGGCCAATACCGCTGGGATGGACCGGCTGCTGCCCGAGATCACCGCCGCCCTCACCGGCGCGCTCGGCCTGCGCGCGGTGGTGGCCCGCAATGACAGCCCAGTGCGCGCCCATGAGGGCCTGCCCGAAACCATCGCCCTGCTGCACGGCACGGATGCCACAGCCGTGGTGGAGGAGGGCGGCGTGCGCTTCTCGATCGACCCGATGGGCGGCCAGAAGACCGGCTGGTTCTTCGATCAGCGCCGCAACCGCGCCGCCGTCGCCGCCCTCTGCAAGGGCGCCCGGGTGCTCGACGTATTCTGCCACGTCGGCGCCTTCGGCCTGCAATGCGCCGCCGCCGGTGCCTCTGCCGTCACGCTGGTGGACAGCAGCGCCCCGGCGCTCGGCCACGCGATGGAGACCGCGGAGATGAACGGCCTCGCCGCCCGGGTGGACACGCTGCGCGGCGATGCCTTCGACGTGATGGAGGAACTCGGCGAGCGCGGCGAGAAATACGATATCGTGATCGTCGATCCGCCGGCCTTCGCCAAATCCAAGAAGGACCGCGACGCCGGGCTGCGCGCCTATGGCCGCATGGCCCGCCTCGCCGCCCCCCTGGTGGCGCGCGGCGGCTTCCTGTTCGCCGCCTCCTGCAGCCATCACGCGCCGCTTGACCTGTTCGCCGCCAATATCGCCGAGGGGATCACTCGGGCGCGGCGGGAGGGGCGCATCCTGCTGACCGCCGGCGCCGGGCCGGACCATCCGGTGCACCCGCTGCTGCCGGAGAGCGCCTATCTCAAGGGCCAATTGATCCAGCTGATGTAGACGCTTCCTCAACCGTTTGCCGCCATCCTGCCGCGGCAATGGCCAGTGGATTCCAACTTCTCTACAGCGCGCTTGACGGCAGCGGCACCGTGCAGCTCTGGACCACCGATGGCTCGGTGTCCGGCACGGTGGAGCTGAGCCATGTCGCGAATGACTGGGGCGGGCTCTACGCCGAGGACATCACCGGCTACGCCCCCGGCAGCGGCATCGCCGGCGCGGCCTTTCGCGGCATCGATGCCGATGGCAACCCGTCGTTGTGGTTCACCGACGGGACAGCATCCGGCACCACCGAACTGCATCCGGCCGGCGCGGCCGCAGCACTTGATCCCAAGGCCTTGATCGCGCTCGGCGATCGCATTCTCTTCCTGGGCAGCGATGCGGATGGGCGCAGCGGCGTCTGGGCCACGGATGGCACGGATGCCGGCACGGCCGAGCTTGGCGCGATTGATGGAATCGGCCCATCGCTCACCGATCCGCAGGCGGTGCTCTCGGATGGGCAGGCCTTTTTCGCGGCCGGCGGGCAGCTGATGGTGAGCGACGGTACCGCTTCCGGCACGGTGCAGCTGGCCGGCGGGCTCGATACGGCCGAGGGCGGGCCGAACCTTGCGGCGATCCCGGGCGGCGTGCTGTTCGCCGCCGGCGGGCGGCTCTGGGCGAGCGACGGCACGGTTCCGGGCACCCATCCGCTGGGCGGCCCGCATGCCCAGGTCGGGCCGCAAGATATCGTGCCCTTCGCCGGCGGCGCGCTGTTTCGCGGCACCGATGCGGCGGGAAATTCCCAGCTCTGGTTCAGCGATGGCACGGCCGCGGGCACACGGGCGCTGACCGGGTTCACCGGCAGTGCCGCGGCCTCCTGGCCCTCCTCCATCACCGCGCTGCCGGATCGTGCGGTGTTTTTCGCCGCCGATCCCGCCGGGATCATGCAGCTATGGTCCACCGACGGCACCACGGCCGGCACGCTGATGCTGAGCGCGGTGCAGGACCCCGCGGGGCTTGGCATGACGCCCGGGATGATCGGCGCGATTGATGGCCGCGTGCTGTTCACCTCGCTGCTCGGCGGCGTCTGGGGCACTGACGGCACGGCAGCGGGCACGTTCAGCAGCGGCGATCAGGTGGTGTACTCCTCCGCCGCCGTGGCCGATGGCGGTCTGGTGGTCGCCACCGGCGGGGCCAACGGCGTGCTGCTGAAGTTCGACGGCATCCACGGCGGCAGCCACGTGCTGGCCAAGGCCCCCTATGCCACCGGCCTGGCCGTGCTGCCGGGCGGCGCACCGCTGGCGGTGGCCGCGGCACTGCCCTGCTTCCTGCCCGGCACGCGACTGCTGACCTATCGCGGCGAGATCGCGGTGGAGGCGCTCGAACTCGGGGACCTCATGTGGACCGGCCTCGGCGGCTGGCAGGAGCTGCGCTGGATCGGGCGCGGGCGGGCCACGATTGGTGCGGCGGAGGATCACCCCGCCCGCCCCGTACTGATCCGCGCTGGCGCTCTGGGCGAGGGGGTGCCGCGGCGCGATCTGCGGGTGACGCAAGGGCATTGCCTGCTCTTCCCCGACGCGTCAGGCCCCGGCGCCCTGGTGCCGGCGGCGCTGCTGGTGAACGGCCAGTCGATCCTGCTGGAGGCGGGGGAGGGGGAGGTCACCTACTACCACATCGGCCTCGCCCGGCATGATGTGGTGCTGGCCGAGGGCGCGGCCTGCGAGACCTGGCTCGATGACGGCAGCCACCCGCCGTTCGATGCGGTGCCAGCCGAGGATGTCGGCGCCGGGCCGCCCTGCGCGCCCAAGCATCTCTACGGCCCACACACCGTGGCGGTATGGCGCGCGCTGAGGGCGCGGACGGGTTGCGCGGGGGAGGCGGCGGGGCCGGCCGATCCGGCGCTGCATCTGCTGGCCGACGGGCAGAAAGTGACGTCCGATTTCAGCCGCGACGGCATCCACCGCTTCACCTTGCCGCGCCGGCCACGCGATTTGCGCATGGTCTCTCGCTCGGTGGTGCCAGCGCTCGGGGGCCTCGGACCGGACATTCGCCGCCTCGGCGTCGGCATCCGCGAAGTTGTGGTGGCGCAGGGCGGTGCGCTGCGCCGCTGTGGCCCGGAGCACCCGGCGCTGGCCGAAGGCTTCCACCCCGCCACCCCGGAGGAGGGGCTGCGCTGGACCGGCGGCACCGCCCGGCTCGATCTCGCCCATCTCCGCCTCACGCGCGGACGGCTGCGGCTTCAGGTGGAGGCGGTGGCACTGGCGGCCTATCCGGAGGGCGGCGCGTGACAGGAGGAATCGCCGGCCATGTCGATCTGCTGAGCCGTGACCTTGTCGAGGGCTGGCTGCACGTGCCGGGCGATCACCCCGGCGCGGTGATCGAGATCCTCAACGCGGGACGGCCCATCGGCACCTGCCGGGCGGATCGGCCGCGCGCCGATCTCGCCGCAGCGGGATTCGGCGCCTGCGGCTTCAGCTTCCTGGTGCCGCTGGAATGCGACATCGCGGACCCCGCATCGCTGCGCCTGCGCCTCGCCGGAACGCCCTTGTTCCTGCTGGCCGACGCCGCGACGCGGGTGGACGCGCCGACTATCGCAAATGGCGGCTGAAGAAATCCAGCGTGCGCGCCTGGGCCACCGCGGCATCGGTGGCGCTGAAGCTGCCGCGCTCATCGCAGGCGAAGCCGTGCTGGGCGCCGGCATAGACATGGATTTCCGCACCGGGCTGCGCCGCCTGCACCTTGGCGACGTCCGACATCGGGATGCCCGTGTCCTTCTCGCCGAAATGCAGCTGCACCGGGCAGTTCGCCACCTCCGCGCTGGTGCCGGCCACGCCGCCGCCATACCAGCCGGATGCGGCCGAGAAGCGGCGTGAGCGGGTAGCGCCCCACCAGGCCACTGTGCCGCCGAAGCAATAGCCCACGATCCCGACCTTACGCGGCCCGAGCCAGGCAGCCGCCGCCTCCACGTCGGGTATGATCCCGGCATCGCCGATCTTGCCGCGATAGTCGCGCCCCTTGGCGATGTCATCGGCGGTATAGCCGAGCTCCACGCCACGATCGGCACGGTCGAACATCGCCGGCGCGATCACCGCGTAGCCGGCGGCGGCGAAGGCCGCGCAGAGGTTGCGAATGTGGTTGTTGACGCCGAAAATCTCCTGCACCACCACCAGCCCCGGCCCATCGCCGGTCGTTCCGTCAACCCAGGCGACGAGCTTGTGTCCGTCGGCAGCGGTCAATTCGATGAAGCCGGCCATGTGCGTTTCCCCTATACGATGGTGGTTCCCCGCTAGAGGATCGTCATATGGCCGAGGTCGTCAACCTCCACCGCGAAAAGAAGCGCCGCGCCCGCGCGGCCGAGGCGGATGTGGCGCGGGAGAACCGGGTGCGCCATGGCCGCACGGGGGCGCAGAAGGCGGCCGATCGACTGGCCGCCGAGCGCCAGGAGCGGGTGGCCGAAGGGCAGCGGATTGGGCGCGACGGGGACGGGCGTACGGAGTGAGTGCGGCTGACCAGTGGCCAGCGGAGAGAGTCAGGGAATTTTACAATGCCTCGCGGATGGCCTGATTGGGATTGGTTAGGGTATTGAAAAATATGATTTTACAAAACTGGCATAGCCATTGCATCGTTAGGGTAGAGTGCTAGCACGATGCAATTGTATCGGCGCCGAGCAAGCGATTCGATGGGTTTGAAGGAGTGACTGAAATGCGTGCGATTGGACAAGCGGTTCTTGCGGCGACGGTGTTCGGCGTCGTCGGCATGGCTGCATCGACGGAAGCCCTGGCCGTGCCGCAGACGACGGCATTGCAGACCGCGTCCTCCGGCGCAAACGTCGCGACCGATTTCTCGACGTCTCTGACGGTGAACAAGTTCAACCCGTCTCTCGGGACGCTGACCGACGTTCTGATCACCCTGAACGGCACCGTGGTGGCGAACTTCAAGGCAGAAAGCCTCGACGCCTCCCCAACCACCATCACTATGACCAGTAAGGCGACGGAAACCCTGTCCAGCGGCGTTCTCACGCTCACTCAGGTACTCCCAACCAACTCTACGACGTTCAATGCGTCCGCCTACGACGGCACCTTCGACAATGCTGGCACGTCCGGCACGATCGTGACTGGCTTGACTGGCACCGCGTCCAGCGGCGTGCAGGATCTTACTGCCCCGGCTGTCCTGTCCGCCTTCACAGGGATTGGCGCTGCTGACACGATTTCGCTGACGCTTGCGGCGAGTGGGCTGTCATCCGGCGTGGGTGGCGGAAATCTGATCACCCAGATCAACACCTTCGCCTCGGGCAACGTCGCCGTTCAGTACAAGTACAACCCTGCCGCCCCGGTTCCCGAGCCCGCCTCGATGACCCTGCTCGGCGCGGGCCTCGTCGGCCTCGGCGCCATTGCCCGCCGCCGCGGCAAGAAGGCCTGAACCTTCCAGCAAACCCGATATGGAAACGGCGGCCCCCGGGCCGCCGTTTTCGTTTGAGTGGTCAGCCGCGCCGCAGCACCGGATAGCTCGTCGGAAAGATCGTCTCCACCGGCGGGTGTTTCCAGGTGCGCTCCGGATATTTCGCCACCAACCCATCGAATTGCGCCTGGGCGCGGGTATGGGCAGCGGCGAGGTCGAAGCCCGGGAGTTCGCCGTTGCGCACCACATGGCGGCCGGCCACGAACACGTCGCTGACGTCGCGGCCCTGGCTGCCGATCAGCAGGGTCTGGATGGGGTCGATCACCTGGCCGATCAACGGATGCGACATGTCGAACACCGCGATATCCGCCTGGGCGCCGGGCATCAGCCGGCCGAGATCGGGGCGGTGCAGCGCGTCGGCGCCGCCGATGGTCGCCGCATCATAATAGTCGGCGGCGCGCACGCTGGCGGCCGTGCCCTCCATCACCCGGCATAGCAGCACGCCCGCCTGCATATTGGCGAGCAGATCGGCCGGCCAGGTGTCGGTGCCCAGGCCGATGGTGAGGCCGCGGGCGCGATATTTGGCGAAACTATCGAGTGCCCGCCCGCCGCGCGCGGAGACGATGGGGCAATGCACGATCGATGCGCCAGATGCCCCGATGATGTCGAGATCCCGCCCTGGCCGCTCGATCCCGCGCGAGCCGGAGACCCAGGTGCCGTGCGGCAGCATGGCGCGCGGCGAGAGGAAGCCGAGGCTTTCCAGCCATTCCGGCGGGCTCACGCCGTGCTGCTTCAGCACCAGCTCATATTCCACCTTGGACTGGCAACAGTGCAGCCGCACCGGCACGTCCATCTCGCGCACCGCGGCCGCCGTGCGGCGCAGCAATTCGGCGGTGCTGGTCTCGATGCGGTCGGGCGCCAGCATGGTGCGCACCAGGCCGCCGCGTGTGTTCTCATGGTCGCGGCAGAAGCGGATCGCGTCATCCAGCCCGGCGAGGCCGCGTGGCTCGTCGTAGAACGTGTCGATCACCCCATCCTCGCGAATGAAGGTGTTGCCGGTGCGATAGGCCGGGCCGAGATAGGCGCGAATGCCAAGCGCGCCGGCGGCCTCGGCGGCGGCACTGAACTCATCCACTGTCTCGCCCCAGGTGCGATAGAACAGCGAGGCGATGGGCAGCGCGGTGGTGATGCCGTGGCGCAGCAGCATGGCGAAGGCGTAGCGCTTCTGGAACGCCAGCTCCTCGGCCGAATACATCTCGTACGGCCCGCGATCCATGTAGGTCTGCGGCCAGACGCGCCCTTTCTCCCAGGCCGGCTGGTTGTCATAGCCGAGAATCGTGGTGTCGAGGTCGGACAGTGCGTCGAGATCGATCAGCCCGGGTCCGATTAGCGACAGGCCGAAATCATGGCGGACATCCACCTCTCCGGGAAAATCGTGCCCGACGAAGACGATGCGGTCGCCCTCGATCACCACTTCGCCGTTTTCCAGCAGGCGGTGCCCGCCATTGGCGTGGCCCACCACGTGGCGGGCGGTCAGGAGGGTGCGCATTACGGCACCTGGAAGGCGGCGGCGCCGTTGCGCGCGGTGATGCGACCGCGCTTGAAGGTGATGCGGTCGACCGGACGGGAGACCACCGCTTCGGTGAGGCAGGAGCCGGGCAGCAGCACCAGATCGGCCGACTTGCCGACGGCGATGCCGTAGTCGGTGAGCCCCATCATTTTCGCCCCGCCATGTGTGCACACGTCGAGCGCCTGCTCCACCTCGGTGTCGTGGCGGAGGTTGTTGCGCATGCCCAGGATCATCGCGCGCTCCAGGATATCGGCGTCACCATAGGGGCCCCAGGTGTCACGGATGCCGTCCGAGCCGGTGCCGACCACCACGCCGGCGGCGCGCGCGCGCAGCAGCGGCGGAACCGGGCGGGAGGGGGTGCCGAGGGTCATGATGGCAATTTCCGCAGCAGCGAGATCGGCCAGCAGCCGGTCCACCGCGGCGACATCGGGCATGCCGAGGCAAAAGGCGTGGCTGATCACCACGGATTGCCCGCGCATGCCGAGTGCCTTCGCCCGCTCGATGATGAGATCCATCGAGAAGGCGCCCATCTCGCCGGGCTCGTGCAGATGGATGTCCACCCCCTTGCCGTGGCGCTGGGCGAGGCCGAACACCGCGTCGAGATGCCCCTTGGGGTCGCGGTCCATCGAGCACGGATCGATGCCGCCCACCGCATCGGCGCCGAGGCGCATGGCGGTATCCATCAGCTCCAGCGTGCCGGGCCGGCGCAGCAGGCCGGATTGCGGGAAGGCGACGATCTGCATGTCCACGTGATCGGCATGCGCCGCCTTGGTCGCCATCACCCCCTCGATGGAGGTGACGCCGCATTCGGTGTCCACGTCGACATGGGTGCGGATATGGGTGGTGCCGTGGCCCACCGTCAGCGCCACTTGCCGTGCGGATTGGCGATGCGCGTCGATTCCGAGCGCCCGCTTCATCGCCCGCTCATTGTCGATCTTGTCGAGCAAAGCGGGCCCGACCTTGTTCACGTACCAGGGCATCCCGTACAGCGTCTTGTCGAGATGGGCATGCGCCTCGACGAGGCCGGGGATGGCGAGCAGCCCGTGGCCGTCGAACACCTTCAGGCCGGGTTCGGCCGGGCCGCCAATGGCGGTGATCCGGCCGGATTTCACGGTGATCGAGGTCTCCCCCCCGCCATGGGGGCGGATATTGGTGATGATAAGGTCTGTTGGCTGAGAGGTTGGCATAGGTCTCACTTCATCCGCGTCAGCCAGTGGCGCGGCTTGTTGTCGGGCAACTGCACCACCTCGATCACGGTGTCGCGCGTCGCCCAGATCATCGGCTGCTGGTGCAGCGGCAGGAACAGCATCTCGCGCTTGGCGATCATCAACGCCTGATCCATCAACGCGAGGCGCTTGGGGCGATCCATCTCATTGGCCGAAGCGTCGATCAGCCGGTCGATCTCCGGCGTGCTCCAGTTGCCCCAGTTGAACACGCCGGCCGCCATGGTCTTGCTGTGGACGACCTGGAGCAGGATCGAATAGGCGTCGATCGCCGGCTCATTGGCCCAGCCGAGCGGGGTGATATCGAAGGCGCCGGCGACGCGCTTCTGGGTGATGGTGGCGCGCGGCCCGATGGTCAGCGCGGCCTTCACGCCGATTTTCGCCCACATCGCCGCGGTCGCCTGACAGATCGGCTCCTCGTTGACGTAGCCGTCATTGGCGCAGAGCAGGCCGAGGGAGAAGCCGCTGGGGTAGCCGGCCTCGGCAAGCAGCTTCTTCGCCGCCTCCACATCGAACGGCGCGCGGGGCTCCTGCGCCGCCGTGTAACCGGGGATGGTGGGATCGACCAGCGCGCCGGTGTTGCGGGAATAGCCGCGCATCAGGTTCTTGCGGATCGCCTCGATATCGATCGCCTGATCGAGCGCGCGGCGGACGCGAACGTCCTTCAGCGGGTTGCGGTCGGTGATGTCGGAGGCCGTCAGCTTGTCGCCGAGGTTGAGCGCGTAGAACACCGTGCGCAGCTCGCGCGCCGGCAGCAGCTTCACCCCGCCGGCGCCTTCAAGCCGGCTGACCGTCTGCAGCGGCACGGCGTTGGTGTAGTCCACCTGCTCGCTCATCAGCCCGGCGAGGCGCGTCGCGTCGGACGTGATGGGCATGAACTCGATGCGCTTGAGATTGTGCTTCGGCTTGTCCCACCAGTTGGGATTGACGTTCATCGTGGTCTTCTGGTCGGCCACCCGGCTCTCGAAGATGAAGGGGCCGGTGCCGTTGGCGTGGCTGGTGGCGTAGCCCTCGATGCCCTTGCCGACATCGGTCGCCGCCTCGGTCTTATTGGCGACCAGCCAGGGCTTGGAGAAGATGAAGATGTTGGTGAGGTCGTTGAGCAGCAGCGGATAGGGGCCGGTCAGCTCGACATCGACGGTGAGCGGATCGACCGCGCGGGCGCTCTTATAGGCGGAGAGATTGCCTTTCAGCGGCGAGTTGTCGTCGGTGGCGCGCTTCAGCGAGGCGATCACGTCATCCGCGGTCAGCGGCGCGCCGTCGTGGAATTTCACCCCGGGGCGCAGGTGGAACCGCCACACCGCCGGCGAGACCAGCTCCCACGAGGTCGCCAGCGCCGGCTCCACTTTGAGCTCGGCATCGTAGCGCACCAGGCCCTCATAGACGTGGTTGAGGAAGGCGAGGGTGAAGGTATCGCCGAAGGAATCCGGATCGAGCGAGCCGATGTCGCGTTGTCCGGCCCAGCGCATGGTCTGCGCCTGCACGGGTTGCACGAGGCAGGCGGCGGCGATGGCGAGTGCGGCGAGGCGAGTGGATAGGCGCATGCGGGGCGTCTCCGGTCGCGAAAGGAACGCCGCCACGCTATCCGCCAAAGCGGCCCGTGCGATAGAGAGGATTCTGCTGCACCGCGGAAAAATCCGCGGGCCGGCCGGTCAGCCGCGGAACTGTTCAGCCACCCGCTCGGCGATCGCCCGCGCCACGCCAATCTCCAGTTCCCCCACGATGAGGTAGGCGAACTGCCCGTCCGACCACATGGCGACGCGCTGGCCGTTCTTGCGGTCGATACGGATATCGTCGGGCGCACCCTCGAGGCGGGTGATGCAAATGGCGACGGGGTGGCCGCGATCGCGGGTGTAGAGCAGGTCGGCGACCGGCTTGCCGTCGATCACCAGCATGCGGGCGCCGGCAAAGGTGAGGCCGGCGGGCGACAACTCGGGGATGTCGATCCGGCGCTCGAGGCGGCGGCCGAGCCAGCGGCGGATTTCGTCCGACTGCTCGGCGGCGATCTCGACCAGATGGGTCGTCTCGTGGCTGTAGACGTTGTGATACTCGGTGGCCTCGTCCATCAGCGCGAGGCGGGGGTTGGGGTCCTGCACGCTCCACAGCACGCCGCCGCCGAAGCCGACCACGCAGGCGATCACCGCCGCCGCCGCCGCCCAGGTCACCGGCCAGCCCGTGCGCGCCGGGCGCGGGGCGATCAGCTTGGCAGCGCCTTCGGCGAAGAACGTGTCGGCGAATGCGGCGCGCAGCAGCCCGGACATTTCGCGCTCGCGCTCCACGTAGCGCCGTGCCTGCGGATCGGTGGCGAGCAACTGCTCGACCTCCGCGAGCCCCTCGGCATCGAGTTCGCCGTCGACATATGCGCTGAGCAAGGTTTCAATATCCTGTGTCATGCCGCTCACCGCCCGCCGCGCCGGAACGGGATGGGCGCCTTGGCGCCGCCCGGTTCGCGCGCCGACAGGCGCTCCTGTAGTTCACTCCGTGCTCTGGAGAGCCGGCTCATCACGGTGCCGATGGCGATGCCGAGTGTGTCGGCCGCCTCCTGGTAGGTGAGTCCGTCAACGCAAACGAGCATCAGCAGGGTGCGGCGGTCCTCGGACATGCCGGCCACCGCCTTGCGCACCGCGGCGAGCGTGATGCGCCCCTCCACCACCGCCTCGCCGCTTTCGCCCACCACGTCGGCGGCGGCGGAGAGGTCGTCATGGCGGCGCACCTTGCGGAAGCGCAGCTCGTCGATCCAGAGATTGCGCATGATGCCGTAGATCCAGGCATCCATCCGCGCCTGATCACGCAGCTGGTCGCCGCGGGTCAGCACCCGCTCACAGGCGGCCTGCACGAGTTCATCGGCATCATTGCGCGAGCCGGTCAGCGACAGGCCGAAGCGCCGCAGCCGGGGCAGCAGGGCGGTCAGCGCGTTGCGCATTTCAATGGTCACGTCATGTCTCGCACGACAACTCTCCGGGGATCACCCGGCAATATGACGGGCGGGCCGGCGGAGTTATTCCCCCGCCGGGCCCGTTGTCCAGACGGAGGCGCGTGCGACGGCTACTTGGCGCCGCCGCGCGCCCCGTCGATCCCCCAAGGGCCGCCGCCGGCGATGGCGACGTAGAGGAAGATGAAGCAGAACATGATCGCCCCTTCGCCGCGGTTCACCTGCGGGAAGAAGCTCGAAGGGGCGTGGCCCATGAAATAGGCGAAGGCCATTTCGCCTGAAGCGACGACGGCGGCGATGCGGGTGAACAGCCCGACGGAGATCAGTGCGCCGCCAATGAGCTCGATCGCCCCGGCGAGGCCGATCAGCGACATCATCTGGAAATTCGGCGGCGCGGCGGCCGGCCAGGCGAAGAATTTCGACAGCCCGTGTTGCAGGAACAACAGCCCCGCCATGATGCGCAGCACGCTCAGCATGCGGGGTGCCCAGGCGGCCAGCGTCGAGTCATTGATCATGATCTGTCCCTTTCGACGATGCCGATCACGGCAAAGTTACATCATGGGACGTGCATCGGCGCGCATTATTCCCGGCAGACATTGTCTGCCTGCCGGGCCTCGCGTCACCAGCCCGCTCAGCGTGGGCTGAGCACCATCACCATCTGGCGGTTTTCCATCCGCGGCATTTGCTCGACCTTGGTCGCCGCTTCCATGTCGGTGCGGACGCGTTCGAGCACCTTCACGCCAAGCTCCTGGTGCGCCATTTCGCGACCGCGGAACCGCAGCGTCACCTTGACCTTGTCGCCCTCTTCGATGAACGACTTCATGGCGCGCAGCTTCACCTGATAATCGTTTTCGTCGATGTTCGGGCGCACCTTGATCTCTTTGATCTCGATGACCTTCTGCTTCTTGCGCGCCTCGTTCTTCTTCTTCTGCTGTTCGTATTTGAACTTGCCGAAGTCGAGGATCTTGACGACCGGCGGATCGGCGTTGGGGCTGATCTCGAGCAGGTCAAGCCCGACGGCATAGGCCCGCTGGATGGCCTCGCGGCTGGTCATCACGCCCAGCATTTCGCCGTCCTGGTCGATGAGGCGAACCTGCGGATTGCGGATTTCTTCGTTCACGCGTGGCCCGTCGCGGGTCGGAGCGGCAGGCATTGGGGGTCTGGCTATCGTGGTCTCCTGTGGCAGTGACAGATGACTCCGTGCACGGGGGAAGCCCCGCGCGCGGAATGCAACCTATAGTCGCGCGAAAACCGCTCCGGTTTCAAGCCGGACGCGTCGTCGCCCCGCGCGCACGTGCAATGTCCGGCGGCATTGCCTCGCCGCCAAGCCGGGCGACTGCGTCCGCGAGCGGCAGCACCTCCTGCGCCTGGGAGCCCAGGCGGCGCAGCGCCACCGTGCGCTCCTCGGCTTCCTTGCGGCCGACCACGGCGATCACCGGCACGTGCTGCACCGAGTAGTTGCGCACCTTGGCGTTGATCTTCTGGTTGGTGGTGTCGAGCACCACCTGCAGCCCGGCGGCCTTGAGTGCAGCGGCCACCTCGGCCGCGTAGTCATCGGCGTCCGACACGATGGTGGCCACCGCGACCTGCACCGGGGAGAGCCAGAGCGGGAAGCGGCCGGCATATTGCTCGATGGTGATGCCGAGGAAGCGCTCGAAACTGCCGAGGATGGCGCGATGCAGCATCACCGGGCGGTGGCGCATGCCATCCTCGCCGACGTATTCCGCATCGAGCCGCTCGGGGAGGATGAAATCCACCTGCAACGTGCCGCACTGCCAATCCCGCCCGATGGCGTCACGCAGCACGAACTCCAGCTTCGGCCCGTAGAAGGCGCCCTCGCCGGGGTTGATGACGTATTCGACACCGGCGCCGACGCAGGCGCGCTCGAGGGCGGTCTCCGCCTTGTCCCACACCTCGTCCGATCCCGCCCGCACGTCCGGCCGGGTCGAGAACTTCACGCGGAATTCGGGGAAACCGAAATCGGCGTAGATCGAGGAGAGCAGGGCCACGAAGCGCACCGTCTCGGCGCCGATCTGGTCCTCGGTGCAGAAGATATGCGCGTCATCCTGCTGGAAGGCGCGTACCCGCATGATGCCGTGCAGTGCGCCCGAGGGCTCATAGCGATGATCCTGGCCGAATTCGGCGAGGCGCATCGGCAGGTCCCGATAGGAGCGCAGGCCCTGGCCGAACACCATCACGGCGCCCGGGCAGTTCATCGGCTTCAGCGCTAGGGTCTTCTCGTCCTCGTCGACACGGACGAGGAACATGTGGGCGCGGTAATTGTCCCAATGGCCGGATTTCTCCCACAGCACGCGATCGACGAGCTGCGGGGTCTTGATTTCCTCGTAGCCGGCCTCGTCGAGCCGGCGGCGCATGTACTGCTCGGCGGTGCGGTAAAGCCGCCAGCCCTTGGGGTGCCAGAAGATCGAGCCCGTCGCCTCCTCCTGGAGGTGGAAGAGCTGCATGTCCTTGCCGATGCGGCGATGATCGCGCTTCTCCGCCTCTTCCAGCATGTGGAGATGGGCGTCGAGCTCCTTCTGGTCGCGCCAGGCGGTGCCGTAGATGCGGCTCAGCATGGCGTTGCGGTGGTCGCCGCGCCAATAGGCGCCGGCCACCTTCATCAGCTTGAAGGCGGTGCCGACATCGCCGGTGCTGCGCATATGCGGGCCGCGGCAAAGGTCGATCCAGTCGCCCTGGGTGTAGAGGGTGATGGTCTCGGTTGCCGGCAGGTCCTGGATCAGCTCGGCCTTGTACTTCTCGCCCTTGGCCTGGAAGAAGGCGATGGCCGCGTCACGGTCGATCACGCTGCGCACGAAGGGGGCGCCGCGGGCGACGATCTCGCGCATCTTGGCCTCGATGGCCGGAAAGTCCTCGGTGGTGAAGGGCGTGTCGCGGGCGAAGTCGTAGTAGAAGCCGTTCTCGATCGACGGCCCGATGGTCACCTGGGTGCCGGGGAACAGCTCCTGCACCGCCTCGGCCAGCACATGGGCGCAATCATGCCGGATCATCTCCAGCGCGACCTCGTCCTTGCGGGTGACGAACACCACGGCGGCATCCTCGGCGATGTCGCGCGAGAGATCGGACAGCGCGCCGTTCACCTTCATGGCGAGGGCGGCGCGGGCGAGGCCGGGGCCGATGGCGGCCGCGATCGTCGTGCCCGTCACCGGCCCGTCGAAACGGCGCACGGAACCGTCGGGCAGGGTGATCGCGGGCATGGCGGGGTCTCCTATGAGGGGTAGAAACAGCGCTTAATGGCGCCCCGCCCGCCCCGCCGCAACCCCGCTGGCTGCGACTCTCCCTTGTCCTGAAGCCCGGCGTGCTGGCGGGGCAGGCAAGGGGTTCTTTTTTGAAAAAAAGAACCAAAAAACTTTTGTCCGTTTGCTTCGCCCTCGCTGCGGAGAGGGCGGAGCCAACGGATAGAAAGTTTTTGCTTCTTTTTTCAAAAAGAAGCGCTTGCTTACAACGCTCAGCCCGGCGGCGGGGCGAAGACGCGCAGCCGGTGGCCGTCAGGATCGGCGGCGAGGAAGGTGCGGCCGAAATCCATCTCGGTGGGCGTCTGGAGGATGGTCAGGCCGCGCGCGGACCAGTCGGCGAAGGCGGCGTCGACGTCGGGTTGCACGAAGGCAAGCTCGCCGCCGCCGGGCACGCCGGCCGTTGGTGCCACGCCGTCGCGGCCCCAGAGGCCGAGCATGACGCCCGATTTCAGGGCGAACATCGCGAAGCTGGGCGAGGCCTCGACCGGGGGATGGCCGAGCAGATCGGTGTAGAATTCGGCCGAGGCGGTGGGGTTGGCGACGTAGAGCAGGATGAAGCTGGGGTCGGACATCGTGGCACTCCTGGGCCGGTTGCGATGCGCAGGAGATAGCGGGCGGGGGTGACAGATTCCGTCAGCAGCGTTCAGTCGAGGTCGATCCCCTCCGCCTCCCGCCACTCCCGCAGCAGCACGGCGCGGCGCTTGGGGTAGCGGGCGGCGGTGACTTCGAGCCCGGCGATGCGATCGGGGCGGAAATGGCGGAAATCCTGCCGCAGCTCGCACCAGGCGACCACCACCTGGGCTTTCGCGAAGTAGCCGACCGCGAAGGGCCAGATCACCCGCGCGCTCGGTTCGCCGCCTTTGTCACGATAGGCGAGGCGCACCTTGCGCTCGGCCTGGATCGCGTCGCGCAGCGTGGCGAGGATGATGTCGACATCCGCGGGGCGCTGGCTCGGCCCGACCAGCAGCGGACTGGCCTCCACATCGCCTTGGCGCTCCGCCGGCATGACGGACGTGATTTTGGCAAGTGCATCGCGCGCCGCTTCGGCCAAGCCTGGGTCGCCATGGGCGATCACCCAGCGGGCGCCGAGGGCGAGGGCCTCGCTTTCCTCGCGGCGGAACATCAGGGGCGGCAGGGTGAATCCGGGCCGCAGCAGGTAGCCGATGCCGGCCTCCCCCTCGATCGCGGCACCCTGCGCCTGGAGGGACGCGATGTCGCGATAGAGGGTGCGCAGGCTGACGCCCAATGCCTCGGCCAACACCTGGCCGCGCACCGGGCGGCGGTGGCGGCGCAGGGCCTGCATCAGCTCAAGCAGGCGGCCGGCGCGCGACATCGTTGACCCGTCTTGGCTACCAGTTGGTGAAGCTGCCGTCGCGCCGGCGCAGATGCGGCGCCTCCCAGAAGCGGAAGCTCTCGGCCTTCACCCGTGCCTCATCGACCTCGACGCCGAGGCCCGGCGCGTCCGGCACGATGTATTCGGCGCCGTCGAGCTTCACCTGCATCGGGAAATAGGCCGAGTTGTCGAAGCCGAGATGCGCCTCGGTCGGCGTGGTGCGCACTTCGAGCCAGGCGAAATTCGCCACCGCGGCCGACATATGCACGGTGGCGGCGGTGCAGATCGGCCCGAGCGGGTTGTGCGGCATGAGGTCCACGTAGTGCGCCTCGCTCCAGCCGGCGACTTTCATCGCCTCGGTGAAGCCGCCGACGTTGCAGATATCGATGCGGTTGAACTCGTGCAGCCCCTGCTCGATGTAGGGCAGGAATTGCCACTTGCTGGCGAATTCCTCGCCGATGGCGAGCGGGATCTCCATCATCCGCCGGAGCTGGGCATAGGCCTCCGGCGTTTCGTCGCGGATCGGCTCCTCCAGGAAATCGAGCGTGCCGCGCGGCATTTTCTGGGCGAAGCTGGCGGCCTCGGCGATGGAGAGGCGGTGATGGTAGTCCACCCCCAGCACCACCTCCTCGCCCAGCGCCTCGCGCGCCTTCACGCACCATTTCGCGGTGACCGGGATGGATTCGCGGGGCTCGTAGATCGTGGGGTTCTCCTGCCCGGCCGGCGACAGGCGCATCGCCTTCCAGCCATGCGCCATCAAAAGCTGCGCCTGCTCGATCATCGGCGGGCCCGGCGGGGCGGAGGTGGAGGCGAAGGTGGGGATGCGGTCGCGCTGCTTGCCGCCGAGCAGCTGGTGGATGGGCACGCCGAGCGCCTTGCCCTTGATGTCATACAGCGCGATGTCGATCGCCGAGATCGCCGCCGTCAGCACGCGGCCGCCCTCGAAATACTGGCTGCGATACATCTCCTGCCACAGCGCGCCGGCCAGCATCGGGTCCCGCCCGACGAGGAATTGCGCGTAGTGCTCAATTGCGCCGGCCACCGCCTTTTCGCGGCCGGAGAGGCCGGATTCGCCCCAGCCATGGATGCCCTCGTCGGTCTCCACCTTCACCAGGAGCTGATTGCGGATGCCGATCCAGGCGGGATAGGCGATGACGCGGGTGATTTTCATGCGGGCCCCCTGGCGAATGGGCGGAAGCTTCCGCCGCGGGCCGTGCGACGTCAATTGCGGAAGGCGGTGGGGTGCGGAAGGCGATTGGGCGCGGGAATGGATTGGCAAGGGCCGTGAGTGCTGTACACTCGCCGCAAATCGCCGGGCATGCGTCGCCGTGGCGGATAATCGGGAGGAACAACATGACCATCGGGATCACCCGCCGTACCGCCGTCCGCGGCCTGGCCGCTGGCGCCCTTGCCACCCCCTTCATCAATGGCTCGGCCAATGCCCAGGCGGTGAAGCTGGTGTTCTCGCACCATTTGCCGATCATCCATCTCGGCCACAAGACCACCGAGAATTTCGCCAAATACGTCGCCGAGGGCACCAACGGGCAGATCACCGTCGATATCAAGCCGGCCTCGCAGCTGTTCAACCTGCGCACCTCCGTCGAGGCGCTGCAGCTTGGCACGCTCGACATGTGCTGGTCCGATCTCGCCACGCTCGGCAATTGGCAGCCGCAATTCGGCTTCCTCTCGATGCCCTTCATCTTCACCGACTACGAGCATGTGAAGCGCGTGCTCTACGGCAAGGTCGGCGAGCAGGTGGTGGCGGACGTGCAGGCGACGCTGGGGATCGAGACGCTGTGCCTCGGCGCCTCCGGCTTTCGCGTCTTCCTCGGCCGCAAGGAGATCAAGACCGCGGCGGATTGCCGTGGCATCAAGCTGCGGGTGCCGGAAATCCCCACCTGGGTGGAAATGGCCCGCGCGCTGGGTGCCAACCCGACGCCGATCCCCGCCGGCGAAATCTACACCGCGCTGCAAACCGGCGTGGTCGATGCCATCGAGGTGCCGGCTGACTTCATCGTGTCCGGCAAGCTCTACGAGGTTGGCCCGAACGCGACCCGGACCCACCACATCTTCACCGAGGTCTCGATGTTCGCCTCGGCCAAGCGCATGGCGGCGCTGACGCCGGCGCATCAGAAGGTGATCCGTGACGCCGCCAAGCGGGCCACCCAGGTGGAGATGTGGGAGGCCAACCTCAAGGAGCAGACCGAGGCCTGGGGCGAAATCACCCGGCGCACCAAGGCGGTCTCCGACCCCGACGTGAAGTCCTTCCGCGACAAGATGGCCCCGGTGATCGAGAACTTCGTCAAGAAGGCCGGTGCCAAGGGCAAGGCCTATGTCGACGGCGTGATCGCCGCGGCCTGATCATGGTCGCAGCTTTCGAAGCGGGGATGGACCGGCTCTATGCGGTGCTGCGCGCCATCTGCGTGGTGATCCTCATCGAGTACCTCATCCTCGTGCTGCTTCAGGTGTTCTTCCGCTACGTGCTGAATGAGAGCCTGTTCTGGGCGGAGGAGGCGGTGCGGTTCAGCATGGTGTGGTCGGTGCTGCTCGGCTCCGCGCTGGTGGCGCGGGACCGGGCGCATATCCGCATCGACGTGGTGGAGAACCTGCT
>CAIPLM010000105.1 GCA_903865895.1 uncultured Rhodospirillales bacterium | reverse complement strand
GGACCGCATCCGCGCGTTGCCGGAGTGCCGCGCGCTGCTGGAACCGCTGGACCGCCAGGGGCTGCTGACGGATGCAGTGCCGGCGCCGGACGATGAGCTTGATGACGATGCGTTGCTGGCGGAACTCGGGATGGGCACCGCAGCCCCGGATGACATCGGGACGCTGCGGCACGTTCGCCCCGCCGAGGCGCGCAACGCCCCGGATGACATTGCATCCCGCGAGAAATGCGCGGATTTCGACCGGTTCCGTCCGCTGTTCGAGCAGGTGCAGCGCGAGCTTTCCTCCGGCCTGCGTGCGACCCGCCGCTTTGAGCGCAAAAGCGAAATTGCCCCCGGCCGCTTCTACATTCTGGCCGGCCAGAAGGCCTATGTCGCGAGCATGGAAGCCCCGCGCATCAACGACCATGGAACGCTCGACGGCCGCCTGCGCGTGATTTTCGATAATGGCACCGAGAGCAACCTTTTGATGCGCTCGTTCCAGAAGGCGTTGCAGCAGGACGAAACCGGCCGCCGCATTCTCGACCCCGCCGCCGGGCCGCTGTTCGCTGCCCATGTGGAGGCGGAGGACGAGGCGAGCGGCACCGTCTATGTGCTGCGCAGCCGCTCCGACCACCCCAGCGTGGCGGCACACCGAGACCTTGTGCACAAGATCGGCGTGACCGGTGGGGACGTTGCGCGCCGTGTGGCGGGTGCGCGGCTAGACCCGACGTTCCTGATGGCGGATGTCGATATCATCGCCAGCTACGACCTGTTCAATATCGACCGCGCGCGGCTTGAGGCGATCATTCATCGCGTGTTCGCCCCTGCGCGGCTCGACATCACCATTATCGACCGGTTCGGTCATCCCGTGGTTCCGCAGGAGTGGTTCCTGTTGCCGCTGTTCGCCATTGACGAGGCGATCGAGCGCATTCGCGACGGCACGATCACCGGGTACGAATATGACCCCGCGACGGCGACGCTCGCACGGACTGCTTCACCGCGTTAGTTTTTTCTTGCGGGACCTGGCGATTTTTTCTTTGCAGCGAAATTTCCTATGATGATAATCCGCGCCGTGTGTAACCAAGCATGGAGTGCGTGATGAAGACCATTCGGATTTCGCCCACGGAGACGCTGACGTTCAATCCCCGGCTGTACTCGTCCTGCCCCGTGCCGGCGCCCAAGCCGATTGAGCGGGCGGCGGGGCCGGTGCTGGTGTCGGTTGGGCATGAGGTGGATTATCCCTGCGGACTGCGGCGGCCGGAGCGGGGGCAGGTGGTGCGGGTGGAGCGGGGGCCGGCATTGATGGGGGGGGCGGTTTCGATGCGGGATTTGTAGCGGGCGGTCCCGAGGCCCCCTCACCCCGGCCCTCTCCCCATGGGGAGAGGGGGATTGCGGCGGGGTGGGGAGGATGACGATTTTCCGGAAATAATGCTTGATCAATTTAACGGACGTGTTTATATAAGAGCTATGAACGGTGTGACCACATCCCCTGTGCCTTCCGGCTTTCCGCCGGGCCTCCCCGCCGAACTGGCGGCGGCGGTGCTGTGGTTTATGGCCAAGATTGTGCGGTTGGTGGGGTGGCGGCTGCTGGGGCAGCCGCGTGAGGCGATGGGGATGGAGGTGCAGCGCTATATCAATGGCTGCACGCGGCGGTTTGTGCGGGTACTGGAGCGGCTGGCGGCGGGGGAGGCGTTTGTGGTGCGGGCCTCGCGGGCTGGGCAGGCGCGCAAAGTGCCGGCGGTGGCGCGGGTGCGGTTGCCTGGCCAGTATGGCTGGGTGGCCCGGTTGGGAGAGGATGTGCGGATGACGGTGGCGATCATCGGGCATCACCTCAACCGGACGGAGGTGTCGGCGATGATTGCGGCGTGCCCGCAGGCGCAGCGGGTGCTGCGGCCGATGTGCCATGTGTTGGGGGTTGATGCGCCATGTGTGGGGCGGAGGGTGCGGAAGCGGCGGGTTAGGGATCGCGCGGTGGAGGGACCCTCACCCCGACCTTGGTCTGCTTCGCAGCCCAAGCCCGCAAACGCGGGAGCGGGAGAAGGCGGCGAACAGCGTCCGGCCAAGCGTCTCACGCGGAAGGAGCGGGAGGCGATTCTTTGGTATCCGAACCTGGAGGGGAAGCCGATGAAGCTGTTGCCTCGCCG
>CAIPLM010000104.1 GCA_903865895.1 uncultured Rhodospirillales bacterium | reverse complement strand
TCTGGTAGAAGTTGCCGATCGCCTCGGCGACGAAGCCGCGATAGAAGGCGTTGCGGGCGCTGTCGATGCGGGCCTCGCGGGTGCTGCCGGTGGCGGCACCGCACAGGCGCTGCCAGGTGTCGGCCAGCGCCGGGCGGGCGAACAGGCTGCCGGCCTCCGGCACCCGCCCGTTGCGCAGGAACACCGCGGCCGAGGTCGGCCATTCCTGCTCGAACAGCGGGCGCACGCTCTCGATGGCGGCGGGGATGCGGGGCACGAGGTGGATGCCCTTGCGGGCGTAGCCGATGGCGTAGGACAGCACGTCCGCCAATTCCCAGGTGCCGAAATCGCGCAGCATCAGCGCCCAGGCGTCAAACGCGCCGGGGACGACGGCGGGCAGCAGGCCGGTGCCGGGGACGAGATCGAGGCCGAGTTCGGCGAATTTCGCGGGGGTCGCGGCGTCGGGCGCCACGCCCTGGCCGCAGATGACGTGTTGGGTGTTGGCCATCGCGTCATGCACGATGATCGGCGCATCGCCGCCCGGGCCGTTCAGGTGGGGTTCGGCGACCTGCAGGGTAAAGCCGGCGGCGCAGGCGGCGTCGAAGGCGTTGCCGCCGCGCTCCAGCACCGCCATGCCGACCTGCGAGGCGATCCAATGGGTGGTGGCGACGACGCCGAAGGTGCCGGCGATTTCGGGGCGGGTGGTGAACATGGCGGCTTCCTGGAAATTTGCGGGAAGTCTAGCTTGCAGCGGCCAAGCCGGCAAAGGGGCCGGGGTGGGGGGCGGGAATGCTGGTACTGGTGGTAGGGCCCTCGGGGGCGGGGAAGGACACGCTGATGGCGGCCGCACGGGCGCGGCTGGAGGGTGATGCGCGGTTCCGCTTCGTGCGGCGCGACATCACCCGCCCGGCCGATGCCGGGGGCGAGGACCATCGGGCGGTGAGCCCGGCCGAATTCGCTGGCATTCGCGCCGCCGGGGGCTATGCGCTGGCCTGGGAGGCGCATGGGTTGAGCTACGGGATTCCGGCCGATGTCGCGGCGCATATCACGGGGGGCGGGGTGGCGATCGCCAATGTCTCGCGCGGCGTGCTGCTTGAGGCGGCTTCGCGCTTTCCCACCGTGGTGCTGGAGATCACCGCGCCCATCGCGGTGCTGGCAAGCCGCCTCGCCGCGCGGGGGCGGGAGAGCGAGGCGGATATCGCCGCGCGCCTGGCCCGAGCGGTGCCGCTGCCCGAGGGGTTGGACGTGGTGACGGTGATGAATGACGGGCCGGTCGAGGAGGGGGTGGCTGACGTGTTGACGGTGCTGAGGGCGGCGCTGGGCGGCGAGGTGGGGTTGGAGAAAAAATAGCTATTTTCTGTTTTTGTTCTTGATTTATAATCCTGAATGGGCGATAAGCCGGGCGTCGTTCACCCGCGCCAGGAGATACCACGTGAATTCGCCCCTTTCCGTCCTTCTGCACAGCATGCTGCGCTGGCCCGTGATGGGCGCGCTGGTGCTGCGCGTGGCGGCGATGCTGGGCGGGGTGCTGGCGGCGCGCGAGGCGTGGCTGCGCGTGCGGCTGGCGGCGACGCCGGAGGGGCACCGCCATCGGGCAATGCGGCTGCGCGGGCTGGCGCGGCTGGTGCGGGTGCGCGCGGCCCTGGCGGATGCGGCGTTCTGGGAGGACCCGCGCACGCTCGGCAAGGCGGCGGAGGTGGCGCGCTGCGCGCGCGATGCCGGAAGGCGCGCGATGGCGCGCGTATTGGGGCTGTTGTTCGCGCGCGGCCGTGGCATGCGGCCGGCCGCTACGCCGGTGGTGGCGGCGCCTTCGTGGGAGGGCCGATGTAGCGGCGGCCTGTGTGGCGCGTGATAACCGGCCGGGCGCTTGGCGCGCGGGCGGCGCTTTGGCGTGTCTGCGAGCTAGCCGGTGAGGGGGATGCGCTCGGCGAGTTGGAAGTCGGCGCCTTCGGCCTGGGTGAACAGGCAGAGATCCACCACCCGGCGTGGCTGAGCCAGCGCGGCGGCGAAGTGGGAAGCGGCGGCGGGCTGGTAGATCGCGCGTTCCTCGGTGGTGAGCCGGCGAGTCAGCGTCATATGGAAGAACCAGGTGGCGAAGACATAGGGGTAGCCCCAGCGCACCAGATTGGCGTCCTGCGCTGGCGGCAGGCCGTTGCGGCGGCGCTTGGCGAGTTCGGCATCGCTGGGCGGCGCGCGCAGATGGTCGGCGCCGGCGACGCAGGCATCGGCGAGCGCCTGGAGTTCGGGGCTTGGTGTGGTTTCGCGCAAGGCGAGGAAGCCGTGCAGGTCGGCCACAGCGAGGGGGGGGAGGTCGAAGGCCGGGATGCTGGCGGCGATGGCGGCGGCGGTTTCCAGCAACGCGCTCCAGTTGACGCCCGGTTTCAGCCGCATCGGCGGTTTCAGCGTGGCGTGGAAGGCGTAGTGGCGGGCATCGGCGGTGATGGCGGCGATGTCGGGGATCTCAGGCTGTGGGCGTGGGGCGCCGCTGGCGGGGTCGCGCCCGAGCCAGACGGCGGCGGCGGACCATAATGGGTCCGTCTCCTGCGGCGCGTAGTAGAAGGCGACGCGGGCCGTCATGCCACGCGCTCACCGGCGCGGAACACCTGGCGGATCACCGGGATGGCCTCATGCGGGCGCACCCGCACCAGATCGGCGCGCAGCCCCGGCACGAGGCGGCCGCGATCGCTGAGCCCGGCCATGTCGGCGGGGTTGGCGGTGATCAGGGCGACGGCGGCGGGGAGCGGGATGCCGATGGTTTCGGCGCAGATGAAGGCTGCCTCCACCAGCGCGGCCGGCACGTAGTCGGACGCGAAGGCGTCGACATGGCCGGCGCGCACCAGGTCGGCCGCGCTGACATTGCCGGAATGGCTGCCGCCGCGGACGATGTTGGGGGCGCCGGCGATTACCGTCATCGCGTGCTTATGGGCGTGGGCGGCGGCGCGGAGGGTGACCGGGAATTCGCTGATGCGGATGCCGTCGGCGTGGTTCTCGGCGATTTCTTCCTCGGTCTCGTCGTCATGGCTCGCCAGCGTGATTTCGCCGCGCGCGACGCGATCGGCCACCGCGGCGAGGATCGCCTGGCGGTTCGGCGTGCGCAGCCGGGAGCGTTGCTCAAGCAATTCGGCGATGCGCGCCTCGACGCGGTCCGGCGCGATGCCGCTTTTGATGCGCATGGCGCGGTAGCGCTCGATATCGCTGTACTGGCCGACGCCGGGGCTGTGGTCCATCAGGCTGACCATGCGCACGCGGGGGTGGTCCGCCATCGGCAGCGTCATCGCCAGCACGTCGGCGGCCGGCATTTCGCAGCGCAAATGCAGGAAGTGCTCGCCCTTCAGCATGGTGGTATCGGCCAGCGCGTCGAGATCGGTCACGCCATCGCGGAAGGTGCGCATGCGGCTTTCATCGAAGCCGAGGTCGCCGAGGCAAAGGGAGTCGAAAATCGTCGTCACCCCCGCGCAGACGCATTGCGCGTCATGGGCGAGGAAGGCGGAGCGCGAGGGCCAGCGGGCGAGCAGGCGGGGTTGCACCTGGCGCTCGAGGTTGTCGGTGTGCAGGTCGATCACGCCGGGGATGATGGTGTCGCCATCGCAATCGGTGGCGGCGGATACGTGGGAGTTTCCGGGCTGGATATCGGCGATGGTTTCGCCACGGACCACGATGGTGCCGTGGATCACGCTGTCCGGCAGGACGAGGCGGGCGTTGGTCAGGATCGTCTCGGTCATGCTTGGCTCACGCGGCTTGCTGATAGGGGGCGACCTGATAAAGCCGATCGGCGACGGCGTCACGCACCGCGGCATCATGGAAGATGCCGACGATGGCGGTGCCGCGCGATTTGGCTTCGCGGATCATGGCGATCACCACGTCCCGATTGGCGGCGTCGAGCGAGGCGGTCGGCTCGTCGAGCAGCAGGATGGGGTGGCCGTGGATGAAGCCGCGGGCGAGGTTGATGCGCTGCTGCTCGCCGCCGGAGAAGGTGGCGGGCGGCAGGCCGTGCAGGCTCGCGGGGATGTTGAGGCGGTGGAGCAAAGCCGCCGCTTCCGTGTGCGCTTCGGCACGTCCACCGGCGGCATCGGCGACGATGTCGAGGGCGGAGACGCGGGGGACGACGCGGAGGAACTGGCTGACATAGCCGAGCGTGGTGCGGCGCACCGCGACGATCTGGCGGGGTGTGGCGGTCACCAGATCGACCATCGCGCCGTCATGGCGCACCAGGATGCGCCCGGCGTCGGCGCGGTAATTGCCGTAGAGCGCGCGCAGCAGGGTGGATTTGCCGGCGCCGGAGGGGCCGGAGAGGGCGATGCATTCGCCGGCGCGGACCTCGAACCCGGCGCCGTTCAGCACGTCGAGCTGCACGCCGCCTTGCAGGTGGAGGGTGAAGCGTTTGGCGAGGTCTTCCACCCGCAGCATCACCGTATTCATGCCTGGAGCACCGAGCTGACGAGGAGTTGGGTGTAGGGATGGCGCGGATCGTCCAGCACCTGGTCGGTGAGCCCGGCCTCCACCACCTCGCCGCGCTGCATCACCATGATGCGGTCGGCGAGCAGGCGGGCGACGGCGAGATCATGCGTCACCAGCACCACGGCGATGCCGAGGCGGCGGACGAGGGAGCGGATGAGGTCGAGCAGGCGGGCCTGCACCGAGACGTCAAGCCCGCCGGTCGGCTCGTCCATGAAGACGAGGCGGGGATGGGTGACCAGCGTGCGGGCGATTTGCAGGCGTTGCAGCATGCCGCCGGAGAAGGTGCGGGGAAGGTCGTCCACCCGGGCGGCGTCGATCTCCACCTGCTCCAGCCAGTCGATCGCGGCGGCGCGGATGTGGCCGTAGTGGCGGCTGCCCTGGGCCATCAGCCGCTCGCCGACATTGCCGCCGGCCGAGACCGCCATGCGCAAATTCTCGCGGGGGTTTTGGTGCACGAAACCCCAGTCGGAACGGTGCAGGGCGCGGAGCGCGGGGGCGGGCATGGTGTGCACGTCCTGCATGGCGCCGGCGGGGTCGCGATACATCACCTGGCCGGATTGGGGCGCCATCTTGCCGGAGAGCACGTTGAGCAGCGTGGTTTTGCCGGAGCCGGATTCGCCGACGATGGCGAGGATTTCGCCCGGCCAGAGATCGGCGTCGACGTCGAGCAGCGCTGGGATGGCGCCGAAGCGGAGCGTGAGCCCGCTTGCGGAGAGCAGGGTGGGCTCGCTCATTGCGCGGCCTCCTGGAGCGGGGATTCGCTGCCGGTATGGCCGGCCTCGCGGCGGGTTTCGCAGTGATCGGTGTCGGAGCAGACGTAGAGGCGGCCGCCCTGGTCGTCGGTCACCACTTCGTCGAGGTAGCTATCGGTGGCGCCGCACAGGCCGCAGGCGTGCGGCGCGCGGGTGGTGCGGAAGGGGTGGTCGTCGAAATCGAGGCTCACGACGGAGGTGTAGGGCGGGATGGCGTAGAGCCGCTTCTCGCGCCCGGCGCCGAAGAGCTGAAGTGCCGCCATGTGGTGCATTTTCGGGTTGTCGAAGGCGGGGATCGGGCTGGGCGCCATCAAATGCCGCCCGTTCACCATCACCGGATAGTCGTAGCTGATGGCGACGTGGCCGAAGCGGGTGATGTCTTCGTAGAGCTTCACGTGCATGAGGCCGTATTCCGCCAGCGCGTGCATCCGGCGGGTTTCGGCGCGCGAGGGTTCGAGGCGCGAGAGCGGCTCGGGCTGCGGCACCTGGTAGACGATGATCTGGTCCTCGCGCAGCGGCTTTTCGGGGATGCGGTGGCGGGTCTGGATCACGCTTGCCGCCTCGGTATCGGTGGTTGTGGCGACGCCGGCGGTGCGGGCGAAGAAGCGGCGGATGGAGACGGCGTTGGTGGTGTCATCCGCGCCCTGGTCGATCACCTTCAGCACGTCTTGCGGCCCGAGCACGGCGGCGGTGACCTGGATGCCGCCGGTGCCCCAGCCATAGGGCAGCGGCATTTCGCGCGAGCCGAACGGGATCTGGTGACCAGGGATGGCGACGGCCTTGAGCAAAGCGCGGCGGATCATCCGCTTGGTCTGCTCGTCGAGATAGGCGAAGTTGTAGCCTTCCATGGTGCTCATTCCGCGGCCTCCTTCCCGGCATCCGCTTCCGCGCGCATGCGGCGGATGGTCTCCAGCTCGCTTTGGAAATCGACGTAATGCGGCAGCTTGAGGTGCTCGACGAAGCCGGTGCCCTCGATGTTGTCGGAGTGATAGAGCACGAATTCAACGTTCTGCGCCGGGGCGGTGACGTCCTCGCCCAGTTCCTCCGCCCGCATGGCGCGATCGACCAGCGCCATCGACATGGTCTTGCGTTCGGCATGGCCGAAGGCGAGGCCGTAGCCGCGGGTGAATTGCGGGGGCTGGGTTTTGGAGCCCTTGAACTGGTTGACCATCTGGCACTCGGTGAGGGTGATCTCGCCGATATCGATGGCGAAGCCGAGTTCGGCGGGTTCGATCTCCACCGTCACCTCGCCGACGCGGATTTCGCCGGCGAAGGGGTGGTTGCCGCCATAGCCGCGCTGGGTGGAGTAGCCGAGGCCGAGCAGGAAGCCCTCGTCGCCGCGGGCGAGGGCCTGGAGGCGGACATCGCGCGGGGCGGGGAAGGTGAGGGGCTGGCGGGTGATGTCGCCGGGTGTGGCGTCCGCGGGGGCGTCGGGCTCGATCAGGCCTTCGTGGCGCAGGAAGTCGTTGACGCGCTGCATTGGTGCGCCAGTGGCGGGTGCGGTGGCCGGTGCGGGCGGGGCGGTGCCGGCGGCGAGGGTGAAGTCGAGCAGGCGGTGGGTGTAGTCATAGGTTGGGCCGAGCACCTGGCCGCCTGGCAAATCCTTGAACACCGCGGAGACGCGGCGGCGCACGGCCATGGCGGCGGTGTCGACGGGTTCGGAATGGGCGAAGCGGGGCAGGGTGGTGCGGTAGGCGCGGAGCAGGAAGGCGGCTTCGATGAGGTCGCCCTGCGATTGTTTGATGGCGAGCGCCGCGAGGTCCCGGTCATAGAGCGAGCCCTCGGCCATCACGCGATCGATAGCGCGGCCGAGCTGTTCGCGGATTTGCGCGAGGCCGAGATCGGGCACCGCGGGGTCTCCACGGCGGTCGGCGGCGAGCCAGGCATGGGCGTTGTCGATCGCCCGCTCTCCGCCTTTGACGGCAACATAGGCCATCTCAGCCCTCCCTGACGGTGACAGAGCGCGGCAGAGCGGCGAGGCGGCTGCCGGCACAGAGGATGAGATCGATGCCGCGCGGGTAGAGGGCGCGATTGGCGGCCCAGCGTGCGGCGAAATCGGCGGGGAGACCGTCCACCGCGAATTGGGTGGGGTGTTGCAGGCCGGGGCCGGCAAGGGTGAAGCGGTCGCCGCTGCCGAGTGTGGCGACTTGCAGGATAACGGTGGCGGCGCGTTCGGGCACTTCGTCGCTGCCGGTATCGACGGCTGTGAGGTCCGGCAGCGCGTCGGCCAGCACGAAGCCGGCATCGGTCATTGGTGCGGTGGCCGGGCCGCAATGGAAGGCGAGCCAGGCGGTGGCGGGCTGCAAGGCGGTGGCGATGGCCAGGCTGGTTTCGCCGTCCACCAGCGCGAGCAGCACCGCGGCGGTGGCGGTGGCGAGGGGGGCGGGTGGGGTGAGTCCGGTGCCGACTGTGTGGATGCTGCCGGGGGAGGATAGGGCGGCGAGCACGGCGCGAAAGGCGGCCTGCGCATCCAGCACCGGGTCGGCGAAGCCGGGGAGGTCAGTTGCGGTGGTCATCGGCTCAGGTCCGCATGGTCTGGAGGGTGAAGAACTCGACGCGGGTTGCCGCCGCCTTGGCAGCCGATTCGGCGCGGGCGGCCAGCTGGCGGGCGGCGAGAGGGGCTATGACGGCTGTGTGCAGCGAATCGTGCAGCGTGGGGTCCTGCAATCCGGCGTCAATGCGGGCGGCGAGGATGGCGCGCTCGGGCACGCGACCGGCGATGCTGGCGTGGCCGACGGTGGCGCCGGCGCGCAGCGTGCAGCGCGTCACCGTCATCTCGCCGAGGTTGAACGGGCCGCCGCCACCGCCGATACGCCCGCGCACCATCACCAGCCCGACCTCCGGGCCGCGCAGGATGACGGGATCAGGCAGGGGGGGGAGGTCTGCCAGAAGCTGCGCCATGTCGTTGGCTTCGGCGCGGGCCAGCACGGCCATCCAGGATTGGCGGGCGGCGATGGCGGTGTCGGGGTGCGGGGTCATTGCAACGCCAGATGTCTAGATGTCTAGACAGGTATCCAGCATACGCCGTATCGTCAAGCCATGTCGCACGGAAGCGGCGCGGGGACGGATGAAGAAACCATGACAGAGGACCGGGGTTCCGGCGGCGAGACCGAGGCCATGCAGCCTCCCCAGCGCGGCGGCGGCATGTCGCTGTGGCGGCAGATCGCGACCGCGATCGAAGGCGAGATCGCCGAGGGCAGCCTGGCGCCGGGGGCGCAACTGCCGACGGAGGCGCAGCTTTCCGCGCGCTTCGGCGTCAACCGCCATACCGTGCGCCGGGCGCTCGAGGAACTCTCCCACCAGGGGCTGGTGCGGGTGGAACAGGGCCGCGGCAGCTTCGTCGCCGAGGATGTGCTGGATTACGCGGTCTCCGCCCGCACCCGTTTCTCGGAGACCATCCGCCGCCATAATCGCGAACCCTCCGGACGCACGCTGGAACTTCGCGAAATCCCCGCCGACGCCACGGTGGCCGCCGGGCTCGGGCTGCGGGCGGGGGCGCGGGTGATAAGGCTGGAGCGGCTTGGCATGGCCGATGGCAGGCCGGTGACGCTGGGCACGCATTACTTCCCCGCCGCCCGCTTCCCCGGCCTGCTCGCCCGGCTCAAGGTCTCGGAGACCATCACCGCGGCGCTGGCCGACTCCGGCGTGTCGGATTATCGCCGCCTCGTCACCCGCGTGACCGCACGGCTGCCGCAGCCGCATGAGGCGAGCCTGCTGGCCACGCCGCGCAATCGGCCGCTGTTGATCACCGAGAGCGTCAATGTCGATCAGGATGGCGCGGTGGTGGAGTTCGGCGTGACCCGCTATCCGACGCCACGGGTGCAAATCGTTTTCGAGACATGAGGGACATATGCGGCAAATGGTGATCACCGGCGGCCAGGTGCTGACCGAAAGCGGGATGGTGCAGGCGGATCTCGCCATCGCGGATGGCGTGATCGCCGGGCTTCAGGGCGGAGAGGGGCGGCGACTCGATGCGCGCGGCCTGCTGGTGCTGCCCGGCATCGTGGATCTGCACGGCGATGCGTTCGAGCGACAAATGCAGCCGCGCCCCGGCATCGGCTTCCCAATGGGGCTCGCGCTGGCTGAGACCGAGCGGCAGTTGCTCGGCAACGGCATCACCACGGCGTTTCATGGCATCACCCTCTCCTGGGAGCCCGGGCTGCGTAGCGCCGAGAGCTGGCGGGCCCTGCTCGATGGGCTCGCCGCCCGCGCCTGGACCTGCGACATGCGGGTGCATATGCGCTGGGAGGCCTATAACCTCGCGGCGCTCGACATGGCGGTGGCTGATATCGCCGCCGGGCGGGTGCATCTGGTGGCGTTCAACGACCATACCCCCGCGATTCTCCGCCGCATGGGGGACCCGCTGAAGGCCTCGAAATATAGCGATCGCGCCGGCATGCCGCTCGATACGTTCCGCGCGCTGGCCGCCGATGTGGGGGCGCGGGCGGCCGAGGTGCCGGATGGCCTCGCCCGGCTGGCGGCGGCGGCGCGGGCGGCGGGGTTGCCGATGGCGAGCCATGACGATGACACGATCGCCACCCGCGATCAGTTCCGCGCCATGGGGGCGCGCATTTGCGAATTCCCGATGGCGCGGGAGGTCGGCCAGGCCGCCCGTTCAGCGGGGGATGCGGTGGCGATGGGTTGCCCCAACGTGGTGCGCGGCGGCTCGCATCTCGGCTGGGCCTCGGCGGCCGATCTCGCGGAGGCCGGTATCTGCTCGGTGCTGACCTCCGACTATTATTATCCCTGCATGCTGGAAGCGGCCTTCATCCTCGCCGGGCGTGGCGTGCTGGATTTGCCGCGCGCCTGGGCGCTGGTCTCGGCCAATCCGGCCGCGGCGGGCGGGCTCGCGGATCGCGGGGTGATCGCAGCGGGGAAGCGGGCCGATCTGCTGGTGGTGGCAGTGACCGGCGGTAAGCCCGCGCTGCTCGCCACCATCGCTGGTGGCCGGCTTGCGCATGTTGCGCCCGAGGGGGCCGCGCGTCTGGTGGCCTGAAACACGCCCCATGCATCACAACAGGCCGCCGGGGTGACCCGGCGGCCTGCGAAGTGGCTCCCGAAGTAGGACTCGAACCTACGACCTAGCGATTAACAGTCGCGTGCTCTACCAACTGAGCTATTCGGGATCAGCGGTGCGGCGTCGTATAGCGAAGGCGTTCGCGGGATGCAAACCCATGCATTTGCATCGCCGACCCTCGCACGGGGATGGCATTTCCAGCGCGTTTCCCTATAAGACGGTCTTGACCTGGGTGTGCGGAACCTCTCCGCTCCCCCGGCCCTGGCCTGCGAGAGTGGCGGAACGGTAGACGCAGTCGACTCAAAATCGACCGGCGCAAGTCATGGGGGTTCGAATCCCCCCTCTCGCACCAGGCCTGGGCTCGGCATCATCTCCGCATAATTCGGCGACATTGGCGACGATCGGCGCGATTTTCGCCCTTTGCCGTGACATTGTTGTGATAAGAGGGCACCGAATAGCCTCCCGTGCCCGGGGGGGGACGGCGCGGACGCGGTGCGGGGGATAAGGCAGTGTCGAGAACGAATTTGCTGACGCGGCTGCTGATCCTGGTGGTGGTCGCCACGCTGCCGGCCGTGCTGGTGATGGCCTATATCCAGAGCAACCTGCGTAGCGAGGGGCGTCTGCGTATCGCCAGCGAATCGCTACGCCAGGCCGAGTTGCTGAACGCCGACATGACCAATGTCATCGAGGGTGCCCGCCAGCTGACGCATGCGATCTCCCATTTCTCCACCGTGCGCAACGGCGATTCGGCCTGCAACGCCGATATCAGGGATCTCCGGGGCGAACTGCCCAGCTATGCCGAAATCGCCGTCATCCGTGATGACGGCCGGATCATCTGCTCCACCGACGCCACGGCGCAGAATAGAGCCGATGCCGCGGTGGCGGGGCATGTGAAGGAGGTGGTCGGCAGCGGCAGTTTCGCCATTGGCACTTATGCGCCGGCCACTAGCACGCGTGGCGCGATCCTGCCGCTCAGCCTGCCCTTCACTCTGGTCTCCGGCGGGCGTGCGGTGGTGATGGTCGGGCTCAGCCTCGATTGGATGGGGGGGCACCTCAAGGAGTTAAAGCGACCGCCCGAAAGCAATATCGCCATTGCCGACCGCAACGGCGTGACGATCGCCCGCTATCCCGAGCATGAAACCTATGTTGGCAAGTTGTTTCCCCCGGCCATTCGACCGCTGATCAACGCGCCGCAGGGCGGCAGTGCCATCGTGGCAGGTACCGATGGCAAGGAACGAATGATCAGCTACGTGCCGATTGACGACGGCACCACCGGCATGTTCGTCAGCATCGGGTTCTCGCTGCCGACCATGCTGGCCGATCTCGACCGCACGACCATCCAGGGCAGCATGCTCATCATCTCCGGCGCGCTGCTTTCACTGGTGATGGCGCTGTTCGTCGGCCAGCGCTTCGTGCGCCGGCCTACCGAGGCACTGCTCGCCGCGGCACGGCGCTGGACCTCGGGCGATCTCTCCGCCCGCGCCAGGCTGCGCGAGGCGTCAAGCTCGGAGTTCGGTAGCCTCGCAGTGGCGTTCAATGAAATGGCGAACGCGTTGAGCGGCCAGCAACGCATGCTGCAGGAGTTGAACTTGTCGCTCGAGGCGCGCGTCGCCGAGCGGACACGGGACCTGACCGAGAGCCGCAACCGCCTGCAAGTGGAGATGACCGAGCGCGAAAAATCCGAGGATTCGCTGCGTCAGGCACAGAAGCTCCAGGCGGTTGGCCAGCTGGCCGGCGGCATCGCGCATGATTTCAACAATTTGTTGACTGCCATCGTCGGCGCGCTCGATCTGCTGCGCAACCGTATGCCGGCCGGGCAGGACAAGATGCTGCGCCTGGTGGACAACGCGCTGCAAGCCGCCGAGCGCGGCGGGAAACTCACCGCGCAGCTGCTCGCCTTCTCGCGCCGCCAGCGCCTGCTGCCCACGCCGACCGACCTCAACGCCGCGATCGGCGCGCTATCGAACCTGCTCGGCAGCACGCTCGGCCGGGCGATCAAGATCCAGACCGACCTTCAATCCGGGCTATGGCCGGCGATGGTGGACCCGGGCCAGCTTGAGGCCGCGGTGATCAACCTCGCCATCAACGCCCGCGACGCGATGCCGCAGGGCGGCACGTTGACCATCTCCACCCGCAATTTCGTGCATGAGGCGGCCAATAGCTCGCTGGCGCCAGGCGAATACGTCGCTGTCCGGGTGAGCGATACCGGCACCGGCATGGCGCCCGATGTACTGGCCCGGGTGTTCGAGCCGTTCTACACCACCAAGGGTCCGGGCCGCGGCTCGGGCCTCGGTTTGTCGCAGGTGCACGGTCTGGCGAAGCAGTCGGGCGGAGATGTGCGCATCGATAGCGAAGTGGGGCAGGGGACATCGGTTTTCCTCCTGCTGCCCCGTGCCACCGCCGAACCCGAGCCGGCGCGTGATCCGGCGCTGCTGCGCAACGCGCCGCGGCGCAATGCGCGCATTCTCGTGGTCGATGACGATGACGACGTGCGGGCTATGACCGGGGAAATGTTGGTGGAGCGCGGCTATTCAGTGGAACTGGTCTCGACCGGCGATGCGGCGATCGCCCATATCGCCCGGGATGCGACGATCGAGATGGCCCTGGTGGATTACGGGATGCCCGGCATGAACGGCCGGGCGGTCATCGAGGAGTTATTGCGGGTGCGCCCGACGCTGCGCACCCTCCTGATGACCGGGCTCGCCGAGTTGGAGGAGCAGGAGGTGGTCTCGGCCGATACCATTATCCGCAAGCCCTTCAATATCGGTACCCTCGATGAGCGGATCGACCGGGTGCTGAAGAAGCCACAGTTGCGGGCGGTGCAGGGCGGCCTCGCCAAATCCGGCTGAGGCCGCCCTTCGTGCGTTAACCCGGCGCCGAGCCGCCGCCGCAGACCAGGAGCTGGCCGGAGACGTAGTCGGATTCGGGGATGCAGAAGAGATAGACGGCGCCCGCCGCCTCTTCCGGCGTGCCGCCGCGGCCGAGCGGGATGGTCTGCTCGATGTCCTTCGCGCGGTCAGGGTTGATGCCGACGCGGATCTGGCGGCCCTCGATGTCGATCCGCGCGCCCGAATCGGCGGTGGCCTCGGTGAGGCGGGTCCTGATGAAGCCGAAGGCGACCGCGTTCACGCACACCTTGTAGCGGCCCCATTCCTTGGCCAGCGTCTTGGTGAGGCCGACGATGCCCATCTTGGCGGCGCTGTAGTTGGACTGGCCGGCATTGCCGCCGGTGCCGGAGACCGAGGAGATGTTGACGACCTTGCGATGGAAGCCGGTCCCGGCCGCCGCTTCGGCGCGTGAGAGGTCACGGATACGCGGCTGGGCGGCGCGCAGGATGCGGAAGGGGGCGGTCAGGTGGCAGTCGATGATGGCGTACCACTGCTCGTCCTCCATTTTCTGGATCACGTTGTCCCAGGTGTAGCCGGCGTTGTTCACGATGATGTCGACTGACTTGTAGGTGTCCATCGCCTTCTGGACGAACATCTCGCCGAATTCCGGCACCGTCACCGAGCCGGGGAAAGCCACCGCCTCGCCGCCCATCGCCTTGATTTCGGCGACCACTTCGTCGGCCGGCGCGGCGTCGAGATCGTTGACCACGACATGCGCGCCCTCCGAGGCGAGCTTGAGCGCGATGGAGCGGCCGATGCCGCGGCCACCGCCGGTGACGAGGGCGACGCGGCCCCCGACTTTCCCATTACTGATCACTTTGCCTTGCATGACTCCGATTTCCTTTCCCTGTGCGACGACTGGCCCGTCGCGGACCGGCTTAGGCTATACTGCGGGGATGGAATGGGAAGAACCCGGCATCATTCTCGACGTCCGCCCCTTCGGCGAGGCGGACGCGCTGGCGACCGTGATGACCGAGGCGCATGGTGCCCATCGCGGCCTCGCGCGTGGCGGCCAGTCGCGCAGCCGGGCGGGGCTGTGGCAGCCCGGCAATCTCGTGCAGGCGCGCTGGATCGGGCGGCTCTCCGATAATCTCGGCAGTTTTTCCGCCGAGATGGTGCATCCCGCCGCCGCCATCGCGCTCGATGATCCGCTGCTGCTGGCCATGCTGCGAGCGGCCTGCGCGGTGGCGGAAGGGGCGCTGCCGGAGCGTGAGCCGCATCCGCGCATTTTCGCCGGGCTGCTGAACCTGCTGGCGCGCCTCGCGCTCGGGCCGTCCATGCTGGCCGAGCAGATCGGCTGGGAGCGTGTGTTGCTGGCCGATCTCGGCTATGGGCTCGATCTCGCCACCTGCGCGGTGACCGGCGCCACCGAGGAGCTCGCCTTCGTCTCCCCCAAATCCGGCCGCGCGGTGAGCCTGGCGGCGGCGGGGGTATGGAAGGAGCGGCTGCTCCCCTTGCCGGCATTCCTGCTCGGCGATCCGGCGCCACCCGGCCCGGCGGATTGGCGCGATGGGCTGCGGCTGACCGGGCATTTCCTCGGCCGCGACGTGTTTGGCCTGCAGCACAAACAATTGCCGCAGTCACGCCTCGCGCTATACGACCGCGTCGCGGCGCTCGCCGCGGATTTGGAGACTGATCCCAATGTCTGACGACTTGATCGGCAAGGTCGAGGATACCCGCCTCGCCGACGCGCTCGGCGAGCGCTACCTCGCCTATGCGCTGTCCACCATCATGTCCCGCTCGCTGCCCGATGTGCGCGACGGTCTGAAGCCGGTGCACCGGCGGCTGATCTACGCGATGCACCAGCTGCGGCTTGACCCGGCCTCGGGCTTCAAGAAATGCGCCCGCATCGTCGGCGACGTGATGGGCAAGTACCACCCGCATGGCGATGCCTCGATCTATGACGCGATGGTGCGCCTCGCCCAGGAATTCGCCGCCCGCTATCCGCTGGTCGATGGCCAGGGCAATTTCGGCAATATCGACGGCGATAACGCGGCCGCCATGCGCTACACCGAAGCGCGGCTGACCGAGATCGCCACCACGCTGCTCGCCGGCATCGACGATGACGCGGTGGATTTCCGCCCGACCTATGACGGCGAGGAGAGCGAGCCGCTCGTGCTGCCGGGTGGCTTCCCCAATCTGCTCGCCAATGGCGCGGCCGGCATCGCGGTGGGCATGGCGACCTCCATCCCGCCGCACAACGCCGGCGAGGTGTGTGCGGCGGCGATCCACCTGATCGCCAACCCCGATGCCACCACGGCCGATCTGCTCGCCCATATGCCCGGCCCCGATTTCCCCACCGGCGGCGTGCTGATGGAGGAGCCGGCGGCGCTGGTGCAGGCCTACGAGACCGGCCGAGGCGGCTTCCGCGTGCGGGCGAAATGGGAGGTTGAGCGGGCCAAGCACGGTACCTGGTCGATCGTCATCACCGAGATCCCCTACCAGGTGCAGAAATCCCGCCTCATCGAGCAGGTGGCGCAGCTGCTGGAGGACAAGAAGCTGCCGCTGCTCGGCGATATCCGCGATGAAAGCGCGGAGAACGTCCGCATCGTGCTGGAGCCGAAGACGCGCGGCGTGGAGCCGGACGTGCTGATGGCGACCATGTTCCGCGCCACCGCGCTTGAAAGCCGCTTCCCGCTCAACATGAACGTGCTGACCGCCGATCGCACGCCCCGCGTGCTGTCGCTGCGCGAGGTGCTGCGGCAATGGCTGGACCATCGCCAGGAGGTGCTGGTTCGCCGCTCCAAGCACCGGCTGACGGCGATCGAGCGGCGGCTCGAAATCCTCGAGGGTTTCCTCGCCGTCTACCTCAATCTCGACGAGGTGATCCGCATCATCCGCTACGAGGATGAGCCGAAGGCCGAGCTGATCAAGGCCTTTTCCCTCTCGGAGGTGCAGGCCGAAGCGATCCTCAACATGCGGCTGCGCAGCTTGCGCAAGCTTGAGGAATTGGAGATCCGCAAGGAGCACGCCAACCTCACCAAGGAGCGCAAGGAGATCACCACCCTGCTCGGCTCCGAGGCCAAGCAGTGGCAGCGCATCGGCGCCGAGCTCGAGAACATCCGGCAAAAATTCGGCTCCGGGGCGCTGGGCGACCGGCGCACCGAGCTCGGCACGGTGACAGAGGAAATCGTCGTCAGCACCGAGGCCTTCGTGGAGCGCGAGGCGATCACCGTCATCCTCTCCGACAAGGGCTGGGTGCGGGCGATGAAGGGGCATGGGATCGACGTCGAGAGCCTGAAGTTCAAGGACGGCGACCGGCTGCGGCTCATGGTGCAATGCGAAACCACCGACAAGCTCTGCCTGTTCGCCACCAACGGCCGCGCCTACACGCTGCGGGCCGCCGACCTGCCGCGCGGCCGCGGCGACGGGCAGCCGGTGCGGCTGCTGGCCGAGCTCACCAACGAGGATGACGTCGCGGCCCTGTTCATCTGGCGCGAGGGGCTGCGCTACCTCGTCGCCTCCACCGCCGGGCGCGGCTTCCTGGTGAAGTCCGAGGATCTGTTGGCCGAGAAGCGCACCGGCAAGACGGTGCTCAACGTGAAGCCCGGCGAGGAGGCCAAGCTCTGCGTGGCGGCCGAGGGCGACCACGTCGCGGTGGTCGGTGAGAACAAGCGGATGCTGATCTTCCCGCTGGAGCAGGTGCCGGAGATGCAGCGCGGCCAGGGCGTGATCCTGCAGAAATACAAGGATGGCGGCCTCGGGGACCTCAAGATCTTCCGTGCCGCCGATGGGCTCACCTGGCGCCTCGGCGAAAAGACCCGCACCGAGACCGATCTGCGCACCTGGCTCGGCGATCGCGCCCAGGCCGGCAAGCTGCCGCCCAACGGCTTCCCCCGCTCCGGGCGCTTTGCCTAGCGGCTTCGCCCGGCTGCTGGGATGGGGGCGCTGGCTGGCGCTCCCCATCGCCGTGTTGCTGTTCCTGCAATGGCCGTTGCGTGACCTCGTGCACGCTTTTTCGCGCGAAGCCAATGACCTCGCGCAATGGATTTTCGCCCTCTACGTCGCCCTCGCCGTCACGGTGGCGACGGTGGAGGGTGCGCATCTCGCGACCGACACGCTGGCCCGGCACCTGCCGAGCGGCCTGCGGCGGGCGTTCGTCGCGATCGGTGCCGTCGTGCTGCTGGGCTGGAGCGGGTTCGTGCTGATCACCCTGTGGCCGGTGGTGTCGCAATCCGTGCGCGGGCTGGAGGCGTTCCCGGAAACCGGCAACCCC
>CAIPLM010000103.1 GCA_903865895.1 uncultured Rhodospirillales bacterium | reverse complement strand
GCCGCGCCGCCTGACTCCGGCGGAGCGTCGCACGAAAATCCCCCTGCCGGTCCCGGACCGGCAGGGGTTTTCGTTTGCGCGGACAACGTGCAGAAAGACGGGTAGACCGTAACGGAGGACCGCGTGCAACAGGGCATCCACTTCATCTCCGGCCTGCCGCGCTCCGGCTCCACCCTGCTGGCGGCGCTGCTGCGGCAGAACCCGGCCTTGCATGCGGGCATGACCAGCCCGGTCGGCAGCCTGTTCACCACCATGCTGCGCGAGGTGAGCCAGGGCAACGAGACCGCGGTATTCATCGATGACGCCCAGCGCGAGGCCCTGCTGCGCGGCCTGTTCGACAACTACTATTTCCGTGTCCATCCCGCGCGCACGGTGTTCGACACCAACCGTCTCTGGACCAGCAAACTGCCGACCCTCGCCGCCCTCTACCCCGCGGCCAAGGTGATCTGCTGCGTGCGCCACGTGCCCTGGGTGCTCGACAGCATCGAGCGACTAATCCGGCGCAACCACCTGGAGCTCTCGAAAATCTTCAATTTCGAACCCGGCGGCACCGTCTATTCCCGCGTGGAGGGCCTCGGCTCCGGCACCGGCATGGTCGGCTTCGCCTGGAACGCCCTGCGCGAGGCCTGGTTCGGCGAGCAGGCGGACAGGATATTGCTGGTGACCTACGAGACCCTGACGGAGCGGCCCCAGGCGGCGCTGGATGCGGTGTACGACTTCACCGGGCTGCCCCGCTTCCAGCACAACCCTGAGAACGTCGGCTACGATGACGCGGCAGAGTTCGACGCAAGGCTCGGCACGCCCGGCCTGCACCGCGTGGGCACCCGCGTCAGCCCGGTGGCACGGCGCACCCTGCTGCCGCCTGATTTGTTCCGCCGTTTCGAGCCGGACTCCTTCTGGCGTGACCCGGCGCAGAACGTGAACCGCGTGCGGGTGGTTTAAACCACCCTAGGCATGCCCCCCGACGGGGGCGGTGCCCTCGCCGTTAATCCGCACGACGTGAGCGAGCAGACGCAGCGCGTCCGGCCCGCCGCGATCGATCAGGCCGCCGGTTTCCATCTCGCTCGCCAGCACCTCCGCCTGCTCGGCGATGGTGTCGGCGGCGCGGCGCAGCGCCTCGCGGGAGAGGGCGAGCTGCAGGTCATCCGACAGCAGATTCCAGTCTTGTACCATCGACGCATCCCGATCCGGCCCTCCTGGCGAAACTTCGCCGCGGCACGTTTCGCGCGGTCGTGACGCTGGTTTAGCCGCCCAAGCCTTAATGGCCGATTGATGCCGCCGATCACGAGAGGCGGAGGCGCGCCTCCGGCATGCCATCGAAGGCGGCAACCACCTCGCAGGGGCCATCAAGCCAGATCGGCGGGGTGACGCTGCCGAGCATCACCACCTGGCCGGCCCGCAGCCCGCCAAAGGCCGCCACCTCAGCCGAGGCGGCGAGCCAGGCCAGCGCCGTCATCGGGTGGCCCAGCAGGTCCCGTCCATGGCCCGAGGATTTCTCCTCGCCGTCGATCAGGAAGCGGCCCCGCACGGCCCCAAGATCCAGATTGCGCCACTCCGCCGGACCAGCGAGCACAGCCGCGGCGTGGTAGACCTGATCGGCCACCAGCGTGGGCGTGCCCACCGCCTTGAGGTCCCCGGCGGGCGGCGGGCCGTAGCGGTTCTCGACGACCTCGATCGCCGCGTAGACGTCCTGCACGGCCGCGGCTGCGGTTGCCTCGTCGCACGGGCCGGGCGGCAGATCACACCCGAGCCGGACGGCGATTTCGCATTCCACACCGGGATTGCGCAGCCCGGCCCAGGCGAGCGTGGCTGGCCCATGATGGATGTTGCCCGCCTGCATGAAGCCGGCGGCGGGGCCGGGCAGGCCGAGATATGCCTGCATCCGCTTTGCCGTTGCGCCGATCTTGAACCCCGCCGGCGGAATAGCCCCCCAGCGACGCGCCAGCGCGTGCTGGACGGCGATTCCCGCGGCGAGGGAGTTCGGCGCCATGCCCGCCGGCAGCGGCCCTGCGACCGCCCTGGCAGCCCGCGCCCGGTGCAGCAATTCGGCGGATGCGGCGGGGTCGAACGCCATTTGCGGCTCCTCAGGCTTTGCGCTGGATTTCGTAGAGCGCGATGGCGGCGGCGGCGGAGACGTTGAGGCTCTCCATGGCACTGGCATGGCCCTGCGGCACCGCGAGCCCGGCGATCACGTCGCAGGTTTCACGGGTCAGGCGCCGCAGCCCCTCGCCCTCGGCGCCCAGCACCAGGGCGATTCGGCGGTCCGAGAGCCCCGGACCGCTCAGCGTGGTGCCGCCGGCATCGAGGCCGACGCACCACAGCCCGGCCGCCTTCAACGCCACGAGTGTGCGGGAGATATTAACCGCCTTGAACAGCGGCACCTTCTCCAGCGCCCCGGAGGCGGCCTTGGCCAGCGCGCCCGTCTCGTCCGGCGCGTTGCGCTCCTGGGTGATCACCGCGGCTGCGCCGAAAGCGGCGGCGGAGCGCAGGATGGCGCCAACATTGCGCGGGTCGGTCACCTGGTCGAGCACCAGCACCGGGCCGGGCCGCTCCAGCACCTGAGCGAGCGGCGGCGGGGTGAGCGGGTCGGTCAGCAGGGCAGCGCCCTGGTGCACCGCGTCGCGGCCGATGATGTGTTCGAGCCGGGCGCGATCGGTGCGCTCGGGCTGCATCGGCCAGGGCTGCGGGAACTGCGCCAGCACGGCGGCCTCGGCCTCCTCGCTCAGCAGCAGCCGGCGCAGGCGGCGGGCCGGGTTGGCGAGTGCGGCGGCCACGGCATGCACGCCGTAGAGCCACACGGAACCCTTGGGCGCATCGCCGCCGCGCCGGTCCGGCGGGCCGCCATGGTGGCCGAAATCGGTCCTGGGATCGGCCGGGCGGCCCTGCGGCCGCGGCGCGTGGTGCGCCGGGCGCGGGGTGTCGCCTCGGCGGGGCTCCTGCGGGCGCGACTCGGCGCTCCGCGTCTCCTGCGGCTTGGGCGTGAGGCGCAGGCGATTTTCGGATTCGCCCGCGGGTGCGGCGGCGCGGCCGCCCTGCGGACGGTTGCCTTGCGGGGCGGCGCCATAGTTGGAGCCGCGCGGCCCGCCCTGGCGATCGCGCGGGGGGGCGCCGCTCCGGCCGCCATGTTTGCCCGCGCCTCTGTCATTCGGTGGTTTCATGGCGCCATCCTATACAGTGATGACTTGCCCCCGACAAACGGCGCAGCCGCGCCATGCGCGCAGTCTTCGTTGACAAGCCCCGGCGAATGGCAATACAGCCAGCCTCACGAACGGCCGGGCTTGCCTGGCTGAGCGACGGAGGGGTGCCCGAGTGGCTAAAGGGGGCGGACTGTAAATCCGCTGGCGTGCGCCTACGTTGGTTCGAATCCAACCCCCTCCACCACCGCGCAATGCGGCCTAGCCGGATTGTCGCGCGGTTCCGATCCGGCTGTTTGCGGCGCGTACCAGTGTTGCGAATTCGGCAAAATGGCACGCGGGTGTAGCTCAATGGTAGAGTCCCAGCCTTCCAAGCTGGCTGTGCGGGTTCGATTCCCGTCACCCGCTCCACTTGCCCGCACACAAGCACTTGACATTGCCGCCCCTTCATTCTCTTTACGCCCCCCTGGACCGGGCCGTTCTGAGACATGCTCGGGCCGGGCGCGGAAGGGGTGTAGCTCAATTGGCTAGAGCGCCGGTCTCCAAAACCGGAGGTTGGGGGTTCGAGACCCTCCACCCCTGCCAGCCCACCGGCTCCGCCATCAGCGTGATCCGGGATGACGTGACTGAACGGGGAATCTTCCCCGCATTGGAAGGCGACCGAGGAGTATGAGCGGCGTGGCGTTTGATCCGTTGAAGTTCGCGCGCGATGTGCGCAGCGAAGTCACCAAGGTCACCTGGCCATTGCGAAAGGAGACGATGGTGACGACGGGCCTCGTCTTCGCGCTCGGTACGGTGGCGGCGGCTTTCTTTTTTATCGCCGACCAGATCATCGGCGTCGGCGTCCGTTTGTTGTTCGGCACCGGTTTCTGAGAGGGGTTGAACATGGCCAAGCGTTGGTACGTCGTCCACGTCTATTCCGGCTTTGAGAAGAAGATCGCGCAGCAGCTCAAGGAGCAGGCCGCCCAGAAGGGGCTCGCCGACGAAATTGAAGAGGTGCTGGTGCCCTCCGAGCAGGTGGTCGAGCTGCGCCGCGGCCAGAAGGTCAACGCCGAGCACAAGTTCTTCCCGGGCTATGTGCTGGTGAAAATGGAGCTGTCGGACGAGGCATGGCACCTCGTGAAGGATACTCCCAAGGTCACCGGCTTCCTCGGCAGCAAGACGCGCCCGACGCCGATCAGCAATTCGGAAGCCGAGCGGATCATGAAGCAGACGCAGGAGGGTGTGGAGCATCCCCGTCCCGCGATCCTCTACGAGATCGGCGAGCAGGTTCGCGTGGCCGATGGCCCGTTCACCAGCTTCAACGGCACCGTCGAGGAGATCGACGAGGAGAAGGGCCGCGTGAAGGTCAGCGTCTCCATCTTCGGCCGCTCCACGCCCGTGGAACTCGAATACAGCCAGGTCGAGAAGGTTTGACCTCACCCCGCTGAAACGCCGTGTAAGGGCCTCCGGAGACCTCTCCGGAGGCCCTTTTCTTATGGGGCCTGTTGTGGGCGGGCCTTGCGGCCCCTACGGCAGGCGTCCGCCGGTCAGCGGACGCCACTCGGCCACAGCACCACACGTAGGGTCTGCAGCAGGATCACGAAGTCGAACAGGATCGAGAAGTTCTTCACGTAGTAGAGGTCGTAGGACAGCTTGGAGCGGGCGTCGTCGACCGAGGCGCCGTAGGGGTAGTTGATCTGCGCCCAGCCGGTCAGCCCGGCCTTCACCATGTGGCGCTCGTTGTAGAGCGGGATTTTCGATGCCAGCTCGGCGACGAATTGCGGGCGTTCCGGGCGGGGGCCGACGAAGCTCATCTCGCCCTTCAGGATGTTGAGCAACTGCGGCAACTCGTCGATCCGGGTGCGGCGCAGGAAATGGCCGATCTTGGTAATGCGGTCATCGTTCTTGCGCGCCCAGACCGCGCCGCCGGCCTCGGCATCGGTGCGCATGGTGCGCAGCTTCATGATCTCGAAATTCTTTCCGTCGCGCGTCACCCTGGTCTGCCGGTAGAGCACGGCGCCGGGGCCTTCGATGCGGATGGCGATCATCGCCAGCACCAGGAAGGGCGACATCAGCGCCAGGACAAGCGCGCTCACCACCAGGTCGAACGTCCGCTTCAGCATGCGGTCCAGCAGGTCGAACTGGAAGCCCTCGGAGTAGAGCAGCCAGCCCAGCTCGATGCGTTTGAGATCGACCCGGCGGATCTCCTTCTCGACGAAGCTGAGATACTGGATCACCGGGAAACCCGCCTTTTTGCAGGCGAGCAGCAGTTCGAGGTCCATCCCCCGCCGCTCATCGGGCGCGACCACGATTTGGTCGGCGTCCGCATCCTTGGCGGCCTGGAGAGGGGAAATGCCGCTGACCAGCCGTGCCCGCGGGTCCGCCACCAGCCGCTCATCCACCGCGCCCATGCTGGGCTCATGCAGGAAGACGATGACGTCATTCAGCGTGCTGCCCTCGCGGCGCAGCATGAACAGCAGGTCCCACGCCCTGGCGCCGGCGCCGATCACCAGGAGATGGCGGTGCAGCAGCCCGCCGCGTAACAGCACGCGGAAGACGATGCGGGCGAGCATGGCGGCCAGGCTGAACAGTACCACGGCGGTTGTGACCTGGGCGGCGACGTCGGCCCAGTCGCTCGGATGCTCCGCTGGCCATTGGTATAACGTGCTCGCCAGCATGTTGCTGCCGGCGGCCAGAACGGCGCCCATGCCGGCGATCAGCGGCACCCGCGTCATGGTCCGCCGCAGCGCCACCATGGCATCGCGCCGGTAGAGCCCCATGGCGTAGAACATCAGCAAATTCGCGGGCAGGAACAGCAACGCCTCGCGCGTATTGGCGAGCACGCCGCTGGACTCGCCGACCAGTTGGACGACGGGGGTGGCCAGCAGGAGGATGGCGGCGTCGATCACGAACAGCATCCGCCCCGATGAAATCGCGGCGAGGCGCGGCATCATGCCGTTTGGTCCGCGCTGCCCGGTGGTGTCGGTTGATCCGCTGTGATCCAAGCTGCCAGTCCCGTTTTGGAGGCAGTGCCGCCGCGGCGGCATCCGCCACACACTCCGCCGCGCCCGATGATGCGCCGGTGATTATTCGCTAACCGAGAGGCTTCTAGACCTTTTCGCGTGGTGTTAGAAGCACCTCGCGGCAACTCTTTGTTTCCACGGGGTTGTGTTGCTGGCGATCAGAACAGGCCGGTGATGTCGCCGGTCGCCGTCAGCGACATCCCTTCCGCGGCCGGCACGCGCGGCAGGCCAGGCATGGTCATGATCTCGCCGGCGATCGCCACCACGAAGCCGGCGCCGGCGGAGAGCCGCACGTCGCGGATCGGCAGGATATGCCCCTCGGGCGCGCCGAGCTGGGTGGGGTCGGCGGTGAAGCTGTACTGGGTTTTCGCCACGCAGATCGGCACGCCGCCGAAGCCCGCCTTCTCGTAGCTGGCGAGCTTACGCGCCACGCTGGCGGGCAGGTCGATATCGCGGGCGCGATAGATTTCGCGGGCGATGGTGCGCAGCTTCTCTGCCAGCGGCATGTCCAGCCCGTAGAGCGGCTTGAAATCGGCCTTCCCCGCGGCGATCTCGGCCTGCACGGCCCGGCCCAGTTCGAGCGCACCCTTGGAGCCGTCACCCCAATGGGTGCACACGCAGACCTTGGTGCCGAGCTTCGCGAGGGCTGCGCTGACAGCGGCGATCTCGGCGTCGGTGTCGGAGGTGAAGCGGTTGAGGCCGACCACGACGGGCAGGCCGAACTTCTTCATGTTCTCGACATGGCGCAGCACGTTCACCACGCCGCGCTCGACGGCCGCGACATCCTCGCGCCCGAGATCGGCCTTGGCGACGCCGCCATTCATCTTGAGCGCCCGCACGGTCGCCACCACCACCGCGCAGGAGGGTTTGAGGCCGCCAAGCGGGCACTTGATGTCGAGGAACTTCTCGCCGCCGAGATCGGCGCCGAAGCCGGCCTCGGTCACCACCACGTCCGACAGTTTCAGCGCGAGTCGGGTGGCCAGCAGCGAGTTGCAGCCATGCGCGATATTGGCGAAGGGGCCGCCATGCACGAGGGCCGGGGAGCCCTCCAGGGTCTGCACCAGGTTCGGCATCAGCGCATCGCGCAGCAGGGCGGCCATGGCGCCATCGGCCTTGATTTCGCCGGCGGTGACGAAGCTGCCGTCGCGCCTTGCGCCGACGATGATGCGCTTCAGCCTGGCCTGGAGGTCGTCCAAGTCCCGCGCCAGGCAGAACACCGCCATCACCTCGGAGGCGACCGTGATATCGAACCCATCCTCGCGCGGCGGGCCGGCGGTGATGCCGCCGAGGCCGTTGACGATGGAGCGCAGCGCGCGGTCGTTCATGTCCAGCACCCTGCGCCACGTCACCCGGCGCGGGTCGAGCCCCAACTCGTTGCCCCAGTAGATGTGGTTGTCCACCATCGCGGCCAGCAGGTTGTTGGCCGAGGTGATGGCGTGGAAATCGCCGGTGAAATGGAGGTTGATGTCCTCCATCGGCACCACTTGCGCGTAGCCGCCGCCGGTGGCGCCACCCTTCACGCCAAAGCACGGGCCAAGGCTCGGCTCGCGCAGGCAGATCATCGCCTTCTGCCCCAGCGCATTCAGTGCATCGCCGAGGCCGACAGTGGTGGTGGTCTTGCCCTCGCCGGCCGGGGTCGGGTTGATGCCGGTCACCAGCACCAGGGCGCCATCGGGGCGGTCCTGCACGGAGCGGATAAAGTCGAAGTGGATCTTGGCCTTGTACTTGCCGTAGGGGCTCAGCGCGTCGGCGGGGATGCCGGCGCGCTCGGCGATGGCGCCGATCGGCTTCAGCGTGTGCAGCGCGGCGATTTCCTGGTCGGTGGCCATGGGGTTCCCCTTTTATAGTCGCGCTCAGGCGGCGGTTTGTCCGGGCAGACGATGGTGCACGCCGAGTTCCACGAGCGCCGCATCGGTGGCTTGTACGAAGCCGCGCATGTCTTCCGGCGTCAAGGCCCCGATGCAGCCGACGCGGAAGCTCGGCTGCGGCGTGTTGTAGAAATTGCTGATGAGATAGCCGCGCCGCTTCAGCGCATCCACGAAGCCTTGCAGCGACCAGGCGGGGTCGGTGGGGGCGTGGATGTTCATCACGATCGGGCCCTGCACCGCGAAGGGCAGGTACGGCACCATGCCGATGCCCTGCATGCCCGTGTAGAGCGCCGCAGTGTTGGCGCGGTAGCGGGCGAGGCGGGCGGGCTGGCCGCCCTCGGCATCGAACAAATCGAGCGCGGTCATGAAGGCGAGCATCACCTGGGCGGGCGGGGTGAAGCGGATGACGCCCGGGCCGCGCGCGTAGCCGGCGAGGATATCCGCGAGATCGAAGGACCAGCTGCCGGCGTTCCCCGCCGTGCCCTCCAACCTGTCCTTGCGGCAGATGGCAAACACCAGGCCGGGCAGGCCCTCCAGGCATTTGTTGGAGGTGAACACCGCGGCATCGATCTCGGGATGCGCGGAGATATCGAGCGGCAGGGCACCGAAGGCGGAGACGGCATCCAGGATCACCCGCCGCCCGGCCGCGCGCACCACGTCACCGATCGAGGCGGGGTCATGCACCACGCCGGTGCCGGTCTCGTTGTAGACGAGGCCGACATGGGTGATCTCGGGGTCGGCGGCCAGCGCCGCGGCCACCGCCTGGGGGGAGACCGGGGCGTCCGGGTCCATCGCCAGCGGCACGGCGATGCGTCCGGCCTCGTTGGCCAGCCGCGCCATGCGCTCGGCATAGGCGCCGACTTGCGGGATGAGGATGCGCCCGCCCGCCGGCAGAAAGCTGCGGATCGCCGCCTCGATGCCGAAATGCCCGCAACCGCCGAAGCAGATCGCGTCATGGGTTTCGGCCGGGGCATTGGCGATGCCGAGCACACGCGCGCGCATGGCGGCGTAGCGGGGGCGGAAGTCATTGTCCCAGGGCGCGATATCCTGCGCCATCGCCTGGCGCACCTCCGGCCGGGTGGTGACCGGGCCGGGAATCAGAAGCAGCATGTGGAAGCCTTGCAGTGACACTCCGGGACGACTCTATCCCGGCAAAATGGCGAAATCGCGTCGGTTCTAGGCGAAGGCCGCGACCACGATGGTGATGGTGCCGAGCACCAGATTGGCGGTGATGAGATGGCGGATGCGGTTGACCGTGACCATCGCCACCACCGTATCGCCCTTCACCTGCGCGGCGCGCATCGCCTTCCACGGCCCGAAGAAAATCACCATGAAAATCACCGCCATGGCGAGGCCGATCCCGTGCATGATGTGCACCGGCGGCTCCAACTCCGCGAAGCCGCCGAACAGGTGCACCAGGCCGTAGCCGCTGAGCAGCACCAGCGGCATCACATGCCAGATGATGCGGAAGAAGCGCTGGAACACCGCGGTATGCAGCGTCAGCCGCTGCGCCGGCGGCAGCAGGCCGAGGCTCGGCCGCAGCACCAGCAGGGCGAAGGCCATGCCGCCGACCCATACGGCAACCCCGAGCAGGTGCAGTGCGAGCAGCAGGTTGGTGGCGTTGTCCATCATCGCATGAGCCTTTCGAGTTCGGCGACGATACTGCCGAATTCCCGCCCCGCCGTCGAGCGCGGTGCGGTCTCGGTGATCCCGAGCCCTTGGGCGAAGGCGGTGGCGAAGCCGACGCGGTTGCCGAGCGTGCCGGCGAAGACGGGGTAGCCCGCCTCGGCGATCGCCGCCTCCACCGCGAGGCGCAGCTTGCCGCCGGCGGGCGCACGGTTGAGCAGGATGCGGGCCGGGCGCTTCTCGGCGGCGGCGAGTTTCATGGTGCCTTCGGCCGCCCAGAAATCCGGCGGGCTCGGCTGCAACGGCACCAGCACCAGATCGGCCGCGCGGATCGCGAGGCGGGCATCGGTGTCGAGTTGCGGCGGGCTATCGACGATCAACACGTCGTTCAGGCCGCGCAACCGGTCGATCTCGCGCGCCAGCCGCCAGCCCGAGACGTCGGAGAACCCGACTGGCGCCGCGCCTTTGCGGGCGGCACGCAAGGTGTGCCAGCGCGCCAGGCTGTGCTGGGGGTCGATATCGAGCACCGCCACCCGGCTTCTGGCGGCGAAGACGGCGGCGAGGCTGGCGGCGATGGTGGTTTTCCCCGCGCCACCCTTCTGCTGTGCGATAGTGATGACGAACGCCATGAGTCCCGACTCCGCTGCACTGCAACATGATAGCGCACTGATGCTCGAATTGCTTACCCCCGCGCAGACCGCCCGCGCCGACGCCGCCGCCATCGCGAGCGGCATCCCGGTGGCGGCGCTGATGGAGAATGCCGGCCGCGCCGTCGCCCGCGCGGTGGCCGCCCGGTTCCGGCCTTGCCGCACCCTGGTGCTGTGCGGCCCCGGCAATAATGGTGGCGATGGCTATGTCGCGGCCCGGCTGCTGGAGGCGCGTGGCTGGCCGGTCGCCGTCGCCGCGCTGTCGCCGCTCAAGGGCGACGCCGTCCCGGCCGCCGCCGGCTGGCGCGGGCCGATTGTTCCCTTCACGGCTGCCGAGGCCGCGCGCGCGGAACTGGTGATCGACGCGGTGTTCGGCGCCGGTTTGACCCGCGATCTCGCGCCGGAGGTGGCAACCGTGCTGGCGGCGGCGCGGCGCATCGTGGCGATCGACGTGCCCTCCGGGCTGGATGGCGCGAACGGGCAGGCGCGGGGCGCGGTGGCGGCGGCGGAACTCACCGTCTCCTTCTTCCGCCTCAAGCCCGGCCATCTCCTGTTCCCCGGCCGAGCGCTGTGTGGCGAGACGGTGCTGGCAGATATCGGGCTGCCCGCCAGCGTGCTGCCGGCCATCGCGCCCGACACGTTCCGCAACGCCCCGGGCCTCTGGACCCTGCCGCGCCGCGCCATCGGCGGCCATAAATTCTCTGCCGGCCACGCCACCGTCATCGGCGGTGCCGCAATGACCGGCGCCGCCCGGCTTGCCGCCGCCGCCGCCCGGCGTGCCGGTGCCGGGCTGGTCACTATCGCGGCGGCGGACAACGCCGATCTCTACCGGGCCGGCGATCCCGGGACGATGGTGGATGCGGCGCCGCTGGCCGGGCAACTTGCCGATATCCGGCGCAACGCCTGGCTCGTCGGCCCCGGCCTCGGCCGTGACCGCGCGCCCGACGTGCTGCCGCCGCTGCTGGCGAGCGGCCGCGCCGTGGTGGTGGATGCCGACGCAATTTCCGCCTGCGCTGGGCGCCCCGACCTCCTGCGCGGCGCCGCCGTTCTCACGCCGCATGAGGGCGAATTCACCCGCGTTTTCGGCCCGATCGGTGCCGACCGCCTCGCTGCCGTCCGCGCCGCAGCGCAGGAGACCGGGGCCGTGGTGCTGCTGAAAGGGCCGGACACTGTGATCGCCGCGCCCAACGGACGCGCCGCCATCAACGGCAACGCGCCGCCCTGGCTCGCCACCGCCGGCTCTGGTGACGTGCTGGCCGGTATCATCGCCGGGCTGTTGGCCCAGGGAATGGCCCCTTTCGGGGCCGCAGCCGCCGGTGCCTGGCTGCACGGCGCGGCCGGAAGTATCACCGGCGAGGGCCTGATTGCCGAAGACCTGCTCCCGGCGATCACCCAAGCGCTGGCCGCCGCGCGCGGGTAGCCAAGGTTCACCACAGAGGCGGTAAGACGGTGAGGGGGTGGAGGCCAGATTCGCTACCGTGTCTCACTGGCTTACTGCCTCTGTGGTGAAACTTCCTGCCTGGGCCGATCTCGCGCTAAGCTCTCCCCATCCTGCCGGGGGAACCGCCATGAACATCGCCACCAAGCCCGCCCCGCCGATCTCCGATGAACGTGCCGCCCATCTGCTGCATCAGCTCGAACGGAAGCTGCTTTGGCTCTCCGCCTGGACCATCCACAACGCCAACCATATCCGCCCGAACCGCGACGGGCTGAAGGTGGGCGGGCACCAGGCCTCCTGCGCCTCCTGCATCTCCATCCTCTCGGCCCTCTATTTCGCCATCCTCCGCCCGCAGGACCGCGTGGCGGTGAAGCCGCACGCCGGGCCGGTGTTCCACGCCATCAACTACCTGTTCGGCCGCCAGACCCGCGAGAAGATGGAGAATTTGCGCAAACTCGGCGGCGCGCAATCCTACCCGAGCCGGGTGAAGGATGGCGGCGAGGTGGATTTCTCCACTGGCTCCGTCGGTCTCGGTGTGGCGCTCACCAGCTTCTCCGCGCTGATTGCCGATTATGTCCGCCTGCACGGCTTCGGCCGCGACGACATCGCGCCCGGCCGCCACATCGCCATCGCGGGGGATGCGGAGCTTGACGAGGGCAATATCTACGAGGCGCTGCTAGAGGGGTGGAAACACGATGTCCGCAATGTCTGGTGGGTGATCGACTATAACCGCCAGTCGCTCGACAGCGTGGTGCCGGACCGGCTGTTCGGCCGCATCGAGGGCCTGTTCCGCGACATGGGCTGGAACGTGGTGACGATGAAATACGGCCGTCACCTCCAGGCCGCCTTCGCCCGCCCCGGCGGCGAGGCCCTGCGCCTGTGGATCGATGACTGCCCCAACAGCCTCTATTCCGCGCTGACCTTCCAGGGCGGCAGCGCCTGGCGCCAGGCGCTGCTCACCGATCTCGGCCGCGACGCCGCGATGCGCGCCATTATCGACCCGCTGACGGACGACGAACTCGCCGCCCTCATGACCAATCTCGGCGGGCATGACGTGCAATACCTCATCGAGACCTTCCGCCAGGCCGACGCCGCCGGTGACCAGCCGACCTGCTTCATCGCCTACACCATCAAAGGCATGGGCCTCCCCTTCGCCGGCCATAAGGACAATCATGCCGGGCTGATGAGCAAGGAGCAGATGGAGGTCTTTCGCCGCGACAGCAACATCCGCCCGGGCCGGGAGTGGGACCCCTTCGAGGGGCTGGATGCGACGCCGGAGGAGCTTCAGGCCTTCTTGTCCGCCATCCCCTTTGCCACGCCGATGACGCCGGAAGGCCGCTTCCTCAGCGCGCCCGCCATTCCGGTGCCCGCCGTGCTGCCATCGCCGAAGACCGATGGGCGCAAAATGGCGACCCAGACGGCGTTCGGCGAAATCCTCGCCGAAATCGGCCGCGGGCAAGGGGAGTTGAAAGAGCTGGCCGCCCATATCGTCACCACCAGCCCCGACGTCACCGTCTCCACCAATCTCGGGCCCTGGGTGAACCGACGGGGGGTGTTCGACCGCCACACCCGCAATGACGTGTTTCGTGACGCCAAACTGGCTTCGGCCCAGCGCTGGGGCATGGCGCCGGCGGGGCAGCATATCGAGTTGGGCATCGCCGAGCAGAACCTCTTTCTCCTGCTTGCCGCCGCCGGGCTCTCGCATAGCCTGCACGGTGCCCGCATTCTGCCGATCGGCACGGTCTACGATCCCTTCGTGAATCGTGGCCTCGATGCGCTGATCTATGGCTGCTACCAGGATGCCCGCTTCCTGCTGGTCTCCACCCCCTCCGGGCTGACGCTGGCGCCCGAGGGCGGGCAGCACCAATCCATCAACACGCCGATGATCGGCATGAGCCAGGACCGGCTGGCGAGCTACGAGCCCGCCCATGTCGATGAACTCGCGATCCTCATGCGCCACGCCCTGCATTTCATGCAGCAGCCCGATGGTTCGTCGGTGTGGTTGCGCCTCTCGACCCGGCAGCTCGACCAGAAGCCGCGCACGCTCGATCCGGCGGCGGTGATCGCGGGCGGCCACTGGGTCGTGCCGCCCGCTGCCGGCGCCCGCATTGCGCTGGCCTATCAAGGTCCGATCGCACCGGAAGCCGAAGCCGCCTTCGCCGAACTCGCCGCCGAGGAGCCCGGCGCCGGGCTGCTCGCCATCACCTCGCCGGATCGGTTGCACGCGGGCTGGCTTGCGGCCGCCCGGGCGCGGCGGGGCGGAGAGCGGGGGACGATGAGCCATATCGAGCGCCTGCTCGCGCCGCTGGCCCCCGGCGCCGCCATCGTCTCCATCCTCGACGGCCATCCGGCCAGCCATTCCTGGCTCGGGGGCGTGCATGGCCATCGCGTGGTGCCGCTTGGGCCGGACCGCTTCGGCCAGAGCGGTGATATTCCCGACCTCTACGCCGAATACGGGCTCGACACGGATGCCATCCTGGATGCGGCGGCGCAGGCCTTGTTGGGGTGAGGCGCCGCTTACGGCGGATTGACGGGCGGCGGACAGGCTGGCGGCGGCGGTGCGGTCACGCGGCGGGGCTGACCGCGCGCGAGGGGTGGCGAGGTGCCGTCGAAATCCTCGAAGTAGCAGCGCGGCGCCGAGCCGCCGGGCTTGGACCAGGCGGAGAGATTGCCGCAGGGGCGGCCCGCACGGGTGAGGTTATAGGGGCAGGCGCAGGGGTGGCCGGTGGCGAGATAGGCGGCGACATCCCGGCGGATCAGCGCGCACATCTCCTCCTGCGCCGCGGCGGTGGGGCCGGCCATCAGCAGGAGGGCCGTGAAGACACGCGGGATGGCCATTGCATATCGGATCGTCATGTCGCCACGCCAGCTGTTGGGCTCACGCATCGGTCGGCTAGGCGTGCGGGGATGTCAAGCTGTCGTGACGAATGTGTGCTGGATTCTGCCTGTATATCGAAATGATAGGATGATTTTTCGGCTCCATCGCCGCACATAGTTCAGGTCATCTGGGGCCTCCCTGCGGATGTCAGCCAGTGGCAATCAGCGGCGAGACCCCGTCGTTCACCAATGCCTCATCCACAAACTCGACGATCCGGCCGCATCGCTTCGCGAGCTGTGGATCATGTGTGAAGATGAGAAATGTCATGCTTCGCTCCCGGTTCATCATGCGTATCATGTCGAATACGCCGTCGGCGGCCACTATACCGCGATTGTCAGTCGGCTCATCGGCCAGCACCGGGTTCACCACCAGCACTCGCGCGATCGGCTCGCGCTGGGCGTGGTCACCCGAAAGATTGCCAAACTGACATCACGCCTACGCGTCATCCCCACGCGGTCAGCAAAGCTTCCGCCGCGCCACGCATGGCGGCATCCGGCCATCCGCGATTGAGCAGCATCGGCATCATGACGTTCTCCGTCGCGGTGAACGCCGGGATCAGATTAATACCAAGGCTCCGAGAGTGTGACTCCGGGGGGATTCCGCGACGCGGTGCTGGTGTGATTCTGTATCCGGCGAACGATGGAGGTTCGCCATGCCGCTTGCACTTCGGGTTGATTTTGATGCTGCCGGGCTTCGGATGGC
>CAIPLM010000102.1 GCA_903865895.1 uncultured Rhodospirillales bacterium | reverse complement strand
GCTGCAAAAAGGCCCAATGGCGGAGAACCATTCGACAGCAATCGTTATCGGCGCCGAAGGCGTTACCCAACGGACCCGCGAATTGCGGATTGAGAACAACCGCTTCACCAAGGATGGTGACTACCCGACATATTTTGTCACCAACTTTACAGCCACCGACGCCATCCTGCGCGGCAATACCCTCACCGGCCGGCAGATTCGCCCGCTGCGTGGTGATGGCTCGGCGCGGTAGGCGGCTGCCGGTTGCTCGAAAAATTCTGGTTCGGGTGCCTGGACCCACATCCACCACAGCGTCAACCACGCCAAGGGTCAGATAGGGCAATCGCCTGAACGCCTCTGGGATTCCGGTGGGGGCAAAAGTCTGATTCATGGGGCGTCTCGGATGCGGAGGTTTCCCCGATGGCTGGCCTGGCTTTACTCGACCATTTCTCGGCGCTCGACGACCCGCGGCAGCCCGGCAAGGTGCTGTACCCTCTGCCGGAGGTGATGCTGCTGGTGCTGTGCGCGACGCTGGCCGGCGCCGAGGACTTCGTGGAGGTCCGGCTCTGGGGCCGCGAGAAGCTCGGCTTTCTGCGCAGCCTGCTGCCGTTCCGGCACGGCATCCCCTCGCATGACACGCTCAACGACGTGATCAATGCGCTCGACCCGGACCTGTTCAGCGCCTGCTTTGTCTCCTGGGTCGAGGGCCTGCGCGAGGACGAACCCGACATCGTGGCGATCGACGGCAAGACCTCCCGCCGCGCCCGCCGCGGCGAGGACCACCCGCTGCACGTCGTCAGTGCCTGGGCCACCCGCCAGCGCCTCGTGCTCGGCCAACAGGCGGTCGGCAGCAAATCCAACGAAATCATCGCCATCCCGCTGCTTCTGGAGCGGTTGCACCTGACCGGCGCCCTGGTCACCATCGATGCCATGGGCTGCCAGACCCGGATCGCCCAGACCATCCTCGACCGCGGTGCCGACTATCTCCTGGCGCTGAAGGACAACCAGCCGAGCCTGGCAGGCGAGGTCGAGTTGTTCTTCCAGACCGCCGAGGCGCAGGCCGCCGACAGCTTCGAGACGATCGACGCCGATCACGGCCGCATCGAAACCCGCCGCCATTGGGTCAGCCACGACGTGGCCTGGCTGACCACCGACCGCCGCTTCCCGGGCGAGCCCCGCTTCCCCGGCCTCAAGGCCATCGCCATGGTCGAGGCCACCGTCGAGCGCCGCGGCACCGTCACCACCGCACGTCGCTACTTCCTCTCCTCCCTGCCGATCGATCCCCGCACCCTCGCCCGCGCCGTCCGCGCCCATTGGGGTATCGAGAACCGCCTGCACTGGGTGCTCGATGTCGTCTTCCACGACGACCTGATGCGGCTAAGGACCCAACATGGACCCAAAAATATGGCCACCATCAAACACATGGCCATGAACCTCATCCGCGGCGCCGCAGGAAAGGACAGCCTCAAAAGCCGCCGCAAGGCCGCAGCATGGAACCACGACTACCTCCGCGCTCTCATCACAAGGACCGCTCAATGACCTTCAAGCGATTCCCCTGCCATCCCACGGCAGGGCCTTGCCCGCCGGCGCCGGCCATGCGGCAATGCCGCCACAGGCGCGGCAAGCGTCGGAATTCGGGAGGAAGCTGATGTTGCCGCGAAACCTGCGGGGTGCCCTGGCACTGTTGCTCTGCGCCTGGATGGCGCTGCCCTGTGCCGCACACGCCGCCGAGTTCAAGCCGAGCCGGCCGGTGCGGCTGGTGGTGCCGCTGACCCCCGGCGGCACTGCCGATGTGATGGGCCGGGTGATGGCCCAGGCGTTGGGCCAGTACTGGGGCCAGCCGGTGCTGGTGGAAAACCGCCCCGGCGCCGGCGGGCATCTGGGCGCCGAGCTG
>CAIPLM010000101.1 GCA_903865895.1 uncultured Rhodospirillales bacterium | reverse complement strand
TCCGCGCCACCGAGGAGCGGATCTGGGAGGTGCTGCGGGATGAGGTGCTGAAGGCCTACCGCCAGGGGGAGGCGGCATGATCACCGTTTGGCGCCTCGCCATCGCCGCCGCGCTGCTGGCCTTCTGGCAGATCGGCAGCGTCACCGGGCTGCTTTCGCCGCTGTTTTTCGGCCATCCCGTGAAAATCCTGGAGACGGTGATCGCCTGGTTCGTCACGGGCGAAATCTGGCCGCATCTCGCCATCACCATCGCCGAGACCCTGCTCGCCTTTGCCTCCGGCACCATCACCGGCGTCGCCGCCGGGCTGTGGCTCGGCCTCTCGCCGCGCACGCGGGCGGTGCTGGACCCTTTCATCAAGGCGGCCAACGCGATGCCGCGGGTGATCCTGGCGCCGATTTTCGCGATGTGGTTCGGGCTCGGGGTGGCGAGCAAGGTGGCGCTCGGCTTCACCCTGGTGTTCTTCATCGTCTTCTTCAACGTGCTGCAAGGGGTGCGCGAGGTGCCGGCGCCGGTGCTGAATGGCGCGCGCATGCTGGGCGCCACCAAGGGGCAGTTGCTGCGCCACGTCTATTTGCCGGCCGCGCTCTCCTGGGTGTTCAGCTCGCTGCATGTCTCGGTCGGCATGGCCTTCGTTGGCGCCGTGGTGGCCGAGTATCTCGGGAGTTATGCCGGCGTTGGCTACCTCATCCTCCAGGCCGAGGGGATGTTCGACGTCGATACCGTGTTCGCCGGCATCGTCGTGCTCACCGCCTGCGCCTTGGTGCTGGACGGCCTCGTCTCCTTCGCCGAAACCCGCGTCCTGGTCTGGCAGCCCCGCGCTGAGACCCCCCGCTCGACATGATCCCCAAGGGAAATCACGCCATGAAACTCACCCGCCGCGCCATCCTGGCCACGACCGCCACCTTGGCCATGCCCGCCATCGCCCAGACCCGGACCAAGCTGAAGCTCGCCGGCGGCGGGGTGGCGCTTTATGGCTACATGCCCTTCTTCATCGCCACCGGCCGCCAGCTTTGGCAGAAGCACGGCATCGACCCCGAGATCGCCATGTTCCCCGGCGGTGCGCCGGCGATGCAGGCGGTGTTGGGCGGCTCCTCACAGGTCGCCTGCGGCTACTACGAACACACCATCCAGATGGCCGCCAAGGGCGCCAAGCTCACCGCCTTCGTGCTGCAGGCGCAGAATTCCGGCCTCGCGCTTGGGATCCGCAAGGCGCTGGAGGGCGAGATCAAGACCGTCGCCGACCTCAAGGGCCGCAAGATCGGCGTCTCTGCCCCGGGCTCGGCCACCCATATGTTCGCCATGCAGTTGCTCACCAAGGCCGGGCTCAAGGCGACCGACGCTTCGGCGATTGGCGTCGGCACCACGCAGACCGCGCTCAGCGCCTTCGAGCGTGGTGATATCGACGCGCTGTCCCTGTTCGACCCCATCATGATGGATCTCGAATCGCGTGGGCTGGTGAAGGTGCTGGCCGATGCGCGGGACACTGCGGGGAGCACCGCGATTTTCGGCGGGCCATATGCCTCGGGCTCGCTGTATGGGGAGGCCGGGTGGCTCGAGAAGAACCAGCCGGCGGTGCGCGGCGCCGCGGCGGCGATCAAGGAGGCCGTCACCTTCCTGCGTGGCGCCGCGCCGGAGGAGGCGATCGCGGCGCTGGAGAAGGGCATGTGCTTCCTCGCCGCCCCGGTCTGCTCCGCCGGCTTCACCCGCAACCGCGGCGCCTTCGAGCATGACGGCAAGATCACCATGGCCCAGGCCGAGACGGTGCGCCGCATGCTCGGCAGCTTCAGCGCCGAAATCGCCGCCGCCAATATCGATCTGGCGGCGACGTTCACGACGAAATACCTCGACGGGGTCTAGCGCCGCGACGCGCCGCGCGGTGGCGGCCGCGACTCTGTGTTTGCCTCAATCAAGATGGGGCCTCCACCAAGATGGGGCCTGAATGGCAAGGGGGTCCGAAGTGCTCGGCTTCGGACCCCCTGCTTTTGTCTCCGGCAGTGCCGTTGCGGCCGGTCGCCACGCTAGGGTGTGGAGACGCGCATGATGGAGGCAATCGAGGGGACGCCGGCTCTATTGAATGCGAACATCATGTAGTGCCCGGGAGGCATGATGCCCTTATCGGTCGGCAGCGTGACAGTCAGTGCGGCGCCGGTCTGCCTGAACGGCACTTGATGGTGGCTCTGATCGGCATTGTTGGAGTGGGTGACTGAGCCGAGCCGCATCATCGCCACCCTAACGATCCGGTCGGTCGCTCCTACGGTTGCCTGGAAGGCGGAGCCGAGCACAACCTCACTGGGGCTGGTGACGATGGAGGGGCGCGGGGCCGGCTGGCCTGACCCGTCTTTGAGGTAGAGGTAGGGCGGGTAGTAGATCTCGGCGTTCAGATTGCGCAGCGGCCCGGGTGCGCCTCCGCCGGCGGTCAGCACCGAGCCATCCGGCAGCAGCAGGGCGATGGAATGATACAGACGCGGCTTGGTGGCAACGGCGCCCCGTGTCCATTGCCGGGTCGCGGGGTCCCAGGTTTCGTTCTGATATGCGATGCCGGTGAGCGCGTTGACCACCGCTGAGCCGCCGGTCACCACCACTGTGCCGTCGGCGAGCACAGTCCCATTCGCCCAGATCCGATCCTGGCTCACCATGCCCGCGTCCGTGGCGACGGGCGCTACGCCGTTGATGCCAATGGTCACGCTTGTGGCGTTGGCGCGAAGCGCGAGGATCGTGCCCGGCGTATACATCACGACAGGGAGCCAGCGGAGGCCCGGCGGCGCCATATTTCGGTAGCGGGTGAGGGAACCGCTGCCGGTGGGATTGAGCGACCACATGGCACCATCGGGGCCGAGGATGAACACCTGGCCCAAGCGGGTGACATAGCCGCGCGGATAGTACCAGCCTAAACTGCGGAAATTGAACGCCGTATCGCTGCTTGCGCCGTCAAGCGCCCGCCAGCCGTTGGTTGGATTGTACACTTCCGGGGTGATGGCCGCTGCCGTTGGGCTGATACGACCGCCCAGCACGACCCGCTCGCCAGAGGGCATCGATATGACCGATGGATACCAACGGGCATATTGCATCGGTGCCGCGGCCGATATCGTGTTGGTCGTCGGGTTGAATATTTCGGCGAGGTTGTTCGAAAAATTCCGCTTCCCGCCGATTGTGAGGTCACCGCCGACCAGCAGGACCTGGCCGGTTCCTGTCAGCAGCGAGGCGCCGCCGCAGAAAATATCGGTCTCCGTGACGTTGGGGAGCACCAAATGGGCGCCCAAATCGAGGCCGCGCGTGGGGTCCCACACGTCGTAGATCAGCTGTGCCCCCTGGTTGCCCTGGCCATCGGTGCCGAAACTCATCACTCGCCCGTCCGGCATGAGCGTGGCGGAGATTGGAATAACCGGCCAAGGTACGGCTCGGCCGTAGAAGCCCACCGTGCCGGCGCTGGTCGAACCGACCGGGACGCTGAAGGGCTTCATCGCCTGAGCGGCGGCAATCGCGCGAGCCAGGCGCTTGCCGGGCCGGGCAACGCCCGGACCATACCCGTAATCAACTGGCACTGCGGCCGTGTTGTCAGCCTCATCGATGTCCACCACGGCGGCATCGGTTTGGAGTGCGGGCGGGGGCGGCGCAGCGGCGGCCATAGCCGGCGCGACGGCAAGTGCCAGAAGGCAGCGTCGGAGAAAACTCAGCGCGGCACGTTCTGCTGGTGCTGTCGGGGATACCGCACCAACATTGCATGCAATGGACGTAAAAGGGGATTTGTGAAGTGCCATCTCAGGATCGCCTACGTGTCAGAATTGCACCGGAGGGAGCGTCTCTAGAGGGGATAAAATCGATGAAAATCTTTCGGTCCAACAATACGTATTGTTGCGTATTTGTCTGATTCAGCCCTGTCGATGCGTTAATAATCTTTTCACATTTTTGTTGGCGGAGGTTCGCTGACCCGGCGCTGCATCTGGCGGGTCGGCATGCTGTGGCCCCTGTCGACCGGAGTGGGGGCGCCGAGCGATTCGATTTCAGGGAGTGTCGCCCCCACGGGGCCATGCGGCGCGAGGAGGGGCGGGACACGCGGCCGACGGGATGGGGCGCCGCGCCTTCGAGGATGACGGTTGGAGTCGCAGCCGATCAGACGGCAGTACCGTCTGATCGGCTGTTACTCTCGGATCAGGAGACGCGCATGATCGCGGCAATTGATGGGACGCCGGCACGATTGAGCGCGAACATCATGTAGTAGCCGGGGGCCATGGTAGCTCCGGTGGCCGGCAGCGTGACATTGAGCGTGGTGCCGGCCTGGTTGAACCGCACCTGATGATGGCTCTGGTCAGGATTATTGGCGTGGGTGACGGATCCGAGCCGCATCATCGCCACTCTGACGATCTGGTCCGTCGGTTGCACGGTGGCCTGGAAGGTGGTGCCGAGCGCAACCTCGTTCGGGCTCGCGACGATGACGGGGCGGGGGGCGGGTTGGCCTGAGCCATCTTTCAGGTAGAGGTACGGCGGGTAGTAGATCTCGGCGTTGAGGCCAACCACTGGCCCTGGCGCGCCGCCGCCGCCGGTTAGCACCGAACCATCCGGCAGCAGCAGTGCGGTGGAATGGTAAAGGCGCGGCTTGCTGGCAACCGCCCCCATTGTCCACTCTCCGGTTGCCGGGTTCCAGGTCTCGTTCTGGTAGGCGACGCCGATGAGGTCGTTGTTTGCCATTGCACCGCCGGTCACCACCACCGTGCCATCCGCGAGCACCGTCGCGTTGGCGTTGGAGCGATGCTGGCTCACGGTTCCCGCGTTTGTGACGACCGGTCTGGCCCCGGTGATTGAAATGGTGACGACGGAATTGTCACCGCGGAGTGCAAGGATCTGGCCGGGGGCATACATCAGGGATGGCAAGGCCTGGGATGCTGCCGGCGCAGACCCCGGGTATTTCCTGATGGAGCCGGTGCCGGTCGGGTCAAGCGACCACATATTGCCGCTATGGCCGAGGATGAACACCTGGCCGGCCGGGTTGACGAAGCCGCGCGGGTAATACCAGTCGGATGTGGCAAGCGCGAATGCGGGATCGCTGGTTGCGCCGGTGAGCGTGCGCCATCCGGTCCACGGGTTGAACACTTCCGGCGTGATGGCGGGCTTGGTCGGACTTTCACGCCCGCCCAAAACCAGTTTTTCGCCGGATGGCATCGATACGACCGTCGGATACCAGCGGGCATATTGCATCGGCGCGATGGATGCGAGTTTGTTGGTGGAGGGGGTGAATGTTTCGGCAAGGTTGTGCGAAAAACCGCCCTGTTCGCCCTTCCTTGTCGTGATGGTGACGTTTCCGCCAACCACCAGCACCCGGCCGCTGCCGGTCAGCAGCGAGGTGCCGCTGCAGAAGATATCCGCTTCGGTCCCATTGGGCAGCGTCAGATGGGACTCGGGGCCCAGGCCGCGCGAGGGGTCCCATATGTCGTAGATCAGTTTTGCACCTTGCTTGCCGTTGCCGTCGGTGCCGAAATTCATCACCCGCCCGTCCGGCATGAGCGTGGTGTTGATCGGGATGACAGGCCAAGGGACGGCGGGGCCGTAGAACCCCAGCGTGCCGGCGTTCGACGGCCCGGCCGGGGTGCTGAAGGGCGGCATCGACTGCGCGGCGGCAATTGCGCGGGCCTGCCGCTTTCCGGGCCGGAAAATGCCGGGGCCATAGCCGTAATCCACCGGCACCGAGGCCGCGTTGTCGGTCTCCGCGGTGATATCGGTGGGTGCGGTGCCGAATTGGAAAACGGGCGCGGGTGCCGCTGCCACGATCACCGGCGCCACGGCCAGCGCCAGAATGCTGCGCCTGATCCGTTTGAGAGCCGCATAGCCAGCCGGTCCGGATGATGCTGCCGATCCGACGGCTGGCTTGAAAGCGCCGTGAAACCCCATTGATCTGCGCAATTGCATTCCCCCTACCCCCCCCCTTTGGCGTAAAAATGAACGATATCGGTTTGTTTTTGAATTCATTGCACTCGATACCGCTCACCTTGCGGATATACGCCCGTTCAGCCGACGATGTCATCGGGCATGTTTGATCTCTTGTTCAACTTTCCGTTCGATCCGGGATGGGTCAACCCTGGGGCTTCGCGGGGCGCGGCGGCTCTTGGCCATCAGCGGATGCTGGCGTGGGGCAAATAGTCCGGAATATCGGCCGATTTTCCTTGACATGAAATAACTCAGCAGTTAATAAGGTCACCATGACCGCTGAGACGACCTCCCCTGTGCCTTCCGGCCTCTCGCCGGCCCGAACCGCCGAAATGGTGGCGGCGGTGCTGTGGTTTGTCGATCAGCTGGCGCGGCGGATGTTCAACCGGATGGCGCGGGATCCGCGGCAGGACGTGGCGGTGGCGATGCACAATTATCTGCGCCGGACCGCGCGGCGCTTTGCCCGGGTGATGGCGCGGTTGGCGGAAGGGGCGGTGTTTCAGACCCGCGCCTCGCGGGCGGGGCAGGCGCGGGGGGAGCGCAAGACGCCGCGGCTGCGTCTGCCGGGCGGGTATGGCTGGGTGGTGCGGCTCGGCGAGGAGGTGCGGATGTCCGCCGCGCTGATCGCGCATCACCTTAATCGCACCGAGGTTTCCGCGATGATCGCGGCCTGTCCGCAGGCGCAGAGAGTGCTGCGGCGGATGTGCCATGTGTTGGCAATTGATGCGCCGTGTGTGGCGAAGTTGGTGCGCAAGCGGCGGGTCAGGGCCTGTGCGGTGGAAGGAACCTCAACCCAACCCTCGCCCGCGCCGGCGGGGGAGCGCGTTAAGGCTCGGAGGTGGCTCACCCGCAAGGAGCGGGAGGCGAATCTTTGGTACCCCAACCTGGAGGGGAAGCCGATGAAGCTGTTGCCGAAAAAACTGCCGCGGGATTAGGGGCGGCGGTGCGATGATATCGTTTCGAATTATTAACAATAAGCCAGACTCCAGGCCCCTCCGGCGGGAGGGGCCTGGGTTTGGGTCAGAAGGACAGCTCGGCGGGGATATCCTCGGGGCGGGCGCCGGATTTGATGATGCCCTGGATCAGCCAGTCGCGGATCTGGCCGGTGCCGCGGTTCATGTCGATATAGGCGTCCACCACTTCCTTGAAGCGGGTATCCGCCTCGCGGCGCAGGCCGCAGCAGGAGGGCAGCGCCACGGTGGGGTTGCCGAGCAGGCGGAAAGTGCCGAGGGACGGGTTCTTGGCGATGGCGGTGATGCCGAGCATGGCTGCCAGCACGTCCACATCGGCGCGGCCGCCGGCCATCGCGAGGATGGCGTCGTCGCGGTTCTTGTAGGCGGTAATGGTGCCCTTTGGGGCGAAGCGGCGGGCGGAGACTTCATGCAGCGAGCCGAGATCGCAGGCGATGCGCACTTCGGGCTTGTTGATGTCATCCCACGAGGCAGGGGTGAAGCCCTTCTTCGCCACCACGCCGAAGGGATGCACCAGCACCGGCTTGCTGAACCCGATGGAGAGCGCGCGTGCCGGGGTGGGGTTCAGCGCGAAGGCGAGGTCCACCTTATTGGACTGCAGGTCGAGCACCGAATTCCCGTAGGTGCTCTCGACGAATTCAAGCTTGGCTTCCCAGACCGCCGCGATGCCCTTGGCGATATCGATGCAGGCGCCGGACCATTCGCCGGTCGCGATGTCCTTGAAGAAGTAGGGCGCCTCGCCGGGCAGGGCGGCGATGCGCAGGACCTTGGTGCGGGTGACGCGCTCGAAGGTGCTCTCATTGGCCTGGGCGCGGGCCGAGCCGATGATGCCGAAGCTGGCGAGGCCGGCCAGGCCGAGGGCGGAGGCGCGGCGGGTGAGGTGAGTGGTCATGCGAAGCATCCCCTGTTGGTATGCCCCGATGATATCGGCCCCGCGCATGGCGCGCGAGAGAGAATCAGCGCGCATTATTGGCTGGCTGAAATCGCTGCGTCGGATAAAGTCATGCACCAACGCACCCAGCCGCGCGCGGCCGTAGAAGGCGCCGGGGCAACGCAGGAGGAGGACGACCATGGGGTTTGACCCGAGCTACACCGGCCGCCAGTTCAAGTCCGTCGGCACCAGGCCGCTTCGGCCGGATGGTTTCGACAAGGTGACCGGACGCGCCCGCTATGGCGCCGACTACAACATGGCCGGCCAGCTCGTCGGGCGCATTCTGCGCAGCCCGCACGCCCATGCCCGCATCGTCTCGATCGACACCTCCAAGGCCGAGGCGCTGAAGGGGGTGAAGGCGGTGATCACCGCCGCCGACCTGCCGGACCTCACCAAGGGCAATTCGGGCCTGTTCGACATTCTCGACAACTGCATGGCCCGCACCAAGGCGCTGTATGACGGGCATGCTGTGGCCGCGGTGGCCGCCACCGATGCCGCCACCGCCGAGGCGGCGCTGGCGCTGATCACGGTGACCTACGAGATCCTGCCGCATGTGACGGATGTGGACGTGGCGATGCAGGCCGATGCGCCGCTGATCAATGCCAACACCTTTACCAAGGGCGTGAAGCCGAAGCCCGAGACCCCCTCCAACGTGGCCAGCCGCAGCCAGTTCGGCCATGGCGACGTGGATGCCGGGTTCGCCGAGGCGGATTTCGTGCTGGAGCGCTCGTTCAAGACCGAGCAGTCCCACCAGGGCTATATCGAGCCGCATGCCTGCGTGGCCAAGGTGAATCATGACGGCACGGCCGAGCTGTGGGTGTGCACCCAGGGGCATTTCGTGTTCCGCCAGCAATGCGCCGAACTGCTGGGCCTCGATGTCTCGAAGCTGCGCGTCACCTCGTCGGAGATCGGCGGCGGCTTCGGCGGCAAGACCCATGTATGGGCCGAGCCGGTGGCGCTCGCGCTGTCGCGCAAGGCCGGTTGGCCGGTGAAGGTGGTGCTGTCGCGCGAGGAGGTGTTCCGCGGCTCCGGACCGACCAGCGCGACCTCGATCGACGTGAAGGTTGGCGTGAAGAAGGACGGCACCATCACCGCCGCCTCGGCCGATCTGCGCTTCACCTGCGGCCCCTATGTCGGGCCCTGGGCGATGCTGGGGGCGATGACGGCGTTTGCCTGCTACGACCTCAAGAACGTCAAGACCGTCGGCTATGAGGTGCTGGTCAATCGCCCGAAGACGGCGGCCTATCGCGCCCCCTCGGCGCCGATGGCGGCCTTCGCGGTGGAAAGCGTGATGGATGAGCTGGCCAAGCAGATCGGCATGGACCCGCTCCAATTCCGCATCCAGAACGCGGCGAAGGAAGGGACCAAGGCCTCCTATGGGCCGGTTTATGGGCCGATCGGCATCGGGCCGACCCTGCAGGCGGCCAAGGCGCATGCGCATATGTCGGCTCCCCTCGGCAAGAACCAGGGGCGCGGCGTGGCTTGTGGGTTCTGGTTCAATTTCGGCGGCCAGACCTGCACGGACATCAATATCGCGCCGGATGGCACGGTGTCCCTCACCGTCGGCACGGTGGATGTCGGCGGGTCGCGCGCCTCGCTCTCGCTGGTGGCGGCCGAGGAGCTCGGCATCGCCTATGAGAACGTGAATGCGGTGATCGGCGATACGTCGAGCCTCGGCTACAACGACATGACGGACGGCAGCCGCGGCACCTTCTCCTCCTCGATGGCGACGATTTCGGCGGCGCGCAACGCGATCGCGGTGATGCGGGGCCGGGCGGCGAAGATGTGGGATATCCCGGTGGAAGAGGTGGTCTGGGAGGACGGGCACGCCAAGGCGCTGGGGGAGAAGCACAGCAATCTTTCGCCGCTGTCGGTGGCGGATATCGCGGCCAAGGCGCCGAAGACGGGCGGGCCGATCGCCGGGCATAGCGAGCTGGTGGCGGATGGCGCCGGCGTGTCGTTCGCGACGCATATCTGCGACGTCGAGGTTGATCCGGAGACGGGCGGCACGCGGGTGGTGCGCTATACGGTGGTGCAGGACGCGGGCAAGGCGGTGCATCCGACCTATGTGGAGGGGCAGTACCAGGGCGGTGCGGCGCAGGGCATCGGTTGGGCGCTCAATGAGGAATACGTCTACGGCGCGGATGGGCGGCTGCAGAACCCGGGCTATCTCGATTACCGGGTGCCGGTGGCTTCCGACCTGCCGATGATCGCGACGCAGATCCTGGAAATTCCCAACCCCAACCACCCCTATGGGGTGCGCGGCGTGGGCGAGACCTCGATCGTGCCGCCGCTGGCCGCCATCGCCATCGCCGTCTCCAATGCAGCGGGGGTGCGGATGAACCATATCCCGATGTCACCGCCGCGCATTCTGGCGGCGCTGGACGCTAAAGCGTGATCGTTTGAGGCCGGCAGGTGAGAAAACGTGAATCACGCGATGAAACAAAGGGTTAGAGCGCAGTTGGAACGCCTATCAGTTCCGACTGCGCTCTAAGAGGGGTAACGTGGAGGTGCAACTCTGGGGCGCCCTGGCCGCCGCGGCCGGGGGGCACCAGACGGTGGAGATCGTGGCGAAGGATATTCGGGAGCTGTTCCGCAAGCTGGCGGAGCAGTTCCCGGGGGTTGAGCCGTTCATCGAGCAGGGGATCGCGGTATCGATCGACGGGACGATCTATCGCGACACGTGGTCCCAGCCGTTGCCGGAGGGGGCGGAGATATTTCTGCTGCCGCGGTTGGCGGGGGGATGAGCGTGATGACCGTAGGTGGAATCACCGAAGGTCTGAATCACGCGATCCAACTCAGCTACATGCCGAGATAGGCGCGGCGCACGGCTGGGTTGGCGGCGATCTCGGCGGCGGGACCGGTCATCACGATGCGGCCGGTTTGCAGGACATAGGCGCGATCGGCGATCTCAAGCGCCTCGGCCAGGCGTTGTTCCACCAGCAGGACAGTGACGCCGAGATCGCGGATGCGGGTGACGGCGGCGAGGATGTCGTCGACCAGCTTGGGCATGATGCCCTGGCTCGGCTCGTCGAGCATCAGGAGGCGTGGCTGCGTCATCAGTGCGCGGCCGATGGCGAGCATTTGCTGTTCGCCGCCCGAGAGGGTCTCGGCGCGTTGGGCGAGGCGTTCCTGGAGGCGGGGGAAGAGGTCGAACACGAGTTCGAGGGGCTTGAAGCGGTCCTCGGTTCCGCGCTTAGCATAGGCGCCGAGGCGGAGATTGTCCTCGACGGAGAGGCGCGGGAAGAGGCGACGACCCTCGGGGACGAGGCCGACGCCCATGCGGGTGATCATGTGGGCCTTCACGCCGCGGAGATCCTGCCCGTCGAACGCGATGCTGCCCTCGATCGCCACCTGTCCGGCGATTGCCTTGAGCAGGGTGGACTTGCCGGCTCCGTTGGCGCCGACGACGGCGACGATTTCGCCTTTTGCGACTTCGAGCGTGACGCCTTGCAGCGCCTTCAGGCCGCGATAGGAGGCGGAGAGTCCGTCAATCCGCAGCATAGCGGTCTCCCAGATAGGCGCGGATCACTTCGGGGTTGCGCACGATTTCGGCGGGCGCACCGATGGTGAGCACGCGGCCGAGATTGAGCACCACCGCGCGGCTGACGAGGGGGAGCACGACCTCCATCACGTGTTCCACCATGATCACCGTGATGCCCTGCCGCTGCACCGCGCGCACGAGTTCCACGCCGCCCTGCGCTTCGGTGGGGGTGAGACCGGTGAGCATCTCGTCAAGCAGCAGGATGCGGGGCTGGGTGGCCAGGGCGCGGGCCATCTCCAGCCGCCGCTTCTCGGGCGGGCTGAGGGACCAGGCTGGGCGATCCGCCTTGCCATGCAGCCCGCAGAACTCCAGCGTCTCCTGTGCTGCCCGCATCGCCGCCTGGGGCCGCGCGTTGCGGGAGAAGGCGCCGACCATGACGTTCTCCAGCACCGTCATCGAATCGAAGCTGCGGACGACCTGGAAGGTGCGGGCGATGCCCCGCTCAGCACAGGCGACCGGGCCGAGCCCGGAGATACGCTGCCCGTCGAGCCGGATTTCGCCGGAATCGGGCGTGACCTCGCCGGCGATGGAGTTGAACAGCGAGGTCTTGCCCGCGCCGTTCGGCCCGATCAGCCCGAGGATCTCGCCAGCCTCGACGGCGAAGGAGATCTCGACATTGGCCGCCACGCCGCCGAAGGATTTGGAGACGTTATCGATCTCAAGGAGCGCCATGTTTGCGCCCTCCAAACAGGCTCACCAGCCCCTGCGGACGGGCGAGTGCGACGACGATGATCATCGCGCCGTAGAGCATCAGGTCCACCCCGCGGCCGGAGCCCCCGAGATAGGAGCTCGAAAGCTCCTTCAGCGGGATCAGCAGCGCCGCGCCAAGGATCGGCCCCCACAACGTGCCGACGCCGCCGAGCACCGTGGGGAGCGCGATCAGGATGGAGAAATGCCCGGCCATCACGCTGTCCGGGTCGATATAGCCGACGTAGAGCCCGTAGATCGCCCCGCCGAGCCCGGTGAAGAAGCCGCTGATGGCGGAGGCCGCCATTTTGGAGGCGAAGATGTTCACGCCGAGCGATCGCGCCGCCACCACGTCATCCTTCACCGCCCGCCATGCATACCCCCAGCGTGAGCCCTCGATCAGCCAGGCCGCGAGCCAGGTGGCGGCGACGAAGGCGAGCACGAGATGGAGGTAGGGCAGCTTGTCCTTGCCGAATTGCAGGTTGATCAGCGAGGGCTTGGCGATCGGGATGTAGACCCCGGTGGCGCCGCCCACATAATCCCAGTTGAGGAACAGCAGGTAGCCGATCTCACCCACAACCACAGTGGCGATCGCATAATAGTGGCCGGACAGGCGGAAGCACGGCCAGCCCACCAGCAGCGCCGCCAGCCCGCCCACCGCGCCGCCGATGAAAATACCGGCACTTGGTGGCAATCCTGCCTGCACATAGAGCAGTGTCGATACGTAGCTGCCCATGCCGAAATAGACGGCGTGGCCGAGCGAAATCTGCCCGCAATAGCCGCCGATGATGTTCCAGGCCTGCGCGAGCCCGGCGAACAGCAAAGAGAGGATGATGACGTTGAGCGCGGTGACATCGCGAATCGCCATCGGCGCGAACACCGCCACCGCCAGTAGCAACCCCGCGACGATCAGCTCCTTGCGGCGCCGGCGGGTGATGAAATTTTCCATCCCTAGAGCTTCCCGAACAGGCCGCGCGGGCGGAACATCAGCACCAGCAGATACACCCCGAACACCCCGATCTGCTTCAGCGACGGCTCCAGCACCACCGCGGTGAACGCCTCGACCTCGCCGATCAACAGCCCCGCCACCAGCGCGCCGCCCATGCTGCCGAAGCCGCCCAGCGCCACCGTCACGTAGGCGATCAGCGCGAAACTCGCCCCCACATTGGGGCCGACATAGTAGAACCCCGCCAGCATCACGCCGGCGATCCCCACCGCCCCGGCCCCAAGCCCCCAGCCGAGGGCGAAAATGCGGTCCCGATCGATCCCGATCAGCGCCACCGCCTCCCGGTCCTCCCGGGTCGCCTCCAGCGCCTTGCCGAATTCGGTGCGCGATATCAGCAGCAGCCCGGCAAACGCCGCCAAACACACGGCCGCCGCCGCCAACTGCGGCAGTGGGAAATACACCCCGGCCAGATTCAGCGACCGATCCGACAGCCACGTATTCGTCACGCTGCGGAACTCGCCGCCCCACACGAACTGCGCCGCCCCGCGGATGAAGATCGCCAGCCCGAAGGTAACGAAAATCTGCACCATCCCGCGGTTGAACTGCACGCCCAGCGCCCGCGCGATCATGCCGCGATAAATCGCCATGCCGCCAAGAAACAGCATGGCGGCGACAATCGGCAGCTGCAGCATCGGGTCCAACCCGCTGGCCTGCCAAATCACGAACACCGCATACATCGCGAGCATCATCAACTCGCCATGCGCGAAATTCACCACATCCATCAGCCCGAAAATGAGGCTGAGCCCCGCCGCCACCAGCGCGTAAATCAACCCCATCAGCAAGCCGCCGGCCGCCACCTGCAAAACCGTCTCGAGCGTCATGCTGCGGCTCCGGCGGCGGGCAGGATGCGTCCGGAAGGGAAGGGAAGGCCAGGGGCGCTGCCCCTGGACCCCGCTGGGGGCTGGAGCCCCCAGACCCGCATCAGTTGAGGTGGGTTTGGTGGGAGGGAGGGGGCCGGCGGAGTGGTAGCGACCATCGAGATGGCCCCCTCCCTCCCACCAAATCCTTCCCCTAAGTGGCGGGGTCTGGGGCCTACGGCCCCAGCGGGGTCGAGGGGCGGGGCCCCCGCCTTGCTTCCTTCCACGCGCACCCCGCCCACCGCCCGGATCAGCTGCCGACGTTCCAGACGACGTCCTTGGCGGCCAGGTCGAACGGCCAGACGGTCTTGTAGGTGCCGTCGAACACCTGCTGGATCACTGGGTTGCACATGGTGTTTTGCCCGGTTTCGTCGAACTTCACCCCGGCCCAGGGCATGATGGTCTGGCTGCCCGGCATGTCGGTGGCGATCAGCGCCTTGCGGATGTCGTCCGGCTTGGCCGATCCGGCGCGGTTGATGGCGTCCGCCAGCACCAGCAGCGCGGTGATTTCGCGGGACGTGTTGTCGTTCATGTCCTTGTTGTTGTGGGCCTTGTAGAGCCCGTTCACCACGGGGATGGCCGGGCGCAGCTTATCGGCGTCGAGCGCGAAGGAGGAGCGGCTCATGGCGCCCTCGGCGAGCGCGCCGGCGCCCTGCATGAAGGCGCTTTCCTGGAAGCCAGCGGCCTGGGCGAGGATGGCCTTGGGCTTGTAGCCGATCTCGTTCATCGCCTTGAGGATGAGGATGGCGTCGGACGTGTAGGAGGACGGCAGCAGCACGTCAGCGTTCGCCGCCTTCAGCTTCTGCGCCTCGGTGGAGAGCGATGGCGAGGAGGCGCGGTAGCGGATATCGGCGGCCACCGGAAGGCCGGCCGCCGCGGCCAGCTTGCGCTGCACGTTCGAGCTATCGGTGCCGAAGATGCTGTCCTCGTAGAACAGGGCGACGGATTTGGCGGGCTTGCCGGTCTTCTTCGCCACGTCGGCCAGGAAGTCGAACATCCCCTTGGTGAACATCTCGTCGTGCGGCCCGGTGCGGAAGAACCATTTGAGGCCACGCTGGTTGAGGCTCGGCGAGGAGTTGTCGGCGGAGATATAGGGCACCTCGTAGCGCTCGGTGACCTGGCTGATGGTGGCGCCGGTGGCGGAGGTATAGGAGCCGACGATGGCCACCGCCTTGTCCTGGGTGATCAGCCGCTCGGCCTCGGCGCGGGCCTTCTGCGGGTCGTTCTGGCTGTCGGCGAAGACGAGCTTGATCTTGGCGCCGCCGAGCTTGTCGAGCCCGCCGCCCTTGCCCATCGCCACGCCGATCGGCGCATGGGTGTCGTTGATGATTTTCGCCGCCACCTCATAGGCCGCCTTGGCATCGAGCCCGACGGCCGCGCCATTGCCGGTCAGCGGATAGACGACGCCGATCACCACGTCGTCAGCCGCCTGGGCGGCCCGGCTGGCGGCCGCGAGTGCGCCTGTGCCGATGATGAACTGCCTGCGCTTCATGTCTGAACTCCCGAAAAAATCACCGGTCCCGATCTCCGCTCTGGCAATTGCCATGCCACGCGGCCAATGAGACTCCCCGATGCGCAAGTTGCATGGCTTGCGCCCCGCGGCAAGTCCGTAGTCACCATGCGGTGACTTGCAAGCGCGCTACGAACGCGGACGTAATAGCGGCGACGGAGGGGTATCGTATGGCGGAAATTCGGGTCAGCTTCAAAAACGGCGGCAATAGCGAACAGTTCTCCGGTGAGGGCTGGGGCAACCCCGAGGGGCATGGGCGATGGACGGTCGGGACCGAAGCCCATCTCAGCTTTTCCGGCCTGTTTGACGGCGTTCCCTATGCGGTGGCGATCGATCTTGCGCCGTATGTGTTTCCGCCCGTGCTCAACGAACAAGCGCTGGCCGTGACCGTCAACGGGCATCTCTGCCATCAGGAGAAGCTCTCCGGGCCGCGCCAGGTTCAGTTCACCATACAGCCGGGCATCATCCCACCGAGCGGTCAGGCCGAGATGGTGTTGGAGTGCGGCAATGCGGCAGCGCCGCTGCTGGTCGGTGGCGGGACAGATATTCGCCGCCTCGGCTTCGCTGTGTGGGAGATCGCGATGCAGGATGAGCGGGTTGTGCCGGCCGTGGCGCCGCCCGTCGTTGCGCAGATGAGCCCGGTGCCGCTCGCGGCTGCCATGCCGTCGCATGCACCGGCACCGCCCCCCGCCCTGAAGCCGCCGGCCCCTGTCGCGGATCTGCCGCCCGCCGAACCCAGTTCGACCGAGAAGGCCCTGGCATCGCTCCGCGAGCGCGGCCTGGCGCTATCGGTGGGCCGCCACACCTATGGCCGGCCTGATATCAGCTTCGTCGATCATGATCCCAAGGCCATCCTGGAGATCGGCAGTTTCTGCGCGATCGCGATGCAGTGCCACATCTTCGTCGGCCGGTTCGGCCGCCATCCCGTTGATTTCCTGACGATCTATCCGATGGGGATGGTATTCCGCGAGCCGACCCACCGCGATATCAGCCGCGTCGAGCAGCCCGATCTCTCGGTGCAGATCGGCTCGGATGTCTGGATCGGCCATGGTGTCACCATCATGGCCGGCGTGAAAATCGGCCATGGCGCGGTGCTTGCTGCCGGCGCCATGGTGACCGCGGACGTGCCGCCCTACGCGATTGTCGGCGGGGTTCCGGCCAAGGTGGTGAAGTATCGCTTCTCCCCGGACCATATCGCCCGCCTCCTGCGCCTCGCCTGGTGGGACCTGCCTTCCCCCGTGATCGAGGCCTGCGTCGAGCAGTTCCACCGCACCGATGCCGAGGCGGCGATCACCGCGATCGAGCAGTATGTTGCGCGACTCGGTGGCGTGCTGCCGCGGGCGACGTAGGGCCGGCGAGTCGCGGCGCGTTTATCGCTGTTAGCCTGCGAGGTTGAAGGGCTAGCATCCGTCGCACCATGACCCATCATCTCACCCGCCGCGCCCTGCTTACCGCTGCGGCCGCCACGCTTACGGTTCCGCGCGCCTATGCGCTTGCGCCATCACGGGCCGCACTGCTGACGGCCACCGACTTCACGGGCGTTGACCCGACCGGCGCCACCGACAGCACCGCCGGGCTGCGCGCCGCCGCCGCCGCGATCCCGGAGGAGGGGGGGGCGCTGATGCTGCCGCCCGGCCGCTATCAGGTGACGGACTCGATCCTGCTCCGCTCCGGCACCCGCGTTTTCTCGCCCGGTGGCACCACGATTTTCACCCGTGGCATGAAGGACATGACGGCCGTGGTGCATTCGGCGGAGATGTTCCGCGGCGCCGCCTTCGGCAACCTCAACCACGGCGCCAAAACCCTCACCGACCATGACATGTCCATCGAGAACATCACCTTCGACTGGGGCAACGCCAACGGCTCCAACAGCCACATCCTGCGCTTCCTCAGCGCGCGCCGGGTGCGGGTGCGCGATTGCGTGTTCACCGGCCAGCGCTATGGCGACGCGGTGGCCTTCCTCGCCTGCGATGACTGCACGGTGGAGGATTGCCACGCCGAGAACTTCGTCAACGCCGCGCTCGATTCCTGGCACGGCTGCACGCGGCTGCGCTTCCTCAACAACACCCTCGTCACCGGGCCGGGCTGCGTGCAGGTGATCAACGTCAACGGCGTTGGGGATAGGTCAGAAAGCACCGCGGCCGAGGATTTCGTCATCACCGGCAATCAGATCACCATCCGCGACTCGGCGGCCACCGCGATCTATCTCGGCACCCTCGCCACCGGCGCGCGGGTGGCCAATGGGCGGATTACGGACAACACCATCATCGGCGACCCGCGCCAGCGCGGCTTCGGCATCGTCGGGCGCGGCTTGGGCGGGCGCTTCATTATCGCCAACAACCATTTGACCGGCCTCGGCCCGGCGCCACCGATCTGGATGGATACCGGCTATTATGACGGCAAGACCGCGACGCCGACGCCGGATTGCATGGTGGTGAACAACATCATCAGCGATTCCGAGGTGACCCAGGGCCCCTTCAACAAGGGCCACGCCGCGGCAATCGCGCTCACCGGGGACGGGCATTACTGTGCCGGCAACCGCATCGTCGGTGGCAAATATGAGTGGCTGGTGTGGAGCAACTCGGCCTCCACCGTGCTCGGCCCCAATCTCGGCGCCACCGGCAGCCTCGGCCGCTACGGCGATGACGGGTTCCACCACGCGCTGGTGCTGGACGCCGACCCGCAGAGCGGCGCCTGGCGGGTGCAGGGCGATATCTCGGCGAGCGGGCGGCTGATCCTGCCCAACGTGCCCAGCTCGCCCCAGGGCCTGCCCAAGGGCGGAGTATGGAGCAATCGCGGCGTGCTGTCGGTGGTGCCCTAGCTCCCGACTTTCAGCGTCGCCGTCAGCCCGCGCAGGCAAGCGAGCACCGAGAGCGGGGTCAGCTTGCCGGTGCGGGGGTTCGACTCGGAGGGCACATTCTCCACCGTCATGGTCAGCCGCGCGGCCGCCGCCTCTACCTTGATGGTGTGGATGTTGCGGTCCACCCCCGGGTCCGCCCAGATGCGCACGGTGGTGCGTTGGGGCCCAATGCCGGCCAGCGCCAGTGCGGCGGCGACGTTGACGTTGGCGGGGAAGCCGGCGGCGGCGTCGAAGGCATTGCCCTCGAAAATCACCGTCGGCGTGGTGATCGCCAGCACGTCGATCTTGTTGTTCACCAGATGCGGCGCGCCCACCAACCCGTTGGGCGGCTTGCGCGTCTCGATGGTGACGCTGCTGACCTCCCCCTCCGCGCAGGCGCGCACCGCGTCGAGGCCCAGCAGCGCGCCGGTCGGCACGATGATGCGGGCGCCGGTGGCCTTGGCGCGCGCGATCAGATGCATGCGCGGCAGCAACTGGCCGACCGAGGAGGGGATGAAAATGCGCCCGGCATCGATCGCGGGCAAAGCGATCTGCTCAAACACCACGGCCGGCGCGGCTTCCACCACGATATCGGCACGGGCGAGTTCGGCGAGGCTGACGATCTCCGGCATGTCGCGGAAGCCGGCCATGTTGGCGCGGGCCTTGGCGTGGTCCCGCGCGCTGACGGCAATGAGGCGCAACCCGTCTACGCCCTGATCCAGCGCGCGCGCAAGATCGAGCCCGATGGCGCCAAGGCCC
>CAIPLM010000100.1 GCA_903865895.1 uncultured Rhodospirillales bacterium | reverse complement strand
GAATGAGGGAGGGGGCCTACTCGGTGGTTGCGACCACGGAGGAGGCCCCCTCCCTCATTCTCCACCAAGCCCTTGAAAGGGTTGAGGTCCAGGGGCTCGGCCCCTGGCGGGGGTTGAGGGGGCAGCGCCCCCTCGCCTTCCCTTCGCCTCCAGGCCCCGCCAATTGACATCACGGCCCAGCGGCGTGCATCGTTGGGGTATGAGCGAGAATACGCCGACTGGATATATGGAGCGGACGCGGCTTTATTACCGCGCGCTCGGCTATGGGAGCGACTATGTATGGTCGCACTACCAGGATGTTCCGTTCGCCCGCCTTGGCAAACCGCTGGCGGAAGCCCGGATTGCCCTTGTCAGCACATCGAGCCCGCCGGACCGGCGCAACCGGGATGACAAGGGCGTGAAGCACGTGTGGTCCCTGCCCTCTGATGCGCCGCCCGACCGGTTGCTGACGCATGATCTGGCGTGGGACAAGGAGACCACCCACACGCGGGACCGTGAGAGTTTCCTGCCCGTGGAGGCTGCGCGGTCGCTGGCGCGCGAGGGGGTGTTTGCCGGTCTTACCGAGCATTTCCACGGCATCCCCACCGAATACAGCCACCGCAAGACCATCGATGTGGACGCGCCCGAGTTGGTGCAGCGCCTGCGGGACGAGCGGTCCGACGGGGTGCTGTTGTTTCCGATATGACCGGTCTGCCACCAGACCGTGAGTCTGGCCGCCCGAGCGATTGAGGACGCCGGCATTCCCACGGTGATTGTGGGGTCTGCGCGGGATATCGTGGAGCATTGCGGGGTGCCCCGGTTTTTGTTCACCGATTTGCCGCTGGGCAATCCGGCCGGCTGGCCGGATCGGCCGGATATGCAGCGCGACGTGGTGGCGATGGCGTTGCGGCTGCTCGCTTCGGCGCCGGGGCCGCGCACCACGGAGGTGGCGCCCGTCGCCTGGAAGGACGATCCGGGCTGGCGCGCCCGCTACGCGCATATCGATCCCGAGAAGATGGCCAAGCTGCGCGCCGAGGGCGAGGAGCGGCGGCGGCGGCAGGCGGAGGCCAAGGCGCTGAAGGAGGGGTGAGCGGCGGCCGCTTACGTATTGCTTGAGTTGTCCGAGCCGCCGAACAAGGACCCCAGTATGCCTCCCACCGCGGTGGCTGCCACCGCGCCGCCGATGCTGCCGGATGAACCGTTGTCGGAGCGGCCGGGCAGATAGCGGCCGATTTCCTCGGCGAGGTTGAGGATCGGCATGGATTGCAGCGCGATATGGCCGGGGCCGGTGAGGGTGGCGAGGAAGAGGCCCTCGCCGCCGAACAGGATGTTCTTGAAGCCGCTGACCATCTGGATATCGAAGGCGACCGAGGGTTCGATGACGCCGACATGCCCGGCATGCACCAGCAGGCGCTCGCCGGGGGCGAGGTCCTTCTCGACCACCTCGCCGGAGAGGTCGAGGAAGACCATGCCGGGGCCGGTGACTTTTTGCAGGATGAAGCCTTCGCCGCCGAAGAAGCCGGCGCCGAGGCGTTTCTGGAAGGCGATTTCCAGCGTGACCGATTTCTCGGCGCAGAGGAAGGTCTCCTTGCGGCACAGCAGGGAGCCGCCGGGCGGCAACTGCACCGGCATGATGGTGCCGGGGAAGCGCGGGGCGAAGGCGACGTGGCCCGGCCCGTTGGCGGTGAAATCGGTGACGAAGAGGCTGCCGCCGGCGAAGCTGCGCCGCAGCCCGGCGAGGAACCCGCCGCCGGTATGGGTGTCCATCACCACCGCGTCGTTCATCCAGCACATGCTGTTGGTCTGGCTGTAGACGGTTTCGCCGGGCGCGAGATCGATGGCGACGGTCTGCATCACGGTGCCGGAAATGGTGTAGCGCATGGGGGGTCTCCGCGCCGGCTGGGGCGCGCCGGGTTGGGGGGGAGATTAGCCGGTGCCGTGGCGTGGTGGCAACGAAAGAGGCGGCTTGCCCGCCCTCTTCCGGGCCATGCATGATGGGGACCTTCCCGCACCGGTGCCGTGATGATCCCTGAGGACAGTGCCTCGCCGCGCAATGCGCGATCCCAAGGTTTCGATACGGTGCGCCTGGCGGCCGCGCTGATGGTGATGTGGGGGCATGCATGGCCGATCTATTATGGGTTCGGGGGGTATGGGTTCGGGCTTGAGCATGCCGGGGTGGCGATTTTCTTCGGGTTGTCGGGTTACCTGGTGACGCAGAGTTGGCTGCGGGACCCGTCGTTGTTTCGCTTCCTGGCGCGGCGTGGTTTGCGGTTATTGCCGGGGCTTTGGGTGTGCGTGCTGCTGTGCGGGCTGGTGCTGGCGCCGCTGGTGGGGGCGCGGATGGCTGATGCGCTGCCCTGGCTGCGCTGGATGATCCTGGTGCCCGGGGGATTCGCGGTGCAAGGCGCTTTCCGCGGCAATCCGGGGGCGGGGTATCTCAACACGTCGCTCTGGACGATTCCGCTGGAGGCGGCGTGTTACGCGCTGCTCGCGGTGCTCGGCACGCTCGGGGCACTGCGCCTGCCGACGATGATCGGCGTCGGGCTGTTGGCGGGCTGGGGCTGTTTGAGCCTTGGCGGGCCGATTGTACCGCTGTTGCTGGCCTTCGCCGCCGGGTCCTGCGTGGCGTTGCTGGGGATCAGGCTCTCCGCGCCATGGCCCGATCCGCCGACCGATATCAGCTATGGGATGTATCTCTACGCCTTTCCCATGCAGCAGCTTGCGGTGTGGCTCGTGCCGGGGGCTGGCGCCCTCGGGTGCCTCGCGCTGGCGCTGGTGCCGACATGTGGGCTGGCGGTGCTGTCCTGGCGGTGGGTGGAGCGGCCGGCGTTGCGGCTGAAGCCGCGGCGGGGGGGGAGGCGCGCAAGTGCCGATAAAAATTCCTCTCCATGAGGAAATTAGGCGTTGACAGGGCTCCGTCCATTGAATTAACTTGACCGTCAATTCAACTATTGAGGACCCGTGATGCCCGCCCCTTCCCCTCCCCCCTCCAGCGATGCCGTGCTGCGCGCGCTGTTCGGCGTGATCGCCGGGCTGGTTGCCGCGCTGATCGCGGGGATCGAGGCGGAGCGCCGGGGGCTGCGGTGGTTCGATCCGCGGCGGGTGGTGCTGGGTCTTGCCGTGCGCGAGATGCGCGGGGTGTTGCGGGGGATGGAGGGTTTTGCCTGTGTTTCCCCGGCGGACGACTGTGCTGTTGCGCGACCCTCACCCCACCCTTGGTCTGCTTCGCAGCCCAAGCCCGCAAACGCGGGAGAGCGAGATGTGCGTCGTGGGGCCGAGACGTTGCCAGTCACTGCGGGTGCGGGTGCAGCGGCGTGGCCCCTCACGCGACGACACTCGGCGCCGCTGGGGCGGGCGCCGCCACGGCAGGGGGCAGGTTGGGGTGAAGACGGCGGGCGCTGCCGTGCGCCCTTATTGTTTCGTTATCGTAATTTAATCCGCCACGACCGGGACTAGGCGGATGCGCTTGCCGGCGACGGCCAGGGCGACGCCGCCGGCTTTGAGGGCGAGGGCGTCGGCGCCGAAGACGTCGCGGCGCCAGCCCTGCAAAGCGGGGACGTCGGGTTCGTCGTCGCTGGCGAGGCGGTCGATGTCTTCGCCGTTGGCGACGAGTTTGGTGGCGACCTGGTGCTGGTCGCATTTGGCGGCCAGCAGGACTTTCAGCAGCGCGACCAAAGCGGGCGACGGCTTGGGGCCATCGCGCTGGGATTGGGCGGGGGGCAGGGCGTCCTCGGGCAGGGCCTTGGCCTCGGCGATGGCGGCGAGCAGGGAGTTGCCCATGCGGCCATCGGCGAAGCCGCGGGAGATGCCGCGGCAGCGGGCCAGGGCGTCGAGGTCGGTGGGCGCGGTGGCGGCGATTTCCAGCAGCGACTCGTCCTTCAGCATCCGCCCGCGCGGGATATTGCTGCGCTGGGCCTCGCGCTCGCGCCAGGCGGCAACGGCGCGGAGCACGCCGAGCATGCGGCGGTTATTGGTGCGCGGCTTGAGGCGCTCCCACATCAGCTCGGGATCGGGCTGATAGGTGGCGGGATCGGCCAGCACGCCCATCTCCTCGCCGACCCACTCCAGCCGGCCTTCCTTCTCCAGGCGGGCGCGCAGCTTGGTGTAGACGCCGCGCAGATGGGTGACATCGGCGGCCGCATAGGTGATCTGCGCCTGGCTCAGCGGGCGGGCCGCCCAGTCGGAGAAGCGGTGGGATTTGTCGATATGCCCGCCGGTGAGAGCGGCCACCAGCGCGTCGTACGCCACCTGGTCACCGAAGCCGGCCACCATGGCGGCGACCTGGGTATCGAACAGGGGCGCGGGGACGGCGCCGAATTTCTGCACGAAAATCTCGATGTCCTGCCGGCAGGCGTGGAAGACTTTTTCCACCGCGGGATCGGCGAACAAGGCGGCGAGCGGCGCGATGTCGAGGCCGGGGGCCAGGGCGTCCACCACCGCGACTTCGTTGTCGCCGGCGAGTTGGATGACGCAGAGCTCGGGCCAATAGGTCCGCTCGCGCATGAATTCGGTATCGACCGTCACGAAGGTCTCGCCGCGCAGGCGCTCGCAGAGGGCGGCGAGCGCGTCGGTGGTGGTGACGAGGACGGGCGGCGGAAAGGCGGGCTTCTGGCTTCTGGGCATGGCTGCTTCTACACGCCGGAACTCCCGCGGTGAAGCCGCTGGACGACATCCGCCTTGACATAGCCGGGGGCGGTCTGTTGTGTGCGGCGCCTTTTCCAGACGGAATCCCTCAGATGCACGCCTATCGCACCCATACCTGCGGCGCGCTCCGCGCCTCCGACGCCGGCCAGACCGCCCGCCTTTCCGGCTGGGTGCATAGCAAGCGCGACCATGGCGGGCTGCTGTTCGTCGATTTGCGCGACCATTACGGGCTGACCCAATGCGTGTTCGCCGCCGGTTCCGCCGGCTTCGTGACGATGGAGCGGGTGCGGCCGGAAAGCGTGATCACCGTCACCGGCACGGTGGTGAACCGCGAGGGTGCGACGGTGAACCCCAAGCTGCCGACCGGCGAAGTTGAGCTGAAGGCCGACACCGTCTACGTGCAGTCCGCCGCCGACGTGCTGCCGATGCAGGTGGCCGGCGATGAGAAGTTCCCCGACGAGATCCGCCTTAAATATCGCTTCATCGACCTGCGCCGCGAGAAGATGCAGCGCAACATGAAGCTGCGCGCGGGGGTGATCGCCTCGATCCGCCGCCGCATGATCGAGAGCGGGTTCACCGAGTTCCAGACGCCGATCCTGACCGCCTCGTCCCCTGAGGGGGCGCGGGACTTCCTGGTGCCCAGCCGCAACCATCCCGGCAAGTTCTACGCCCTGCCGCAGGCGCCGCAGCAGTTCAAGCAGCTGGCGATGGTGGCAGGGCTTGATCGCTATTTCCAGATCGCGCCCTGCTTCCGCGACGAGGCGAGCCGCGCCGACCGTTCGCCCGGCGAGTTCTACCAGCTCGATTTCGAGATGAGCTTCGTGACGCAGGAGGACGTGTTCAACACGCTTGAGCCCGTCATCGCCGGGGTGTTCGAGGAGTTCGGCGACGGCCGCGCGGTGACCAAGCCGCCCTTCCCGCGCATTCCCTACGACACCTCGATGCTGCTGTACGGGTCGGACAAGCCCGATCTGCGCAACCCGCTGGTGATCACCGACGTGACCGAGCATTTCGCCGGTTCCGGCTTCGGGCTATTCGCCAAGATCGCGGCCTCCGGCGGCATCGTGCGCGCCATTCCGGCGCCGGGCACGGCGGCCAACCCGCGCAGCTTCTTCGACAAGCTGAACGACTGGGCCCGCGCCGAGGGCGCCGGCGGGCTCGGCTACATCCAGTTCGACGCCGAGGGGCCGAAGGGGCCGATCGCGCGCAATTTGGAGGCCGATCGGGCCGAAGCGATTCGCGTGGCTTGCGGCCTGAAGGCGGGGGACAGCGTGTTCTTCGCCGCCGGGAAAAAGGACGAAGCCCCCAAATTCTCGGGCGCGGTGCGCACCCGGCTCGGCAATGAGCTTGGGCTGATCAAGGAGGGCGAGTTCAAGTTCTGCTGGATTACCGATTTCCCGATGTTCGAATTGAACGAGGAAACCAAGCAGATCGATTTCAGCCACAACCCGTTCAGCATGCCGCAGGGCGAGCTGGAGGCGCTGAACACGCAGGACCCGCTGACCATCAAGGCCTATCAGTACGATATCGTGTGCAATGGCATCGAGCTGTCCTCGGGCGCCATCCGCAACCATCGGCCGGACGTGATGATCCGCGCCTTCGAGATCGCCGGCTATACGGCGGCCGACGTGGAGGCCCGCTTCGGCGGCATGCTGAACGCCTTCCGCTACGGCGCGCCCCCGCATGGCGGCTCGGCGCCGGGCATCGATCGCATCGTCATGCTGCTGGCCGATGAGCCGAATATTCGCGAGGTCATCCTCTTCCCGCTCAACCAGCAGGGCGAAGACCTCATGATGGGGGCCCCGGCCGAGGTGCCGGCGGCGCGGTTGAAGGAGCTGTCGATCGCGCTCGCTTTGCCGCCCAAAATCGTCAAAAGCTGAGGATTGACATGGCAGGTTTCCCCGGCCAAACGCGGTGGCAACACCATAAATCCGGGGAAACATCCATGACCATCCGTCGCCGCACCCTGCTTGCGGGCGCCGCCGCGCTTGCCGCGCCTGCCATCCGTACCGCCCAGGCGGCCAATCTGGTGAAGGTAGGCGTGCTGTCCGACATGTCTGGCCAATATGCCGAGGCTTCGGGCCCGGGCGATCTGCTGGGTGCGCAGATGGCGGCCGAGGATTTCATGAAGGAGACTCCGTCGATCGCCGTTGAGGTGGTGGGCGGCGACATGCTGCTGAAGCCCGATGTGGGTGCCACCATCGCGCGGCGTTGGTACGACCTCGACGGGGTGGATGCGATTTTCGACATTCCGCATTCGGCGGTGGCGATCGCGGTGGGGCAGGTGGCGAAGGAGAAGGACAAGGTCGTCGTCTTCACCGCGGCGGGGATCCCCGATCTCACCGGCAAGTACTGCACGCCCAACCAGATCCAGTGGACCTATGATCTGTGGAGCAACTCGAACGCCATCACCCGCGGGCTGGTGGAGGGCGGGTTCGATAGCTGGTTCTTCATCAAGCCGGACTATATCTCGGGCCATGTGATGGTGAAGGATACCGCCACCATCGTGGAGCAGATGGGCGGCAAGGTGGCGGGGATGGTCGCCTATCCCTTCCCCGGCACCACGGATTTCTCGGCGTTCCTGTTGCAGGCGCAGGTGAGCAAGGCGAAGGTGATCTGCCTCGCCAATGCCGGTGACGACACCGCCAATTGCATCAAGCAGGCGACCGAGTTCGGCCTGCCGCAATCCGGCGTCAAGATCGCCGCCCTGGTGTATCAGGACTATATCAGCCGCTCCGTCGGCCTGGCTTCTTCGGCCGGGATCATCGGCTCGATGCCGTTCTACTGGGACATGAACGAGGGCACCCGCGCCTTCGCCGCCCGCTTCGCGCCGCGCTACCACAAGGCCTATCCGAACTACTTCCACGCCGGCTGCTATTCGGCGGTGTGGCATTACCTGAAGGCGGTGAAGGCGATGGGCGTCGACAAGGCCAAGGCCAGCGGAGCGGCGGCGGTGGCGCAGATGAAGGCGATCCCGGTGGAGGATCCGCTGTTCGGCACCGGCTATGTGCGCGCCGATGGCAAGCACATCCATGCCGCCCGGGTGTGGCAGACCAAGACGCAGGCGGAGTCCAAGGGCGAGTGGGACCAGTTCAAGCTGGTCGCCACCATCCCGCAGGACAAGGCGTTCCTGCCGCCGGATGTGGCGGCCTGCCCGATGGGGAAGGTGTAACCGCCCCCGTAATCCACAGAAGTCCACAGGCGATCGCCGCTGACGCGGTGCGTCGGTTGGGCCTATGATGGCGGGGATGAACACCATTGACCCGCCCTCTTCGCTGCTGGGGATGTCCCAGCGCCTGCCGCCCTCCAACGTGGAGGCCGAGCAGGCGCTGCTGGGCGCCTTGCTCGCCAACAACAAGGCCTATGAGCGGATCAGCGACTTCCTGCTGCCCGACCATTTCGCCGATTCCATCCATGGCCGCATCTTCGCTTCGATCCGCCGCCGGGTGGAGGCGGGGCAGCTTGCCGATGCGGTGACGCTGAAGGCGGAGTTCGAGCATTCCGGCGTGCTGGAGGAGGTGGGAGGCACCACCTATCTGGCGCAGCTGCTCGGCGCCATGGTCGGCATCATCAACGCCGGCGAATATGGCCGCGCGATCTATGACGCCTGGATGCGCCGGCAACTCATTGATATCGGCGAGGTCGTCGTCAACAACGCATTCGGCGCCGAGCCGGAGCTGGATGGCGAGAAGCAGGTGGAGGCGGCCGAACAGGCGCTGTTCGAGCTGGCCGCCAAGGGCGGCGTCGATCGCGGCTTCGCCACCTTCAAGGACGCGCTGACCCAGGCGATCCATACCGCGGAACTCGCCTTCCATCGCCCCGGCGGCGTTTCCGGCCTCACCACCGGGCTGCGCGATCTCGACCGCAAGACCGGCGGGCTGCACCCATCGGATCTGCTGATCCTCGCCGGCCGTCCTGGCATGGGCAAAACCGCGCTCGCCACCAAGATCGCCTATGGCGCCGCCAAGGCGCTGCTCGCCGAAGCCCGCGAGACCGACCCGAACGGGCTGCCGAAAGCGATGGTGGCGATCTTCACGCTGGAAATGAGCGCCGAGCAGCTCGCCACCCGTCTGCTCTCCGAGGAATCCCGGATTTCCGGCGACAAGATCCGCCGCGGTGAAATCAGCCAGAAGGATTTCGACCGCTTCATCCAGGTCAGCCGCGAAATCGGCAGCCTGCCGCTGCTGATCGACGACACCCCGGCGATCACCCTCTCGGCGATGCGCACCCGCTGCCGGCGGTTGAAGCGGACCAAGGGGTTGGCCTTCATCGTGGTGGACTACCTCCAGCTCATGCGCCCCTCCGCCGGCACCCGCCAGGAGAACCGGGTGCAGGAAATCAGCCAGATCACCCAGGGGCTGAAGGCGCTGGCCAAGGAGCTGGAAGTCCCTGTCATGGCGCTCTCCCAGCTCTCCCGCGCCGTGGAAAGCCGCGAGGACAAGCGGCCGCAGCTGGCCGATCTCCGCGAATCCGGCTCGATCGAGCAGGACGCCGACATGGTGATGTTCATCTACCGCGACGAGTATTACCTGCAGCAACGCATCCCCAAGCAGATCGCCTTCGACAATGATGAGAAGTTCAATACCGCGCTGGAGAAGTGGCAGCGTGACATGGAGGCGGTGCATAACCGCGCCGAACTGATCATCGAGAAGCAGCGTCATGGCCCGACCGGCAAGGTGGACTTGATGTTCGAGGGCGAATTCACCCGCTATACCGATATCGACCTGCATCACAGCCCCGATGACGGGTACTGAATCGGCGGTCCTGGAGATCGACCTCGGCACCATCGCCGCCAATTGGCGGGCGTTGTCGGCCCTGCACGCCCATGGCCCGGTGGCGGGGGTGGTGAAGGCGGATGCCTATGGTTTGGGCGCCGCACGCGTGGCCCCTGCCCTGCTCGCCGCCGGCTGCCGGCATTTCTTCGTCGCCCATGTCGGCGAGGCGCTCGCGATCCGATCCCTGCTGCCTGGCGCGATGCTGGCGGTGCTGAACGGGTTGGTGCCGGGCAGCGAGGGGCTTTATCGCACCCACGCCATCACCCCGGTGCTCGGCACGCTCGATGCCATCGCGGCCTGGCGGGAGAGTGGCGGGGGCGAGGCGATCCTGCATGTGGATACCGGGATGAACCGGCTCGGCCTGGATGCCCGTGATATTGCCGCCCTGCGGGAACGGCTTGCGGGCATCACGCTGCGCTACGTGATGACCCATCTGGTGTCCTCCGAGGAGCCCGGCGACCCCATCAACGCGCTGCAACGTGACCGCTTCGCCGCCGTGCGAGCCGCCTTCCCCGGCGTGCCCGCGAGTTTCGCGAACTCGTCCGGCATTTTCCTCGGGGCCGATTTCGCCTCCGACCTCGCCCGCCCCGGCGCCGCGCTCTACGGCATCAATCCGACGCCTGGGGGGGGGCCCAACCCGATGCGCAACGTCGCCACCCTGCGTGGCCGCGTGTTGCAAGTGCGCGAGATCGCCGCCGGCGAGGGGGTGGGCTACAACGCCACTTGGCATGCCGCCCGGCCGAGCCGGATCGCCACCGTCGGCGTGGGCTATGCCGACGGGTTCCTGCGATCGCTCTCCAACCGCGGCCACGGTTTCTTTGACGGCAGGCCGGTGCCGCTGGTAGGGCGTGTCTCCATGGACCTCACCACCTTTGACGTGACGGATTTCCCCGCGATCACCCCAGGGGCCGCGATCGAACTGCTCGGCCCCAATATGCCGCCCGATGCGCTGGCGGCGCTGGCGGGGACCAACGGGTACGAGATCCTGACCAGCCTCGGCGCCCGCTACGCCAGGGTCTACCAGGGATGAGCGCCTTCCTGGATTTCGTCGCCTCGCTCGGCCGTTTCCTGATCGGCGCCTGCCTCGGCACCGGGCGGCTGACGCTGTTCGCCGTCGAAGGGCTCTCCCACATCTTCCGCCCGCCCTTCTACGGACGGCAATTCCTGCGCGCGATGCTGGAGATCGGCTATCTCAGCCTGCCGGTCGTGGCGCTGACAGCGGTGTTCACCGGCATGGTGCTCGCCCTGCAATCCTCCACCGGCCTCTCCCGCTTCGCCGCCGACAGCGCGGTGGCCTCGCTGGTGGTGCTCTCCGTCACCCGCGAACTCGGCCCCGTGCTGGCCGGGCTGATGGTGGCCGGCCGCGCCGGCGCGGCGATGGCCGCCGAAATCGGCACCATGCGGGTGACCGACCAGGTGGACGCGCTCACCACGCTATCTACCAACCCGATGAAATACCTCGTCGCCCCCCGCCTGCTGGCGGGGCTGGTGGCGCTGCCGCTGCTGGTGATGGTGGCCGACATTCTCGGCGTGCTCGGCGGCTTCATCATCGGGGTGGTGAAGCTCGGCTTCAACCCCGGCATCTATTTGTCCAACACGCTCGACTTCCTGCGCACCGATGACGTGGTCTCCGGCCTCGCCAAGGCCGGGGTGTTCGGCTTCCTCATCGCGCTGATGGGCTGCTATCACGGCTACAACTCCAAGGGCGGCGCCCAGGGCGTCGGCGCCGCAACCACCTCGGCCGTGGTGGCGGCGAGCGTGCTGATCCTCGCTTTCGACTATGTGCTCACCGAACTGTTCTTCGCGCGATGACCAGCGGCAGCGAGCAGAGCGAGCGCGAGCGCTCAAACAAGGACGTTCCGAAAATACGACTGAGGGGCCTTACCAAGCGCTTCGGCGACAAGGTGGTGCTGGACGGGATCGACCTCGACGTGATGCCCGGTACCTCCATGGTGGTGATCGGCGGCTCCGGCTCCGGCAAGTCCGTGCTGCTCAAATGCATCCTCGGCCTCATCGCGCCTGATGAGGGGACCATCGAGATCGACGGCACCAACGTGCTGGCGCTGGACCGCGCGCGGCGGGAGACGATCCGCGCCCAGATCGGCATGCTGTTCCAGAACGGCGCGCTGTTCGACAGCCTGCCCGTCTGGGAGAACGTCGCCTTCGGCCTGCTCGCCCGCCGCCTCGCCAGCCGCGCCGACGCCAAGGCCCGCGCCGAGACGGTGCTGGCGCAGGTCGGACTCGCCCCTTCGGTCGGCGAGTTGTGGCCGGCGGAGCTCTCGGGCGGCATGCAGAAGCGCGTCGGCCTGGCCCGCGCCATCGCTGCCCGGCCGGAGGTGCTGTTCTTCGACGAACCGACCACGGGGCTTGATCCCATCATGGGCGCGGTGATCGACGGGCTGATCGTCGATTGCGTGAAGACCCTCGGCTCCACCGCGATTGCCATCACCCATGACATGCTGTCGGCCCGGCGCATCGGCGATCGGGCGGCGATGCTGTTCAAGGGCCGCATCGTCTGGCAGGGCGCCGCATCCGAGCTGATGGAGAGCGGCAATGCGATGGTGGACCAGTTCACCCATGGCCGCCGCGAAGGGCCGATCCAGATGGAACTGCGCAAGTAGCGATGGCCCGCAACCCCATCCCCATAATCGCCACCCCCCGCCTGCGCCTGCGCGCCTTCACCATGGCCGACGCGCCCGATTTCCACGCCGCCTACGGCGATCCCGCGGCGATGCGCTACTGGGACCATGATCACTCGCCCAGCATCGCCCGCACCGAGAAATATATCGCCAACTGGATCGCGCCGCCGCCGGAGGGCTGGATGATGTGGGCGATCGCGCTGGCCGGGACCGATCGCTGCATCGGCATGGTGAACTACCACGCGCGCAGCATCCGCCATCGCCGCGCCGAGATCGGCTACATTCTCTCCCCCGCCGCCTCCGGCCAGGGCTACGCGCGGGAAGCGGTCGCGGCGACGATCGCGCATATGCGGGATGACCTGCAGGTCAACCGTATCGAGGCCGAGATCGACGTGCGCAACGCCCGCTCCCGCGCGCTGGTGGAGCACCTCGGTTTCACGCTGGAGGCGCCGATGATGCGATCCCGCATGCGGCTCGCCGAAGGCTACGTCGATTCCTGCCTCTACGCGCTGGTCAGCGCCTGATGGCCAAGGCCACTACCCGCTTCGTCTGCCAGTCCTGCGGTGCGGTGAGCGCGAAATGGGCCGGGCGCTGCGAGGCCTGCGGCGAGTGGAATACCATCACTGAGGAACAGGCGGCCACCGGCCCCACCGCGGTGAAGGGCAGCAAGGGCAAGGGCCTCACCTTCGTCGATCTCGCCGGCTCGGCGGAACCGCCGCCCCGGGTGGCGACGGGGATCGCCGAATTCGATCGCGTGCTCGGCGGCGGGCTGGTGCCGGGCTCGGCGCTGCTGCTGGCGGGCGACCCAGGCATCGGCAAATCCACCCTCCTCCTCCAGGCCGCCGCCGCGCTGGCCGATCGCGGGCGCCGGGTGATCTACATCTCCGGCGAAGAGGCGATTGACCAGATCCGGCTGCGCGCCCGCCGCCTCGGCCTCACCGGCCGCGCGCTCGAACTCGCCGCCTCCATCGACATGCGGCAGATCACCGCCAGCCTGGAGGCGGCCACCGACGCTGCGCTGGTAGTCATCGACTCGATCCAGACCATGTGGCTCGACAGCATCGACAGCTCGCCTGGCACGGTGAGCCAGGTGCGCGCCTCCGCCTTCGAGCTGATCCGCCTCGCCAAAACGCGCAACCACGCCCTCGTGCTGGTCGGCCACGTCACCAAGGAGGGCGCCATCGCCGGCCCCCGCGTGCTGGAGCACATGGTGGACGCGGTGCTGTATTTCGAGGGCGATCGCGGCCACCAGTTCCGCATCCTCAGGGGCGTGAAGAACCGCTTCGGCGCCACCGACGAGATCGGCGTGTTCGAGATGACGGAGCGCGGGCTGGCCGAGGTCGCCAACCCCTCCGCGCTGTTCCTCGCCGAACGGCGCGGCAATATCTCGGGCTCGGCGGTGTTCGCGGGGATGGAGGGCACGCGCCCGGTGCTGGTGGAAATCCAGTGCCTGCTGGCGCCCAACCCCGGCGGCTCGCCGCGGCGCTCCACCATCGGGCTCGAATCGGGCCGGCTCTCCATGTTGCTGGCGGTGCTGGAAACGCGGTGCGGCCTCAGGCTCAACGCCACCGACGTCTACCTCAACGTCGCCGGGGGCTTGCGCGTCTCCGAACCCGCCGCCGATCTCGCGGTGGTCGCGGCGCTGGCCTCGGCGGCGACCGATCAGCCGACCGACCCCTCCATGGTGTTTTTCGGCGAGGTCGGCCTCTCCGGCGAGGTGCGCCAGGTCGCCGGCGCCGATGGGCGGCTGAAGGAGGCGGCCAAGCTCGGCTTCGAG
>CAIPLM010000099.1 GCA_903865895.1 uncultured Rhodospirillales bacterium | reverse complement strand
TGCCATCGACAGCGGTATCACCCTGATCGACACCGCCGCCCAGTACGGCACGGAGCCGATGGTGGGCGAAGCCATTCGCGACGTGCCGCGCGACAGCGTGGTGATCGCCACCAAGTGCCTGCTGGCCGAGAAGGGGGTGCAAATCACCGCCGAAGGGCTGACCGCGAGCCTGGATGCCTCGCTGAAGGCGCTTGGCACGGATTATGTCGACGTCTTCCAGCTGCACGGCGTCTCGATGCCGCAATACGAATTCGCCATGGCCGAGCTGATGCCGGCGCTGGAGCGCGCCAAGGCGGCCGGGAAATTCCGCTTCCTCGGCATCACCGAATCCGCCAGCCGCGACCCTGACCATGCGATGCTGCTGCGCGCTGCCGCGGATGGGATGTGGGATGTCGGCATGGTCGCCTTCAACATGCTCCATCGCACCGCCAGCGACCGCCTCTTCCCGCTGGCGATCGATGGCGGCATGGGCACGCTGGTGATGCATGCCGTGCGGAGCATTTTCGCCCGGCCGGATTTCCTGGCCGCCTCGATCCGTGATCTCGCCGCTTCCGGCAAGGTGCCGGCGGAGCTGCTGGATGCCGCGCGGCCGCTTGATTTCCTCGTGCATCCCGCGGGCGCCGAGAGCGTCACCGATGCCGCCTACCGCTTTGCCCGCCATACACCGGGGGTCAGCGTGGTGTTGTTCGGCACCGGCAGCGCCGATCATCTGCGCGCCAACGTCGCTTCGATCTGCCGCCCGCCGCTGCCCGCCGAGGATATCGCCCGGCTGCTCGCCCTGTTCGGCCAGGTCAGCGGACTCGGGCTGGAAAATCCGGGCGGATAGCGTGTCGGCACTCTCCTGGACCGACGCGCCGGCCGTGAAGCTGGACCTTGACGGGCCGGTAATTCCGTTCAATCCGTTCTGCCCGGTTAGCGGCCCGGAAACCCCAATACTCGCCTTGCTCCGCGCTGTGGCTGCCGCCACGCCCGGCGCCGTCGCGGTGCAGGATGGGCGGCGAGGCATCGCCTACTGGGAGCTGATCGCCGAGGCCGAGGCGCTCGGCGGCGCCATCGCCGCTGTGGCGCCGCCGGGCCGGCCGGTCGGCATAAGGCTGCCGGATGGAGCGGAAGGCACGGTCGCCCTGCTCGCTTGCCTTGCCGCCGGGGTGCCGAGCGTCACCATCGATCGAGCGGACCCGCCGGAGCGCGTCCAGGCGCTGGTGGCCGCCGGCAATCTCGCCGCGATGATCACCGACGCGCCAATCGATGGGCTGCCCTGTATCGCCCCCGGCTCCGCCGGTCCGGCGCCGGGGCAAGCGATCGCCCAGGGCGCGCCGGCCTTCATCGTGTTCACCTCGGGCAGCACCGGGCGGCCCAAGGGCATCGTGCACAGCCAGCGCTCGGTGCTGCATCGCGCCGGGCTGCTGGTGAATAGCGGGCATCTCAACTCCGCCGACGCCTATCTGTCACTGAACGTGCCTGCCAGCATGGGGGCGCTGCTGAACGCGGTGGCCGCCTGGCTCGCCGGCGCCACGCTGCACCGGGTGGCCGGGGCCAGCGGGCCGCTCGGACTCGGGCGGGTGTTGAGCCATATCCGTACCCATCGCATCACCGCCATCATCGGGGTGCCCGCCATCTACCGCGCCCTTTCGCGCTTGGGCGCGGCGCGCGAGGCGCTCGGCGCGGTCCGCCTGATCTCCAGCAATGGCGAGGCGCTGCTCACCGCCGATCTCGCGCAGCTCCGCGCCGTGTTGCCGCCCGGCTGCCACGTGCAGATGGTCTATGGCGCCACCGAGGCACAGGCCGGGCTGCGCTTCGTGGCTGCGGACGAGCTCGGCCCGGCCGCGCAGGTCGCCGCGGGTCGGCCGGTGCCGGGCACGCAATTTGCCATCCTCGGCGAGGACGGCAGCGCCGCCGCGCCCGGCGAGGCCGGCGTCCTGCACATCCGCAGTCGCTACACCGCGATCGGCGAATGGCGCGACGGGGGCTGCGTGCCCGGCCGCCTGCTGCCGGACGGCGACCCGGAAGCGGGCTGGCGGCGCTATGCCATGGGCGACGCGGTGCGGCTGCGGGACGATGGCGTCTTCGTCGTGCTCGGCCGCGAGGACCGGCAGCTCAAGGTCAACGGCGTGCGCGTCGAGCCGGTGGAGGTGGAAGCCGTGCTGCGCGCGGACCCTGACGTGCAGGACTCGG